>JBJOHR010000144.1:0-6012 GCA_046047575.1 Bacteroidota bacterium | reverse complement strand
GCCATGTCAAAGGCATTTTTCTCCGATCCTATCTTGGCGTAGAACACGATGTGCAGCAGAATATCGCCCAGTTCTTTCTTTATCTCTTCCAGATCGTTATCCAGAATGGCATCAGCCAGTTCATAGGTTTCCTCAATGGTCAGATGGCGCAGACTTTCCAAGGTCTGTTTCCTGTCCCACGGACATTTCTCTCGCAGGTCGTCCATTATGTTCAGCAGTCGTTCGAACTGTTGCAGTCGTCTGTCCATAGTTTGTGTTTTACTGGCGTCATTACGAGAGAGGAACAACCGAAGTAATCTCAACTTGCAGATTGCTTCGCACTCCGTACTCGCAATGACGTGAGGAGTTTTTGAATACGGACAAAATTGCTCATTTTAACGGGGCATCTACAGATCATGAAAAGCTTCTTGTTCACATGTTTTTGCTGTTGGGCGTTCATGGCCAGCGCCCAAATGCCGACCGATACCATCGAGAATCGAAAGATATTCTCCGTTGGACTTCGCGTGCATGGCGGCTACTATCTCAAACATTCCTCTGCGCTCAGCCCACTTAAGGAATCTTATCCATGGGGTTTCGAGGCCGATCTGGCCTGGCAACTTACGGGTGTCAAGGCCTATTCATATTGCAGCTGTTACCCACGGGTTGGGCTATCGGTCAACTACATGAACTTCGACAATGGCCCCGTGCTGGGTTCTGCCTACTATATGTTGGGCTATGTGGAGCCGGTATTCTTCATTCCCAAGCGGTTCAACCTCTCTTTCCGCATTGCCTTGGTGGGTGTGGCTTTTATGGATAGGCCTTATGACGAGGAAACCAACCCCGGCAACGTGGCATACAGCACCTATGTGGCCTTTCCGTTGGCCTTGGGTATCGGGTTCAATTATCGCATAGATGAGCATTGGAACATCCGCCTTGGGGGTAATTACAACCACATTAGCAATGGCGGCATCAAGAACCCGAACAAGGGACTGAACTGGCCGACAGCTCATTTGGGAGTGGATTATTCATTCCAACCGGTGAATCTGAAGAGCAGGGGGAAGGTGAGGCGGCCACCGCCCGCCAAGAAGAACCGCATGGAACTGGACATTGGCAACTCATTGAAGAATGCCGACCCCGGCAATCCCGCTCAATTCTGGATCCTGAACGCCAACCTGCAATACTCGCGTTGGTTGCACCGCAGTACGGCTATTGCCGTAGGGACCAATTTTGAAATGGACAATTCGAGAAGGGTGAGAATTCTGAAGTCGGATGATCCTACCCGCAGTCATCTGCGCCTGTCTTTCTCCGTGGGGCACGAGTTTTGGCTGGGAAAGGTGCAATTTGGGCAACATATCGGGGTTTATGCGTTCGACCAGTTTCCTGTGAACGAGATGTGGTACCACCGCCACGAACTCACCTTTCAGATACTTCCATATCTCTACGCCAGTTTCGGGCTGAAGGCGCATAACCAGATTGCCGATTACCTGGATCTGAAGATCGGGACGAATTTCAATTGGTAATCAACCGTTCCCATTTCTTTCCCATCCCCGTCAAAGGTCTTTTCTTCAAAAAAGCAGTTTCCGTTGCGGTCTACTTTAACAACAGTAGAGCAAACCGTTCCGTAGTTGGGGGTATTGATGAACTTGGAAGAGAGCATCTTCTCCAGTTGTTAGTCTGCCGCCAGGAGGTCGTTTTGCATAATGGTTAAAATATTGAGTGACATGTGAAAGAAGAATCCACTCCGTTCGGTACTGTATTTGTAGCGCAAAATGCCGAACCAAAAAAGAACCTACGCGTACCCATCAGGGTGTGTTCAGAAAGTGATAGATTCGTAGCATGAAGAATTTGATGATAGTAGCCCTATTGGTCGCTGGCATATCGGCCAAAGCGCAGGAAACAGGCAATCTCGATTGGAAAACCAACATGGTGGAAGCCGTTGATAAGGCCATTGCCGAGAAAAAGCCCTTGTTGCTTTTCTTTACTGGAAGTGATTGGTGCGGATGGTGCAAGCGCCTGCAGGCTGAGGCATTTTTCAAACCTGAATTTGAAAAGTGGGCAAAGGAGAATGTGGTACTTATGGAATTGGATTTTCCTCGTAGAACAGAGCAATCTGAAGAATTGCGCCAACAGAACATGAACATTCAACGCATGTTCGGGGTGCGAGGATATCCCACCATTTGGTTCGTAAATCCATCAAAAGAAGGCTCAGAGATCAATTTTGCCAAGATCGGTCAGACCGGTTACGTGCAAGGCGGAGCAGAAGCATGGATAGCCGAAGCAGAAAGAATACTGGCATCGCAACCTTAATGGTTTATGCCAACATGAAAGAATAAGATCGTATGCTGATAGACGCGATCAATGACCCTGTGAACAGAGGATGAGCAAAGAGAAACAGAAGGCGAAAAGGGATCGATCGGTAGTGCCAACATTCGTGGCAACGTATGCGGCACCTACCGCACATTATTTCAAAGAGAAGGCTGCATTTGATGAAGCCGTGGGATTGGACTTCATCACCCATGCCAATGAGGTTACCAGAAGAGGCGAAAAGTTCCTTGCAGGACTTTCGCATGGTACATCACCTTCAGGGGCTTACCAATACATTCTTGAGAACTATGATAAACTGAGCAGACCGGAAAAGATTCGGTACACGTTTGTCAACTCCAAATTGAAACGGCAGCGCGGACTCAAAGGGGTAATGGATGCTGTCCGATTTCTTAAAACCCTTCTGGCAACAGGTAAGATCAGCAAGGACCAGATCCTTGGAAGGAGTTTGGACAGGGACGACATGGAGAAGTACTGTAGCGAAATGAACCACAACTTGGCCAAGTATCTGAAGGAGAATGGCAAAGAAGGTTTCGATTACATGTTCATTGCCACCGATTCTGCAGGTCGCGTGGCAGGAGTTACCCGCTATTCAGATGCTTTTGGTATTGACGACATCGGTTGCATTGTGCACGACCGAAAGGAGAAGGAGCTGACGCTCACGCCAAGTTTCATCATGAAAACCAGCCACATTGCTTTTTTGGCCACTAAGGCTGAAAAGAGAAGAGCACTGGCGTGGTTGTATTATCGATGGGGAAAGCATGACGAAAGTCCAAGTTTTCTACGGTTTATGCCCAATGTGGAGAAACGCGTACATGTTTTTATTGATGACGAGGCACTTACTTGGCCACAAGTTGAACTGAAGCGCGAAACGCCTTATGGAGAAACAAGCATCAAGATAGACCTTCCCAAGTCTTACAGCTACTTTGCCAAAAGCAACAAGCCGGTCATTCTGCTGATCCATGGATTCTTAGGACTTAATTCGTACGATGGCCTGCTAACCGCCATTCCCACCAAGAAATACATGGCGGCTGCCATGCACTACGGATCGGTCCCCAACGATCTGCCCATCAAGGAATATTCAAAGCACATCGTTCGGAATATTGATCATGCAATTCAGTATTTCGGTGATCTCGGGCATCCCGTCTATCTGTTTGATCACAGCATGGGAAATATCTATTTCCTAATGATCGAACGTGATTTCGATCAATTACCGGGCGTTAAGAAATATTTGAAGGGGCGCATTGGGGCCAATCCTTTCTTTGGCGAAGAGGCAAAGCACGCGTTCCTTGGTTTTATGGACAACGTGATTCTCCCTTCTGGTCAGGGACCGGCAGAGAAAGCGATCTTTTACGCAGCCCGAAGAATTATTCCGTTCGATTCTAAAGCGGGTGTTAGAAATCGTGGCATAAGCATGTCTGAATGGCTGATCAGTAAAGATTCGGCCATCCGAGACCGCGTTTGGAAGGCAACAAAAGGACGAATCCTACAATTGATGAGCACATTGGGTTCATTACCTCATCTCAATCGTATCCCCATTGAACAGGCACTTAATCGACTCCCTGCCAAAATATTTGCCATTCAAGTGCACTCCGCCTTGATCGAATCGAAGGCATTTGATAAGCAGACCCGACTGCCGAATATGGAGGCGCATGGCATACCTGTTACGATATTGAAGAGTGAACGCGATTCGGTTGCCAAGTATGTAAATCGTATTTACGATAACAGCCATGCTCAGGTCATCGATATTACAGATGAGAACGAGAAAGATCTGTTCCGAGAACATCTTTATCACATGGTGAATCCATTGCTGACAACCGTGGTCATAGAAGGGTTTGTTGGGCGTATTGAAATGGAAAGAGCTGAGATGGAGCACGAATCGGTCAACGCTTGATGCGGATATTGACGCACCTCATCTGTTTGCTGGTCTTGCTGGTGAACAATGATTCGGTTGCCCAGAAAACAAGCTTTTCAGACGAACAGCACCCAGCAATTCCCGATTACACATTGGAACAGAATTGGTCGGCACTTCCGTTCAAGAACGATGCAGCTGATGTTGTGCCTAATGGCGAAGCCTGGGTAAGCGATAGTCTGAAGCAGGTGGATGTTTTCTACGTGCACCCAACCATGTATCAGAATGGACCTCTTTGGAATGCCAGCATGGACATGACCAAGATCAATCGGAAGGTGGACAAGTATCCTGTTAGATTACAGGCCAGTGTTTTCAACCGAAGCTGCAGAGTTTTTGCTCCACGTTACCGACAGGCTGTAGTGAAGGTGTTCTATGGAATGACCGCTGATGGTGACAGCGCGTTGAATTTGGCGTATCAGGATGTGAAGCGTGCCTTTGCGTACTATCTGGAACATTATAATCAGGGAAGACCGTTCATCATAGCGGGGCACAGTCAGGGTACGCACCACACGCGCAGACTGCTGCAAGAAATGATAGATACCACCGACCTGAAAAAGCAAATGGTGGCAGCTTACATCATTGGTTTTCAGGTCAACGATTCCATGTATCAGCATTTGAAAATGTGTGCATCGCCTACAGAAACGGAATGCTACATTTCGTGGATGAGCTATGCGGAAGGGTACCAACCTTCAGGATATTGGTATCTGGGCACGCAAAGCGTAAATCCTCTCACTTGGACCATGGATACGGCCCAAAAGACCATACAGGAATACTCAGGTTCGATCGTGCTTGATCCAAAGCGAAAATTCGTGCGGCCAATGTCGGCAAGGATTGTTGACGTGGGCGGCAAGGTGCTTTGGGTGCAGACCAAAGCACCTTGGTTCAGGATGTGGAAGAATCTGCATGTAGCAGATTACGGATTGTTCTACCACAGCATACGCGATAACGTGGAGCAAAGGGTAGAAACTTACCTCATGAAGCGTTGACGTTCTAGTCCTTCAACCGCCTTGTATTGCAGCTGATTCCGAATTATTCGTTGCCTATCGTTTCACGAATTTCATGGATTCGTGCAATCCGGTGCCGTTATTTGAATTGATTCTCAGGACATACAATCCCGAATGAAGTTCTGAAACATCAATACAATTTCCGCTCAAAACCTCGCTTAGAACCATTTTTCCATCCATTCCAAAAACCTCGACATGGGCATTGGTTATAGGATCGGCCGACCTTAAACAAAGCTGATCGCTGGCCGGCTGTGGGTAAATGTAGAGATCAGTGCCTTCTGCTGACTGTGCAATGCCAGTAGTAATGACCGGTGGTACGGTGGAATATGTGAACCGTGCTGGGTTGCCAATGCTGTCGAAGGCGAATTCAGCTATGGCAAGCATTTCCTCCTTGGCATGCCAAGAATAAGTTACGGATGTGTCCTGAGTAGTGGTCAAAACCGCCCACTGAGAGAACGAGAATAGTTTGTATTCAAGAATATCTGTGGTGTAATCCACCGATTTGACCCTCAAAGCATCGTAGGTGCCGGTTGGCGTTATTAGGGTTCCATAAGCATCAGTGGTGTCATAAACATGTCCATTGTGTGTCAGTTTGACTCGATAAACCGGAATCGGTGTAGGCAAACCAGCACCAGAGGCTTCTGTTATAAATGCGTAAGTATCATGGAAATTGCTCTGATATGTACGTGGAAATTGGTGCAGGATCAATGGGTCGGAGAACGGAGATTCTATTTGGTCTCCATTGTTCAGCAGATCTCCAGCTGCACCAGTTGTGGCCAAGCTATTGGCATTGTG
>JBJOHR010000143.1:0-5646 GCA_046047575.1 Bacteroidota bacterium | reverse complement strand
CGATGATACAGACCCGGTCGCAGAGTTTTTCGGTCTCATCCAACTGGTGAGACGTGTAAACGATGGTCATTCCGCCACGGTTCAGCTCCTGCAAATAGGTGTTGATCATGTGCCGCGAATGCACGTCAATGCCCACGGTCGGTTCATCCAAAATGAGGATTTCAGGGCCGTGCATCAGCGCCACCATCAGGTTCACCCTGCGTTTCATGCCACCCGAGTAATTCTGCAATTGCTTCCCACGATGTTCCGCAAGCCCGAATGCTTCCATCAACTCATCGGTCTTCTGTTGGATCTCTTTTCGGTTCAATCCAAGCATCTGCCCGAAGAAATGCAGGTTCTCCGAAGCAGTCATCGTATCGTACAGCGCAATTTCCTGCGGTACCAATCCGATGGACTTTTTAATGCCTACAGCATCATTCTTCCAACTCTTTCCAAGAATGGAAACCTCTCCGGAAATCGGTTTCAGAATGCCGCAAATGATGGATATGGTCGTGGTCTTTCCAGCACCATTCGGTCCAAGCAGACCATAAAAAGCACCTTTCGGAATTCGCAGGTCTAAACCGTTGACAGCCGCTTCTGCCGCACCGCTGTAGCGATGCACCAATCCCGATATGGAAATGGCGTCCAAATCAGAGTTTCATTTTGTGAATGGAAAGGAAGAAGTTGATCTCGCGCTTTCCGATGTCCGAAAGTTGGTCGGCAAGATCCTGATAGGTGAGACCGTCTGCGCGGTCTTTGCACATGCGGCCGCAATCGTACGCGAAGTTGCGCCATTGGTCACCGATCTTGGTGATCTCCAAGCTCTTCTTGTGCAGCACAGGATTTCCCAATCGTGCGGAAGCTTCCTGTAGAAATGCCCCGAACATGAAGCGGAAACCTGCACCACCCGTGCCGATCTCTTCCTGCATCCGAACGATGTTTCCGAGGTATTTCTTGGCTTCTTCCTTACCGTATTTCTTCTCGTAGTTCGCAACACGCGAAGCCAGAAAACCAATAGCGCGACCACCGAAAATCGGTAACGGAATGGTTCCCATATCCTTGGCCGTGTATTTCAGTCCGCTGATGATTGCCTTGTTCAGGTCCACATCTTTCGGAACATGCGTTGGATAATACATGCGGCCGCTCGTGTTCGGCATGCCTTTCGCAAACCGCGCACGGATCAGCATTCTTCGGTCAATCGTAACAGGTTCTTCCAAGATTGGATCGGAGACGAGGTAATCATCACCTTCCTTGCCGTACACCACAATATTGTGTGCATTGAAGTGGAAGCGGAATGCACGTGGCAAGTAGGGCAGGTAGAACACGCTGGTAAGCATACCAACTGGCAGACCTTGCTCCAGAACGCTGTCCAACTCGGCCATTGCTTTCTCAGGGTCGGAGAACTTCTGACGCTTCATTTCAACACCCGTTCTTTTCGAGAATTTCTTGAAAATATCGCCCGGCATGATGCGATAGGTGGTCACGGGCAGACCGTTCACCTTGATGAACGGCATGTGGCTGAAAAACAGTCCGGAACCAATGCCCAACGCCATGGGTTCGGAAACGTCCAGACCGTGGTGACGCATCAAATTGGAAATAACGCCCGTCTCGCAATGAGCCGATTGGCGGTGCTCGAAATCTATCTTCATTCGGTACTTTTCAGTTCTTCTACCGAAATATCGAACACCTCGGCATAGCGCCTCAAGGTCTTATCATCCAAACTATTGAAGCCGCTCGGCTCCAAATGCCTGCTCACATTCCGTTTCGAAATATCCATGTATTGAGCCAACATGCCCACATCCATAATGTTCTTCTCCATGTGGTAGGCGAGGGGGCTCAGTTCTCCGGCCTCGATCTTCTTCTTCTTCTCTTCAACCTTCTTGTTGATCTCTTCCCAAGCCTGATTGAGCACCACGTTCTCTGGCTCCCAGCCAACGCTGCCAACTGTACCGTAGTTGCCATTCTCATCCACGGCATATTTCACCACCTTGAATTTACCCTCGAAAAGGTTCTCGTCATCCTGTGGCACCTCGTCCTTTTTCATGCCGCGAATTTACAATAGCTTTCGCGGTAACTAATGGGTGGTTTTCAGATGATCAGATCAAATGAACCTAGCGTAGCAAACTGAATTGACCGGTATAATCCTTAGGATTTCCGTTGAAATCGGTTATGGTGAACGAATAGATATAAACCCCAACCTTTGCAGGATGGCCATTCACGGTTCCATCCCAGGCATAGTCTATGTCGTTGCTTTCGAAGATCAGACCTCCCCAACGGTTAAAGACCTGCATGTTGTATTTGTCGATGTCTGATCCATATCCGCTGAACAGATCATTGATTCCATCATTGTTCGGAGTGAAGGCTGTAGGTACGTAGAATCGAATATCAGCATAGATGTAAATGGTTCGCAAAGTCGTGTCTGCGCATCCGTATTGGTTATCGGCAATGAGTTGAATATCGTAGAATCCATGTCCAGAATAGTCGAATTCAGGGTTCTGGTCGAAAGAAGTTGAGTATTGATTGGTGTCTCCAAGGTCCCAGGTCCAAATGCTGGCGCCATAAGATCTGTCTACGAACTGAACATGCGGGTCGAACGTGCTTACCGAATCGGGCGTCCAATCAAAATTCGCGTAAGTGATCGGATAGATCTGTATCAAACTGTCTAACATCAATGTGGATACGCATCCGCTGTCGCTTTCCACATCGTATCTGATGTTGTAATAAGACGATTCGAAGAAATCATCGTTGGTATAGCAGTGAGTTTCGAATGTGCTGTCGCCAAACTGAAAATCTCCGAAATTCCATTTTCGATCAATGATCTCTCCGAACGGAATTCCAGAATTGTCGACAAAATCAATGCAATGAACAGGACAGCCGGAAGGGTCGGATACGGAAACGGAAGCGTTGGGCGTATAATTGACCCAAATGGTTCCCGATGTGTCGCCCTCACAGCCATGCCCAGTTGTCACCTGAAGGCTCACATTATAGTTTCCACCATCGGCATAAACATGCTCTCCGTTAACGGTCGGATCAAGCGCAGAACCATCACCGTAATTCCATATCCAGCCAATGATGTTTTCTGGAAATGGTACAGAACTCTGATTCAAAAACGTGGTGGGCGAACCCTCGCAAACATAATTCCAATCGAATGTTGCCGTTGGCAATTCATAGATGGTTACTTCGGCTTCTGTTGTATCCGAACATTGATCGTTGTAGGTTGCCACCATGGTAACGGTGTATGATCCAGGTTGGTCATACAGGTGAAATGGGTTAGGGTCGATGATGTCCGGGGTTCCATCTCCAAAATTCCAAGTCCATGAACTTGCCGTATTCAAACTAAGGTTGGTTGGAACCACTGTAACGTTATGACATACGTTTCCGACCGAAAACTGAGCTTCGGGTACTGCATAAGATGTCAGGGATTGGGTCATGGTGTCTGAACAACCCAGCACCTCGTTGTAGACAATGAGCGTTGCTGTGTACTGCCCCGGATCAGGAAACAAATGAAGTGGGCTGTAGCCCGATGAGTTAGTATTGTCACTGAATGTCCAATACCACGAACCTAGGCCTCCAAAACTGGGAAGTGTTGTTGTGTTTGTGAATTGAGCCAGTTCGTTCTCGCAAATGTCCATTGTGCTAAAAGAGGCAATAGGAGCATCATAAACAGTTACTTGGAGTATGGTGGTATCGTTGCAACCATTGGGGCTTATTCCAACCAACCGGACGTCATATTCGCCAGGTGAATTATACAGATGTGCAGTGTCGAATGCAGATGAAAATGGACTTCCATCGTCAAAATTCCATTCCCAGTTGGCGTTTCCTACTGACTCGTTGATGAAGTTGACGGTATCGCCAAAACAGACATCGTTTGTGACAAAATCTGTAGTGATGGGCGGATAGACGATGATCGTATCTGAAAATGCGTGGGCACAATTCAATTGCTCCGTGTATACCGTGAGACTTACTGGAAATGTGTCTGGAATGGAGTAGTAGTGAAATGCATCCCACGAATTGGCGCTACCTCCATCACCGAAGTTCCAAAGCACATCGCCAATGTTGTCGTTTACGGGTGGCAAGGATTGATTGGTGAAATTGGCCGCGTTTCCCAGGCAAACGTCTGAAAAGGTAAAATTTGAACTGGGATAACCGTAAACGTGAACCGTGTGCATCACCGAATCAACACAATTGTCATTGCTCGTTGCAACTAACCATACATCGTAATCGCCAGCAACGGGATACAAGTACGATGCGTTGTATTGTGACAGTTCCGTGCCATCTCCGAATTTCCAGACAAAATCAGTTGCCGTAGCAGGTGGCGTGATACTCGTACTGTTACTGAAAAAGACCGTGCTTCCGTCACAAACATCGTTGTAAAAGAATTCAGGACTAAGGTTCTGATCGTCAATGATCTGTATCTCAATTGTGTCGTAAACCAAACAGATTCCCGAAATGGCTTCGTACACGAATTCGATCGTTTCCGCACCTTCAAACAGTCCATCGTCATACGCTTCGATCGTTAGAATTTGGCATGCAGTGCCAGCTGGAAACGTAAGTACATTGGGTAATTGAGCGTAATCGACTCCGTTTGTTGCTGTTCCGTCATACGAAAGATTCAGATCGTAAGGAACACTCAGATCGCCTTCTCTGCACAATTCAATCTCGTAGGTTCGGCATCCTTCTATCGGTTGAAACAGGCCCACTGAGGCCTGTGTGGTCACAGAATTGCTGATTCCACAATCGAGACTGTTCTCAGCGAAGAACACACCACTATCGAAAATGCAATCGGCAGCATCTGCCACCGCAAGTTTTATATGATATTGCTCGCAAATGGTAACGTTTGCCGTTGCTGTAAGAGGGACGGTGAAACCATCGTATTGAATGGTTGCACCGCCACCATTGTTCACGTAGTATTGTCCGTATTCGTTGCTGTTCAAGGTGGCGATTCCAACTCCTTCATTCGTGTTCGGAATAAGCGCGATATTCTCCTGTCCGACAAAGCCAGGCCCCGAAATGGTTATCACCATGGCATCTGCGAATTCACGGTTTATGTATTCCGGGTATTCGTCCGAACCGAAAACGAAGGTGAAATTCAGTTGGCTGCAAGTGGGCACCATGTCAAATTCAAGGATACAAGCATCGTACGTGGTTTCGTTTGCCACGGCTTCTACCTGAGGGTCGCCTGGAGCTCCGTTGCATGCACTAACTCCGGGATCATTGTTGTTCATGGCAGCGTTGAAAACGGTTCCGCTGGTTAAGAGCACACCAGTTGCCATATTGATATTGGAGCCCGTTCCGTCAAAATAGGCGCTTCCGTTGGTAGGACAGTTAAGCACCACGTTGCTCACCGTAATGCCATCGGCAACAATCACATCTACCAATTCTTGAGCAGTATAACTGGGATCTACGATCAACTGTGCGCTTGATGAAAACGCAACTGAGATGAGAAGGATGATGACCGATATCCTGCTCATATCGATCATCTTAAGACCAGAACTCGCCCGACAAAATCGTGATACTGTCCTGTTATGTCCACCACTTCTACCTTATAGACGTAAGTTTCCTTCTCAACCAAGTTTTCGTTACCCCTTACATCTGCTCCCCAACCTTCGTTAATGTCTTCAGAAAAGTAGAGTTCATCACCCCATCGGTTATAAATACGCATTGAAA
>JBJOHR010000142.1:0-15945 GCA_046047575.1 Bacteroidota bacterium | reverse complement strand
AGCTGCGGCTGTATCTGGATCTGATAATACTTGGCCGGTGGTATGCTCTTCCAGCCGATCTTGAGTTGGCCGCTTACCTGGGTATTGATCTGTTTGAGATCGGTTACCGCTGGCATATCGGGCGAACTTGCACGCGCTTTGGTGTGCCGAAAGCCGGAGGCCAGAATGATCTCTGTGTTGCCATTGGCCACCAAGCTTACATACTCGCGGTACTGCCGCATGATGTTGTCCACCTCCAACTCCTTGGCTCTTTTGTTGGCGGTGCGTTCTATGCCACCGAACTGCGCCAGCGACAGGGCTTTGTCCTGCTGTTCGAGCGCTGTTTGAAAATCGAGGTATGGAACGGGCGGAGATGCGAACCGAGCATCGTTGCTCATTTTGTTCAATATCTCCTTTTCTTCTGGGATCTTCGCCTCTAGAGGTCTGTAAAGATCAAAAACTGCTTTGTAATACATAGCAATTGGCGTTGTAAAACACCACCAGACAATACCGAGATCATTAACTCAGGTGCTGCATGGTTTATTGTGTGGAGGGAAAAAATTTGATATCCGATCGTGTAAACAAGCTTAGAAAGGACATTTTTTAGCCACAGAGCCACAGAAGACCCTGAAACAAGTTCAGGGTGACACCGTTCGCTGAACGGACGCAACGGAGCTATTGACCGGGGTTTCCATGATCTTCTTGGTGGCTGCCATGATCTTCGTAAGGACTACCATGATCCTCGTAATGGCTGAAATGATCATAGAAATGACTGCCATGATCTTTGTAATGGCCAGTATGATCTTCGTTGTGACCACCATGATGATAAGAATGGCCAGCATGATCATTGCAATGGCTGCCAATGCCTTTGTAGCGCCTGCCATAGGCCTATTTGCAAGCGGGAAGGCCATAAAAAAGACAGCCATGACCTTTGGGGCCATGGCCTATGCTTTATTTCAGGTAAGCGGGTGTATGCGAACTCAGTCCTTTTTGCTGGACCTGGTGCTCGACTTGCTTTTCTTCTCTTCGCCCTCAAAGGTCTTCTCTACCTTATCGGCAGCTTTTACGGCTTCCTTTTTTACCACCTTGGCTGCCTTTACGGTTTCTTTTTCCACCACATCGGCCGCTTTTATCAAAGCCTTTTCGGTTTCGTCTGCCGCTTCTATAATGGCATCTTGGGCTTCGTCTGCCGCCTTATTGATGGCTGTTCCGGTCTTGCTCTGAGCTTGAACGCCCGTTAGCGCAGCTGCGATCAGTAGCGCTGTAAGTGATAATGTGATCTTTTTCATAGTGTATCGGATGTGCTCAAAAGTAGATCAAACACCTTGCCAAGTAAGTGGCGATCCGTTCAGTATTGAACACGGAATTGTTGATCGGGCTCTAACCCTTGACGTTGAAGTAGGCCAAGCGAAGCAGTTGTGCCATGCTCTGCTGCGAAATGAGGTTCAGGTCTATGCTTGTCCAACCTTTCTTTCCCCAAGCGCCTTTGACCGGCAAACTGCTGTCAGGGTGTTCTTCAAGGACGGCAGCCTGTTGTTCGAGCGTAAGTTTTACCACGGCTGTCCTAGCTTGCAGATCGAGCGTAGCGAATATTTTGTTCTTCAAGCGGTAAGATACCT
Organism: Bacteroidota bacterium; assembly: GCA_046047575.1. Taxonomy (GTDB): domain Bacteria; phylum Bacteroidota; class Bacteroidia; order UBA10329; family UBA10329; genus UBA10329. The sequence goes on along the minus strand of JBJOHR010000142.1, from coordinate 14,347 downwards.
TCTCGAAATGAGGTTCTTCGGTGGCGTTCTCATATCCGAGCGCAAGTTCTCTGAAGGTTTCCACGTCAAGCATGTCCGTATTCTTTCAACTTCCTGATGAGGGAAACAGGCCGAAGTGATTCACTAGCGCATTCATCTTGCTTTCTGAATGACAAGTTTTTGATGATGCATTGAATTGTTCTGTTCAACTGAAAGGACATAAACACCACCTGACCAATCAGTTACATCGATGGACTGGAATCCATTCACGTTCTCATCAAGCATGAGTTGTCCCGAGGCCGAAGTCACTTTCAAGCTGTAGTTGCCACTCATTCTTATGTTCACTTGGTTGGTGGCCGGGTTCGGATAGGCGAAGACCTCATCAGCTACAGAGCGGCTTTCCAGACCTAGGACCGTGTTCCATTCCAAGATCATGATGCCACCCACATTCGAGTAATAGGGTTGCTGTAGGATCCGATTGTTGACCAAGCACAGAACCACATGCTGGTCGTTGTGCGTAAGCCCCCAAGCCACAACGCTATCGTAAGGAAATGAATAGGCACCCACCAATTCGGGTTGTGTCCTATCAGAAACATCGTAGGCCAATAGTTCAGAATCGCCTCCGGTCATAAAGACCAGGTTTTCTGATACCCGCCCGATCTCATTGGAATGCCCCTCTGCCCCATTCCAGTTGGCGCCATTACAGGCCCAAGGGTTCAACCACGCGGCATTGACCATGTTCGTGTCGCTTACATCCACCACATCCAAGCCGCAATAATCAACCGGAACAAAGGCGTATCGATCGATCAACAGCACATTATTGTAGGCCGATTGAGTAATGGCATCCATGTCCGGGTTGATGTATTTCGAAAGCTCTACCGGTTGCTGCTTGTTCGAAACATCGACCATTCTCAAGCCTCCGGCATCATTGGCAACGATCAGCGTGTCGTTACGAATGCTCATGCCACGTGCATTGGGTACGGAGAACAGACCTGGTGGGCGCGGGAAATTCGGGTCCAGCGCTGTGTGACCTTCAAATTGTATATCGCTGGGATCGGAAACGTTGAGAATGATCACTCCCAATTCCATGGCTCCGATATAGGCATGATCGCCCTCCACAATAACAATGGCTGCACCTTGGTCGAACGTTGGGTCGGACCATATGTCGAGTATGGAAAGGTCGGTGGGGTCGCTAAGGTCGAAAATGGCCAGTCCGGCATCTTGCGAAACGCCTTGGATTCCGCCAATGGAAGCATATAGAAGACCATTCTGATGCCACAGATTGGTGGGTTTCAAAGACCCCAACTCAGCAGGCAGAACGGTATCAACCGGGATCGGATCTTGAATATTGCTGACGTCAAAGACAACGATTCCCAACTCCACATTGGCCGTGTAGAGATAGGGTCTACCGGCATCATCAAACTTGGCACTTAAGCACGAATAAGGAAGAAAAGATTGATACAGAAACTCGGAAACGTAGGTGAACTGAACCGTATCAATGGCCTGTGCCAATACCGACTGCACACTTAAGAGGAGGCCAATGGAAGCTGCTAATGGTCGCATGGCTGTTTTGCTGAATCTAAGTTACAGATTTAGCACAAGCAACTTCGGTCAATCGTAGATCACTTGTCCAGAGGAAGTTCCACAATGGAATACAATTCGGGGATCTCCGCATCCCAGCCGTAGGTTTCCCTTATCTTTTCTTTGAAGGTGGCAGCAGATCGTTGTTCGCCATGTACGATGAATATGCGTTCGGGAGCTTTTTCCAGTACACTCATCCAATCCAACAGTTCTGACTGGTCTGCATGGGCAGAAAGCACTTCCAGATCAATGATCTCTGCCTCTACCGGATATTCCTTGCCGTAGATCCTCAGTTCGCTGGCACCTTCCAGCAATTTCCGTCCGCGTGTGCCCTCTGCTTGAAACCCGGCCAGCAGTACGGTTGTTTCCAACTTACCGATGTAATGTTGCAGATAGGTCAGTACGCGTCCGCCACTGATCATTCCGCTGCCGGCTATGACCACCTTGGCCGCATCATCATTGATGATGTCCCAGGTCTCCTTATAGCTTTTCACGATCCGGAAGGTTTGGCACATGCCCGTGTACTGAGATTGACTGAGTCGGTGCCATTCCCGATTGTCTTTGAACACTTGCAGCACATTGGCGCCCATGGGGCTGTCCATGATGAAAGGCATGTGTGGAATATCGCCTTGCTGCAACAGCTTCCAGATAACGAACATCAAGGTCTGGGTGCGTTCTACGGCAAAGCTGGGTATGATGAGCGTTCCTCCCCTGTCGCGGGTATTGAGAATGATCTCCTTCAGGCGTGATTCCAGGTCTTCCTTCGGGTGCGATCTATCTCCATAGGTGCTTTCCATGAAAAGGATATCGGCACGTTCTGGTTTCTTAGGAGGCTGGAGCAGCAGGTCGTCCTTGCGACCGATGTCGCCAGAAAAGACGAAGCGTTTGCCGTGGATGTCCAATTCAATGAAGGTGGCACCAATGATGTGGCCATTGTACTGAAATCTCACGCTGATGCCCTCAAAGAGCTCCAACCACTCCCCTTCGGGCATCGAGTTGAAGTGAGCAATGGCCTGTTCGGCATCTTTCAGGTCGTAGAGCGGTTCGGCCGGATGATGTTTGGAATAACCTTCTTCGTTTGCCTTGCGTGCTTCTTCTTCTTGGATCTTGGCACTGTCCAGCAGAATGATCTCGGCAACTTCCAAGGTGGGGCGTGTGCCATGAATAGGGCCTTTGTAGCCCATGCGCATGAGCCGTGGCAGATACCCCGTATGGTCCATGTGCCCGTGAGTGAGCAGTACGCAGTCTATATCGGGCACATTTACCGGAAAGCGGTCCCAGTTGAGCAGACGCAATGATTTGAGACCTTGGAACAGGCCGCAGTCTATCAAGATCTTCCGTTCTCCGGTATCAATGAGGTATTTGGAGCCGGTAACGGTTCCGGCAGCCCCAAGAAAATGCACGCGTAGCTTATTCTCCATTTCCATTCCTATACAGTTGGCATAGCTGCTGTGCCTCTTTCAAGGTCTTCTTGCTTCTCAGTTTGCTCATTCCGACCTTGTGGAGTAGTTGCGGGCTTTGGTTCAGTTCGGAACACAACACCACATCCATGTCCAACAAGGATTTCTTTTCGGACAGCGTGAGGGTGGTGAGACTGGTGATGGGATGCAGGCCCGAGCGATCTATCCTGTCTTTGATGCCTTGTCCTTGGGGCATGTCCCAACTGATGAGTTTCAGTCCTGCGCAGTTGCCATACTGCTCTGCATCGGTGGTGAAACGTGTGTTGGTGACCACCCAGCCTTCAAACCGTGTAGCGGGTGTTTCCGCCTCGGTCTGCCAGGTGTAGCTCACATCTTCGAAACGGGAACGGATGTACATCGGCACCTTCACATCCGAGTAGTTTCCCTTATCGCTATGGAACTTGCATTCGATCATGCAGCGCACATCGCCCCGTTCGGCAATCACGTCCACCTCGTGCTTCACGCACTTGCCTTGCACCATCTGGCCCGTTCGGGTTGCATAGCCTTCCTCTTTGAGCAGGGCTGCAACGAACTTTTCGAACGCAAAACCCGCTGGCCCCAGTTCCATAATGGCAGTCTTGAGCTTGTAGCGAGCTGCGGCCGAATTGGAACCCTTTCTGAGCAGTGCAAAGGCCTTTCGGTAGATCTCTTTGGTGGTCATGCCGTCATGCACCAAGGCGTTGATGGCTGCCACCACCTGGTCGATCTCCGTGGTCGTAGCCTTAGACCGTTCCAAGGACCTACGTAACCGTGATAACTCGAAGGGAACTTTTGCTCCAGATGCTTTCGTTACTAATACCTGTTGTTCATCCATTCGGGTGTGATACTATCGAATTGCCGAAGAAAGGGGTTTGCACTGGCTTGATCTGGACTTTCGTCAGCCAGTTCACTGACGATCCCACGGGTCCTATCCCGTACTGTCCTTTCCTTCTGGCAGCACCAACAGCGGCACGGTGGTGTGGTACGCCATCTCATGGGCGTGGTTCATACCGAATATGGTCTCAATGAACGAGTGTTCGCGATACACCATGGCCACCATGTCGTTGTCGCCCTTCTTGTCCATGTAGAATTTGATGCCCGATAATAGATCGGCCGCCACAATGCGCTTATAGGTGCAATCCACTTCCGGTTCAAACAGGTGGATCTCGCGTCTACGTTCCAGCACGTTCTCATAGCTTGGAGTGCCACCTTTTCCTTTTTCAACGTGGGCAAGACGGACATCGGCATTGAAGAGCATGGCCATTTCCTTCACCAGGTCCAGGGCATTGTCATCGGCAATTTCGTGCAGATCGGAACACAGCAGAATGTTTCTCAGCGGAATGAAATCGGCCTTTTCGGGCACCACCAACATGGGAATACCACGCACCTCCTGCATCAGATTCACGGTGTAGCTTCCTACCAGCAATTCGCGCAGACCGGAGGCTCCTCTGGTGCCCACCACGATCAGACTGAATTTTTTCTCCTCAATGAATTGCAACACCTCTTCTATGAATTCGCCCTGCACCACCTTGCCGGTTATGCTCTTTTCCTTCAGGCCGTATTGCTTGGCCAATTTCTTCTGCGTGTCTTCCATGGCCGACACGGTGGTGGCCACCTTCACCCCTTCCAGCACTTCGCTCCTATCGTAAGCATGAAAGATGCAAAGCTTGGCACCTGATCGGGCAGCCAGTTGCGCTGCATATTCCAGTGCGTTTCTAGAATGGTGCGAGAAATCGAATGGTACGAGAATATTTTTCATGCCGCTAAAGTTGTTCTGAAAGTTAGGCAAGTAAGCTAACAATCGTCAGGTTTGCGCAAATCTCCAATACCTTACCTTCGAAAGCAAGAAATGCAGGATAAAAAATACATCCGTTTCCAGTGGTTTGCCGTGTCGGTGGGCTTCGTCATCCTGCTCATCAAGTTCTATGCATTCCACGTAACGGGTTCCAACGCCATTCTTTCCGATGCGCTTGAAAGCATCATCAACGTGGTTGCAGGAAGTTTTGCGCTTTACAGCCTGATTCTTGCTGCCAAACCGAAGGATAGAGACCATCCGTACGGACACGGCAAGATCGAGTTCATCTCTTCTGGCATTGAAGGAACCTTGATTCTGCTGGCAGGCATCAGCATTGTGCTGAAGTCGGCCCACGACCTGTTTGCCCAACATGTTCTGGAATCGATTGACCTTGGTCTGTATCTATCGGCAGGTGCGGGTCTCATCAACTACGCATTGGGTTGGGCCACCGAACTATACGGCAAGAAAAACCATTCGCCCACCATGGTGGCAAGCGGTAAGCATCTGAAAAGTGATGGTTACACATCGCTCGGGCTCATACTTGGTTTGGGTATTGTGCTTTTTACAGGGTTGACCTGGGTTGACAGTGTGGTGGCTCTCGGTTTCGGAGGCTACATTGGTTTTGTAGGTGCAAAAGAGATCCGCAAGTCGGTGGCAGGTATTATGGACGAGGCCGACTTTGATCTGCTCGGGGATCTGATAACGGATATTGACTCCAAACGCAACGAGAACTGGATAGACCTGCACAACTTCCGAGCACAGAAGTTCGGAAAGGGTATCCACATCGATTGCCACCTTACGCTACCTTACTACTTCACGGTGGAAGAAGCCCATGCTCAGATAGACCAGATAGAACAGATCGTTTCCCACAATTACCCTGAATCCGTGGAAATGTTCATCCATGCCGACCCATGCATTCCAACTTCATGCAGAATATGCAGCAAGGCCGATTGCCATGTTCGTGGAAGCGCGTTTGAACAGAAAATAACATGGGAACTGGATTCCGTATTGGAAAACCGAAAGCACAGATGAAAGATTGGCGAACCTTGCTTTACGACCGTTGGGATGCGGAGAAATCGGCTCGGCTTGCCACTTTCATTGCCTCCGACCAGAACGTATTCGATGAGGTTTTCAACGCATTCTATTCGGAAACAGGCCATATTGCTCATCGCAGCGGTTTCATTCTAGGCCAAACTTTCAAACGGAGACCAGAGCTGCTTCTATCCAGGATAGGGCTGCTTTTGGACCAAATGAAAAACCCACCACATGAGTGGTACCGTTGGATGACCATTTGGTACCTGAGTCATTGTAACTATCCGGCAGACCATGACGGATTGGCGGCCACCTATGCGTTTGAGGAATTGGGTAGATCATATTCAAAACCAGCCTTGAAAAATGCGGCCATGCGTTTAATGGAGTTCATCTGCAAGCGGAATCCGGAACTCATTCCTGAATTCAAATTGTATCTGGAGGAAATTGTTGCCACCGAACGACCTACCTTAGTAGCCAAGGCTAAAAAACAAATGAAGGAGCTTGAAAAGTATGTTTAGAATTTACCTTATCGTGGTTGGGCTCAGCTTGATCCTGCAACTGAAAACCAAGGCGCAATCGTTTCTGGATTCCGTATACCCGGGATTCATCAGTATAGAAGAGGTGGTTTTTGCAGATTCGAATGAACGGAACTTGTTCTTATCCGACTTCGATCAGCTATCGACCATGGATAAGCTTACGGCTCTTTCCCGCACCGCAAAGTCCAATGTTGCCGTGAGTGATGGAAGGTGGCTCATGCTGATCAACAGAGTAAAGGAGATCAAGCGACCGAAGAAGAACGAGAAATACATAGACAACATTTACCAGGAAGTTCATAATACGCTGCTGCGCAAATACGAACTGCAAACCTCTTTCGACCGCATATTCTCCGATGGGGTATACAACTGCGTGACCGCATCTGCTCTGTACGCGTTGGTGTTCGATGAGTTGAACATTCCGTACGAATTGAAACAACTGCCCACCCACGTTTACATCATTGCCTATCCGGAAGAGCAGATAGTAGTGGAATCTACCAACCCTCGGTCCGGTTTCTACACCCTTGATGAGAACTACAAGTACAAGTATGTGAACGAACTGATCGAGAACAAACTGATCAGCGCCAGCGAAGCGAGCATCCGATCGGTGCAGGATCTTTTCAATGAGCATTATTTCCGCGATAAGACCATCGATTTCAAACAACTATTGGGGCTTCAATACTACAACCAAGGGGTCTACTTTATGCAGAATAAAGAGTACAGAAAAGCCATCAAAGAGCTGGAAAAGGCCAGCTATCTATATCCGAGTGGCGGCAATCTGTACAACATGCTTGTAAGCATGGCAAAGGTGCTTGATGACACTGATTACAAAGGCGAACGTGACATCCTCTATCTGGCGCGAATGACCCGCATGCCTAAGGAGTTTGAGCTGAGCAGAAGCCATGTGATGAGTGCATTTGCGCTCATTACCAACGAACTTCTGATCTCTAAAAGCGACAAGGTCACCTACGATTCCATCTATCATGAACTTAGCTCATTAATGGCCAAGGACGATTCGCTGCGCAACAAGATCGATCTGATCTACAACTACGAAACTGCTCGTTATTACTCCCTGACGGGAGATTACGATGCCAGCATCCCCTTTGTGCTGAAAGCTTTGAAAAACGAACCGTCCAACCTACAGACCCAAGGAATGGTAACCGACCTTTTGCGTCATCAGTTCTTGGAAAAGTATAAGAAGGATGTGGTGGATGAAGTTCTTGTGCAGCAAGTGCTGAACATACAGGATTCGATACCTGAAATATGGGAGAACACTCGCTTTAAGCAGCTATATATTGATCTGTACGGAGCGGTTATAGCCGTAAAGGTTGAACAGGGAGATCATGCTGAAAGTTTGGACATGCTAATGAAACTGGAAGCATTGGCAGACGATATTGCACTGGTTCCCGAACAGAACATCACATCCTACATCTGTAGCGAGATTGCCAAATACTACTTTAAAAAAGGACAGTACGGCAATGCGCGCAAGGCAACTACCATGGGATTGAAATACTATCCGAACGATGGTCTGCTTAAGACCATTGAACGGCAGTTGCGCTAGTCCAACACCAAGTTGTAGCGGCCCGAAATAAGGTATACCTGCTGGTCGCGGTCTTGTGCAATGGCCACCACTTCCACCTTATCCATGACCATGCTATAGGCCGATTTGGTGTATTCAATAAAGCCTCTACCGTTCGAATCCATATTCAGCGGGTATTGAAAGCCATCTTTGAATTTGCCCTGCTCATCTACCACTCCATACACGAATTTCACTTCGGGCAGCTTCTCATCCAACTCCACATACAACTTGGCCTTACCTGTCAGCGCTGTCTTATCATCCAAGGTGAATCGCATCTGCATTTCGTTCCGTTCCTCTCCGTTGGGCTTAAAGCGCTTTGCACCTGGCAAAGGTCTTCCTCCGCTGTAATACATGGTCGATTTTAGAGTCCCACTTCTGTTGTATACAGACCGTTCTCCGTCCTGAATTCCGTTCACATAAGTGCTAACGGTATACTTACCACCTTCTTTGTAATACTTGATGTATTCTCCGTGCTTCTCGTTATTGGTATAGTTTATCTCACTGCTTACACCGCCCTCTTTGTAGTAGTTTCTGGTCATGCCTTCTTTCGAGCCATTCACATAATTGTACTCTGCACGCACCCTGCCGTTTTCGTAGAAGGATCGGGTCAGGCCGTCCTTCTTGCCTTCTTTGTTGTAAATAACCTCAGCCTGCAGATCTCCGTTCTCAAAAAATCCTCGTTTAATAGTGTGTCCGTCCGATGTGCTCTCCGTTGCAGGCTCCTTGCAAGCGGCTAAGGCTACAATCACTATTATTGGCAGAAATCTGTGCATGGCTTGTCTTACATCAACAATGAGTTACAAGAATATTGAATCTTCTCTATTTCAAGTAAGCCAATGGCTGATTATCGTGTTTCTATTGCTTTTTCCTGCCGTAATGCAGGCGCAGGTCCAGTTCAATCATGGTGGCATTTTGGTCAATTATCCTGAACTGATGCCGGTGGCCGCCATGGAAGACCTTGATTCCTTGGCCGGACAGGTAGGTATTACCATCGATCTTGTCATCGACAGGCCGGATACGATACCTGTAGGGCAAACGATTACCAAAGACGGCATCCATACCGTGTACTATCCCGACCACTCGTACGTCTGGAGCGGTCAGTTTCCTCACTATACCCTCACGGCCCGCTCTCAACAAGGACTGATATTCGGCATCTACGGTCTTTTGGACGAAGTGCTGGGCTTCCGTTTCATTCATCCTAAGCGAACTATTGTTCCAGATGAGGTAATCTGGCCTAAGGTATTGAAATACAGCTCCTCACCTCGTTTTAGCAAACATGGTTTCCATTTGCATACGCAGCATCCTTTGGAGTTGACCGAGCAGTTGCATAACCCCGATTTGCCAAATGCGTGGCAGGACGTAAAGGAGTATATCGATTGGCTGGTGCGCAACCGACAGAACTATTGGGAATGGTGCCTATTGCGAACGGTTGATATGGAAAAGTGGCAGCCACATGCAAAGCGGATGGTCGATTATTCGCACCAACGTGGACTGATGATTGGTTTGGATGTTTCGCTGCACATGATCCAGCAGCGCACCTTTCAACTCTACAAAAGCTGGCCCAAGAGTTGGCGCAGCAAAGAGGCACTGTTGCTCCAAAGTTTGGAAGACCTCTTCTATGCCGATTGGGATTTTCTGAATGTGGAATTTGCCACGGCTGAGTTCGTAGGCGGTAAAGAGAAACTGAAAAGCCGCCTCAAGAAGACACTCATTGAAACCGCCCGCAACCGATACAACAGCAACATCATGGGTCGCAAGCATGTGGTAAGCGAGGAGAACATGGTGGGCGAACAGGCCGATGTGTTCAACGCTACGGATAGCATAGACCTCTATCGCGGTGTGGGCATCCATACCGTTATGATGTACAGCTTGGAAGATAGCCTGGCACCCGTGTACGAGAACAAGAACTTCCACCACATCCATCAGGACATGCTACGGGAGAACAAGGTGCGCGAAGTATGGTTCTACCCCGAAAGTGCCTATTGGGTGACCTACGACAACTCGGTGCCTATGCTGTTGTTGCCTTATCTCAGCGGACGATTGAGCGACATACTGCTATGCGAAAAGGAAGGTATTCCCAATCATCTGACCTTCAGCAGCGGCTGGGAGTTGGGTTGCTGGGCCGTTGATTGGAGCATAGCCCGTTGGAGTTGGAAAAGCACCTTTGATGACCAAGAACACCTACCAGAAGCCTTAGAATGGGTCAACCGTTTAGCTTACCCTGAAACGGTGACTGCGAACTTGAACCGGCACTTGGAACTGCAACAGGACTACCTGCTCAACAGGAACCTGCTGCGCTATATGTGCGCTCAGACGGTTACCGATGAGTTTTCGCTTTTCCGAAAGCAATTCCAACCACGGCCTGATTTCACCTTCAAATGGCTGGCGAATAAGAGTGATGAGCAGACGAGAGCGAAGGTTAAAGAGTTCGACATCAAGCAATTGCAGGAGTATTATTCCCTGTCAGAGGCGCTGAATGTAGAACTCAGCAAACTGGTAGATACCGCAAGCCCCTCGCCTATTTCAGAGTACTTCATGGCCTTGCAGCTGACTTCGTTGCGCGCCAAGCACCGCGCTACCACGGTCAATGCCATTCTGGCCCACCGTGAAAAACGCAAGGAAGACAAGCTGCATTGGCTGGACAAAGGCCGTGAGATACGGCAGCAGGGCATTGGACTGATGCAGGTATTGGAACAAGACTACAAGTACAATGCGGAATACCTCTATGGCGAACGCTACAGCCATACCTCCTATCCGTACGGTTACCTCTATGCACCCCACACACTTCATTTCTGGAACCGTGAGGAACAACAGGCACTGAAGAACCGTTGGGGCTACACCTTCATGAGTATTTGGAAAGTGGGAAGGATCTTGGGGCTTTAGGCATCAGGTAACAGCTGCAATAAGCGAACCCAAGCATTGGTCAGTTCGTGTCAGAGCCTTACCCTCTTTAGAGGGGATTAAGGGGTGTGTATCTCATACACAATCACTAGCGAACAGAACGCGCTATTTATTCAAGATGGCCAGTTCCAGCTTCAATCTATTTGCCATGTACATCATTTCCGTGCCGATAAGCTTCACCGTTTCGTCATACTTTCCTTCCTCGGCTGGCGTATCGTCATAATGCTTGGGATCGTTGTAAGGAATGGCAAAACGCTGTGTGGCTCCATCTACTATCGGGCAATTGTGGTCGGCATCTGAACACACCATGATGGCCGTGAAATTCGACTTCGGGTTGCTTTCGTGAGAGTACACTTTTGAGAAGACCGTCCATACTGGATAGGTCATTGGACTGACCTGCACCAGAGGATTTGCTACACTTTTATCGTACGACACCTTGAACCCTGCCCTTTCCATGGCTGCTATGGCCCGTTTGTTAAAGGCCGTGGCCTCGGTACCGCCAGAGAACGATTCCATACCCTCTATACCGTAGTACAGCAAGGCATAGCGGAACCATAGGTCTGACAGATGGCTGCGCCTGCTGTTGTGCGTACACACGAACACCGTGGCATGTTTGCCATTCTTATGCAACGCTTCTGCCATGGCCTTTGCAGACTCATCGAGCAATGCTTTGCGCTCATCGTTGATCGCTGCGGCACCCTCGATCAGCTCTTCGGTGAGATCGTTCAGTTTCTTAGTGGATTCCATTTTCATTGTCTGTGCGTAATGCAATCCTAACCACAGGGTTATTGAAAGCCGTTAAACGTTGGCCGTTAGGTGCACGGTCATTCAACCACCTTCTCCACATAGCAGTCATCTACCTCCCATTGGTAAGAAGCTCCAGCCCTATTAAAGCATGACCTTTTGGTGCTGCTCCATTGGCGTCTTACAATCACTTCCCCAACAAATTCGCATGCCTTCTCGCCCGGTAGCAGGGTATCTGCTTCGCTCATAAAGAATGTGCCGCATATCCAATTGAAATAGATGGTGTCTGGACTATTGTTGATCACGCACGATTGGGCGTTTTCACAATCCACCATCTTCAAGCAGGACGATAACAGAACAGGTACGAAAAGGAAGATGAGAAATACGTGTTTCATGGTTTTTTATCTTAAGGTCTGTAGCAAGGAACTTGAAGTGAGGGGACTCTTAACATGCTTTGAAGAGACTCACCCCCGAACCCCTTCACTGAGGGAAACGGGGGTACCGTCAACTTCAGGCCTTCGACCAGCCCACCTACTTCTTCGTCAATTCCAAAGATGCCGTGCCGATAAGCACGATTCCACAGAAACCACCCCAGAAATAATCCATAAAGGGTTTACCCTCTGTGTACATGTAAATGGACGAGAACGCGGCCAAGGTGCCTATGACGACCAATATCCAGTAAACGGCTTTTGTTCTTTGCATCCTATTGCTTTACAAACCGTACCTGACCAACGCCCTCTTTGGTCTGCACCTGCACCAGGTAGAGGCCGCTTTCCAAGGCAGATACGTCAATGCTTGTTTGATCATCCGTTCTTACCAAAGCCCCATTACTGGCATAGATGTTCACCGCAACAAGTTTCTCCGTAGTACTGATGTTCAGAACATCGGTAGTAGGATTTGGAAAGATGGAAACCTCAGCCAAAGCATGGTCCGTTACACCCGTGGGAACAGATATCTCTACCCCAAAGCCTAGGTCAACACCAGTAACCTGTGTTCCATCCTGATAGCCGTCTCCGCCTGCATACGAACCAATGCCAGCATACAGGTCAAGGTTGACGTTAAAGGCAAAGGTGTATTGGCTTGACATGGTAACGGGCACAGACCCTACGATATCAATTCCAATAGGCATATTGGCGCTGGGAACGTTGATGTCGGTGAACGCCTGTGTGTGTATGGGGCTTGTAGAGGTACCGCCACCAGCATAGATGTAGAGATAATCTCCCGGAACTATCCCGGCCGAACCTGCGGTGAATTCTACATGGGTAAGGACTCCGCTGCAAGGAGCCGTAAACGACTGCCCAACGTTATAACCCGTTGTAACTACCAGGCTTCCAACCGCGCCATCAACACACTGTGATCGGGCGGACAGGGCAAGTGCTGTTAAACTGATGATAGAGAGTAAGGTTTTTTTCATGTTGCTTGTGTTTTGGTTAATTATCGCAAATGTGCTGTCTAGAACCAAATATACCAATTCCATGAGCCTATGAAGGATCAGGTGAAAGAGAAAAGGGAGTCGCGAGTTGCGAGAACTCAGACAAGGGAATTAGAAATTAGCAATTAGCAATTAGGAATTCGAAACTCGTACCTCGTAACTCGTAACTCGTGGCCAAAATCGACTGACTGCGTCTGTTCAGCTGTTGAGTGCGGCCTTCTCGGTCTCGTCAAAGCGGCCTACGTCCAACGATATGCCTTCGGGTTCCTGACGGTATATGTACGCGAACTTCTCGCCCCATTTGACCTCCGATGCCAGATACGAGGAACGGGAATACACGGTCTGCGAGAACGATTCGTCATAGGCCTTCAGGGTCACGATGAACTCTGCCCCTAGTTCCAATAGGGTTTTGCTGTCCATGCCATACATGGGGCTTTTGTCGTCAATGGGGTGCACAATGGTCCACATGGAGGGCATGAACACCACCTTGGAGCGTTCCAGTTCCAGGAGGAAGAAATCGCGCAGGTCGGAGTTCTTGCGTTTTACCGAGAGCGAAACGGTCACTTCCACTTCCAGCAGTTGGTTGCTCTGCGGATTGAGTACCCGGAACATGAAGCCATTGATGTCGTGATAGGGCGCCACCACCGCGTGGTGGGTGTATCGCACCTTGTCGCTGGGTTTGGAGAAGCGTCCGTAGAGCAGACCTGTGGCCAAGGCAAAGCCCATGAGTCCGATCATGGATTCGGTGGCGGCCACAATATTGGCCAAGGTGCCAATGGGCGCCACACGGCCATAGCCCAAGGTGGTAATGGTCTGCGAACTGAAGAAGAAGGCCTCCATGAAGGCTTCCGACAGCGAGTTGGCCTCTATGCCCGTAAGATGATGCACCCCAATGGCCATGTAGATGGTGGCAAAGACCAGATTGGCCAAGAAGTATCCGGTGAGGATGAGCAGCAGGAAGTGGCCCCACGACATGGACACCAGCGAATGGAAGAAGTTGATGCGCTCCAGCAGCGGCACATTGCGTTTGATGACGTTGAAACTGCCATCCTTGTTGAGCGAACGGTTGTTTCCAGTGCTGGTCTTGGTGCCCAGCCCAAGGTCATTGAAGGTCTTTCTGTAGCGTGATGCCATAGGGGATTCTGAACTCGGAGGGGGCTAAGATACCACCTACTACGGCAGCTAACCACCCGCATCAGAAAGTGTTCAATCTTCTACGCGGATGCCGTGGCTGTTGGCAATGCACTCGTTGCAGTAGGTGTTGCCATCGCAGCCTACCACGCCCGGACAGTCTGCCGTGCAATCGATGGTGTAGAACTGTTCTTCCAACGC
>JBJOHR010000141.1:0-8674 GCA_046047575.1 Bacteroidota bacterium | reverse complement strand
CAGTGCTTTTTTATGACACTATTAGATACGAGAACAATAATGGCTGGTATCCTCATTGTGTAAAACGAGTATTCCTTGTTGGATCCATTGCCATGGGACTCCTTGGATTCTTGTTTTATGGGATGTATCTGGCATTGAGGAAGTCATACATTTTCGTGCGTCTGTTCATGCTGTGGGGAAGCCTTATTGCATTCACGATTCTCGCTCAACGGATGATGAGTGTCCCCTTTGCCGGAAACTTCGAATACCGAAGATTGGATTCCCTTGGATTTGAATTGGCCATTTTCACCAGTTACATGTACTACAAACCATCAACCGAGTGGGCCATCGGATTTCTCGGATTCTTAATTACGGTAGGCATTGGGATATTGTACGCAAAGCCTTTTCTACAGACGGCATGGTCTTCAAAGCAGATCGGGTCGGAGTTTGAACGTTATAAGTTCTTGAGATATCAGGTACTACTCCCAGTTATTGCCGGTGGATTGATCGTTACGATTGTGGTTTATCCGATCAATATCATTCCCAATACGATTTCGTTCGTTGCTGCCATCTTGGCCTTATTGGTGATGATCGTGCATGCCATGCTTATGGGTTCGTTCAAAATACCGCGACAGAAAACGTGGGAACGCTGGCCTATCGTTCCGACCATCGTGTTCATTCTGGTCATTGTGGCTATTAAAACAGTACTTACTACTGGAATCCCGATCCCGAACCCGGACCTGTATAAGATCTTTGAAGTAGGTGCTTCAAATCTTTAGGATGTACTGAAGAGTAAAGTTGCGAGGAGGCTCCATGACCCCTGGCCTTACAGAGTAGAATTCATTAAGAAAATTCTTGGCAATGAATGCCACGGTTGAGTTCTTACCGATCTTGACCCCTAGCCTGGCATCCATTCTCCAAACACCGCGATTATGAAGTTGGCGGTATTCAGTAAACCCTGGCAACAACGCTTCGAAAGATGCATCTATACGGTCCATGTAACTGGTATACTCCACCGTATAGCCAACGGTGAACTTCCATAGGTCGAATTCAATATCAGCCTTGAACACATTTGCAATCCTATACTTGAGGATGCTGAGATCGGACAGCGAATCAGGATTGGATATGCTTGTAAAAAGGTTCTGCATATAGATACCGAAGTTCTCCTGAGTTGTATCGCTTTCCAGATCGGCCGGGTAGTTGAACGTGTATCCGAGATAGATTCTCATAGGAATGGGGCCAAGGTTTCCATCGCCCTGCAATCCAACCTCGAAACCAGCCACGCGTGCCTTGCTGATGTTCTGAGGTTTGAAATAAATTCCACTGGTATCCACTCTCAAGGCATATTCAATCATATCGCGATACTCCGACCAGAACAGGGCCACATCAAAATTTCCGTGCCAGCTCGAAACACGGAATCCTTGTTTCAATCCCAATTCAGCCGACCAACCCCTTTCGGCCAAAAGATCTTTGCTGGGTCTGATGTCGATCACACCCAAACTGGCCTGAATGTATTTTTCACCGATACTTGGAAATCGAAACGACTGCCCGAAGGAAGTTCGCAAGTTTGTTTTCTTGGCAACTCTTACATTAAGACCACCGCGCACAATCGGATTGGAGGTTTCTTTACTTACGCCTACAATGTCATTCCATTCATCCCTAAGGCCAAAAAGTACCGTAAGTCGTTTGTCAAAAAAGCTCTTTTCCAGTTGTGCAAAAACTGCAGGATTGTGCGTGTAGACCGTGCCCGCCTCTGGGTAAAGCGAACTGGCTGACCATACATATTGATACTGAACTCCTGTTATCAGGTGAAAGTTGTACTTGAATTCTTTCTGAAACCGATAATCAACGAACAATACATTGGAAGCAGATGGATCTTCCCATTCACCATTCCTTCTTTCTACTCTGAAATACCTCATCCTGAGGCTATGCAGTCCAACCGCCTCCCCACTGTACTGAACATAGGGGTCCACATTGGCAAACAGATACTTATCGGTGGAGCTGGTTCCATCGAGCGGAACATAGGCTCCGGCAAGGTTATCCTTCCAGAGAATGAACCGGCCTGATTGCTGAAACTGCACATTACCATTTATTCCATATGAAAGACCCTGCACCTTATTGTCTCGATATCTGGTTTTGACATTCAGTCGCAAAGCCTGCCGATGACCTCTTTGCAAGTAGGTATTATCTGAGTTGCCGTGACCGCCAACTACGAGATCCAGATTTTTGATCTTTCTACGATGCGAGAAGAACATTCCGGTGAACACGGGACTGAAGGTGTCTTCCCACCACCGTGCTTCTTTTTCCCCTGGCGTGCCATAGAGTCCATGATATATTCTGAATTCCGTTTCGGGCTTTTCCTTTGCCCAACCGGTACGCACATGAATAACTCCGTTCATAGCACCTGATCCGTACAACGAACTTGACGAACCTTTTACCACTTCTATCTGCTCAGCGGTTTCCATCGGAATAGCACTCCACTGAATATCCTTAAGGTCACCGGTCAACAATGGCACATCGTCTACCACCAATTGAACCCTACTTCCAACACCATAGCTATAGCCACTTCCACCTCTGATCGAGACCTGACCATCCAGTATGGTAACACCCGGAACCTTCGAAACGGCTGCCTTCAGATCAGGACTTGCAGTGTTCTGGATCAAATAATCCTGAACCACATCAATAGTGACCATTTCTTCTTCAAGCTTCTTTTCGAACTGACTCCCCGTAACCACCACCAGGTCTAGCGTGGTGCTTTCTACAGGCAGTTTAGCATCGAAAGTTATCGTCTCGCCTTCTGCCAGAGTGAACTTCTTTTTGATCTGCTGATAACCGATAAATTTGAATGTAATGGAATGTGTGCCTGCTGTTAACTTGAGTGAATATTCTCCGTCAATATTGGTAGCAACACCCGTATTGTCATCGCTGAAAATGTTCACGCCAATAAGTGTTTCTCCAGTAGATTCGTCCGTGACCTTGCCTTTCAGCGTCTGACCGAATGCTGAATTCCACTGAACAAAAAACAGCACAGACAGCAACAACCCGAGAATCCTCATTTGCGAATTATTTTGGGCGCAATTTAGGTATCCGCACTAAACTCCGAATTGACCGATCCGTATAATTATAACAGCCCACGTGTTAATACATTCGCCTCACAGGAAGTGTTGCTGCAGCGTACTTATGGCCGTTTGAAAAAAAATGTAGCTTTGCACGCATCCTGAAAATTAGACCTTAAAAGCGTAGCATAATTCCATGAACAATTTAGGCAAGAACATAGGCGATTTCATTTTCCCGACCATACTCATAGTTGGTGGAGTATTAGTGCTCTATTCAGCTGTATTCGGTGGTCAGAATGCATTTTGGCTTCTTGGTGGCGGACTGATATTACTTGTTGGTGTTTTTGCCGTGCTTATGAAGTTGGGTTTGTTGAACGGCACCCTTCAGAAAGTACTTTTTGCTGTGTTTCTGCCGCTTGCGTTTGCAACCGCATATTTCGCTTACAGGTCGATTCAAGCTCCAATTGAGTTCAATCAGGAGAAGGAAAAGCGCTATGCCAAGGTCATCGATAAATTGGAGACGATCCGCGATTGGCAGTTGGCACACAAATCTGTTTACAGAGGTTATGCTCCTACATTCGATTCTCTTTTCGCATTTATCAATGTAGATTCATTCCCTGTGATACGTGCACTTGGAACCGTGCCTGACACGCTAACTGAACAGGAGGCTGTAGACATGGGACTTGTAACGCGGGACACGGTACTCGTAAGTGTCCGTGATTCTCTTTTCAAAGGTGACGGTGACCTCAACGACATGCGCATCATACCATATAGCCAGAATCAGGAATTTGTAATGGAAAGTGGTGTGATTGAGAAAGGTCAAGTTCAAGTTCCTGTGTTTGAGGTGTTCGGCCAGAATGCTTACATCTTTGACGGAATTGAACCAGAATACTACGATCCCAAAGACGGTCTGAGAGTTGGTTCAATGACCGACCCTTCGACCAGCGGAAACTGGGAATAGTCTGTTGGATTCGCCTACATTCAAAAAACAACTTCATTTGAAGGCCGATAACGAGCAGGAAACTGCCGAAATCGGCCTTCGATCGTTTATCAATGTTTCAAGGAGCAGCGTAGAGGTCCTGAAATTGACTAAGTCTTTCAAAGCCCTTGAATGCCTGAGCTTCATATTGCCATTTGCTGCCGATAATAATGTGTGGAGCTCAAATGTCAATGAATTATTCAACTCGCCCGAGTTTCTATCGGAAACCGACCATACCGAAAATCAGTTTTCAATTTCAGACAATTTGGTTACCCAGATTCCGAAGTCATTGTTTGATGAATCGTTCATTGAGAAAAGCTTCGAATTCGTTTTCGGCAATTCCGATGAACTCCATTTGAAACAATATGAATTCAGGAACAGTCCTACAGTTGGATTCTATGCTATTCCTAAAGGCTTTCCCGGATCGATCATTGCCAATTGCCATTCGTCATATCTGCTTTGGCTTGATGACCTGTCGACCAAGTCCAAGCGCTCTGAAGCGTTTCTTACCTTGAACGAACGGCAGTTTTCTCTGGTAGTTTACCGAAATGGTCAACTCAATTTCTGCAACTGGTTTCAGTTTGAAAAACCTGAAGACGTTCTATACTTCCTTATGGCATCGTTGGAAGCGCTGAATGTTCTGCATTCAGAGATCGATCTGGTCTTGCAAGGAGATATCGAAAAAGGAGATGAGACGTATCTGCTGCTTTCGCGATTCATTTCCAACATTTCATTCGCCAAGCGTCCGAAAAACCTGAGTTACAGCTATTCATTCAATCAATTGGCCGAACACCGATTGCCATTTCTATTTGCAGCGGCATGCGCATAATCAGTGGCCTTTACAAAGGCCGAACCATACGGCCTCCCAAAAATCTTCCGGTACGGCCAACCACAGATAAGGCAAAGGAAGGTCTGTTCAACATATTGAATAACCTGTTGGATTTTGAGGAATTGAACGTGCTTGATCTATTCTGCGGCACAGGAAATATCGGTTTGGAATTCGCCAGCCGAGGCGCTTTGACCGTTACATCGGTAGATGCAGACCCGAAGTGTGCTGCCTTCGTGCGGTCTACTTATGATCAGTTTGGGTATAAAGGCGGAACTGTGGTGAAGGCAGATGCATTTCGGTTTGCGCAGTCAACAAACGGAAAATGGAACATGATCTTTGCAGATCCACCGTACACGTATGAGCATTACACTGAATTGGTAACCTCCATACTGGAAAGGAAACTGCTTACGCAAGACGGAATGCTCATCCTCGAACATCCGGCCGAAGTGGATCTTAGCTCATTTCCATCGCTAAGTCAAACCCGTAAATACGGTCGGGTCCACTTTAGTTTTTTCGAGCTAGAAGCGTAGAAAAAAATCTTTGGTAAGCGCCTTGTACTCATCCGAGTAATCGTGGCGTTTGGCCGACTTCTCGATCATAAAATCGCGTCTGTCAGGCTGCTTAGTCTCGTTCATTGTGAAATTTACCATCAACCTTATCTCTGGGTATTCCGGTTGTGGAAAAACATCGAGCACTTCTTTCGGATAGAACCCGTGCGACTTTGCAGCATTGCAGAACACATCGTATTCCGTCTTCGGAAAAATGACAGCAAAACGACCACCATTTACAAGTACGGACTTTACATGTTTGAACAGATCTGAGGGCTTCAGACTAACAGTATGTTTGGCAACATGAAGCGACCGATCCTTCGGAGCCTGCGTGTTAGAAAAGAACGGTGGGTTGCACACAACAAGGTCATATTGATCGCCACGGTCAACAAACGAGGCGATATCCTGGTTGTAAACCGTAATGTCTGTGAAAGGTGAATTCATGACATTTCGCTTGGCCTGTTCGGCCGCAACGGAATTTATCTCAATGGCATCCACAAAGACCTTCGCGCGCTGAGCTATCATCAACGAAATGAGTCCAGTACCAGTACCAATGTCCAGCACCTTATCTCCATCAAATACTGGGGCCCACGCGCCAAGAAGTATTCCATCGGTACCTACCTTGAAACCGCCTGCCGAATGGTATACTCTGAATTTCTTAAACTGAAAATAGGGCTCAGCCATTTATGTA
Source organism: Bacteroidota bacterium (assembly GCA_046047575.1). Classification (GTDB taxonomy): domain Bacteria; phylum Bacteroidota; class Bacteroidia; order UBA10329; family UBA10329; genus UBA10329. The sequence goes on along the minus strand of JBJOHR010000141.1, from coordinate 2,592 downwards.
TAGATCGATCAGACCATCAGGAGCTTCAATCGTAATCAGCTTCTTTTCCACTTCTACCTTCCTGATGATTTCTTCAACCCACGGAATCAGAATGGCCGTACCATCGAAGTCGACTTCCAACACGGGGTGTTGCCTGGTTTCCAAAAATCCTGAAACTACCCCTATGTTACCTTTTTCAGCATCAATTACACTGAAGCCAATAAGTTCTTCAGTGGCATCCGCTTCGGGAGCCACGAACATTTCCCTTTCCAAAAGAATTGTTTTGCCGATGAAGGATTCTGCCTTTTCCAAGGTATCCACATCCTCCAATTTCAGCACCAGTTTGTCGTAACCGTTCAAGGTACATTCTTCCACAAAAAAAGGAACCGGTCCACCCTGCAAAAGGATGAAGACCGGTTCGTCTTTTTTCAGTTCAGGAAAACCTGCCGACTCCGCGTTGACCTTGAAAGCCCCTTTCAGTCCATGAGACCGCGCAATGGTGCCAAGGACCTTCAGATCATTCACGCTTACTCTGCTGGCTTCTCTTCTTCTGTTGCCTCTTCGGCTGGAGCTGCTTCTTCAACAGCAGCTTCAGCAACTGGTGCCTCTTCAATAGCTTCATCAGCTTCGGCAACAGCCTCTACCTCCTCCGCTAACGGAGAATTCTTAGCTGCAACCTTGGCGGCCAATGCTTCTTTGGCAGCCGCCTCAGCTTTCAACGCATCTGCTTTAGCCTTGGCCTGTGCTTTAACGATAGAATCGGCTCCTTGTTGGATCTTAGCCGCTTTATCATTCATCCACTTGTCAAACTTGGCATCAGCCTCTTCTTGCGTAAAGGCACCTTTTTTCACTCCACCCAGAAGGTGTTTTTTGTAAAGTACCCCTTTGTAGGAAAGTATTGCCCGACAAGTGTCGGTAGGCTGAGCTCCATTCTCCAACCACTTCACAGCGTTATCGAAATCGATATCGATCGTTGCTGGTTGTGTGTTCGGATTGTAAACTCCCAACTTCTCAATGAACTTCCCATCTCGTGGGGCACGCGAATCGGCTGCTACGATGTGAAAAAACGCATAGCCTTTTCTTCCATGTCTCTGCAATCTAATTTTAGTTGGCATTTGACTTAATTAATGGTTAAAAATTTTGGGGCTGCAAAAATGCAACAATAGTTAGGAATAAACAAGCGCTCATTCCAATTCATTTTCAAGCAGTTAAAAACATGTAGGACTTTCCTTTGGTCGTGCTCGCTTTCGTCATGCGGTTAAAAAACCCAAAGAGTGAACAATAACCATCCTCGGGTTGTCGTTTTACAAGCAAACCCTGTGCAATGGTACTCGCGTATGTCATATTCTCTGTTGCTCTCTGTGCCTTGGCAATAGATGTGGCCACTACGGATTAGTTAGTCGTTACTGGTTATCAGTTATTGGGAATCCCCAATACCATTATCCCAATAACCCTATAACTCTTATCCACAGTTTTCAACATTGGACGGGAGCGGGGCTCAAAAAACTAACTTCGGACTGTCTTATTACTAAGCCGAATCATTCATGTATCTGATCTACGACACGGAGACCACAGGTCTACCGAAGGACTACAACGCCCCCATAACTGACGCGGAAAACTGGCCTCGTTTGGTGCAGCTGGCGTGGCAGTTGCATGCCAAGGACGGCTCGTTGATTGAGGCGCAGAACTTCATTGTTCAGCCCGATGGGTTCGACATTCCGTTCAACTCGGAGCAGGTTCATGGCATTTCCACCAAAAAGGCGCTGGAAGAAGGTATTCCGCTTCAGGAAGCGCTGGACCGATTTACGGAAGTGCTGGGCAAGACGAAGATCGTTGCGGGGCACAACATTGAGTTCGACATCAACATCATGGGTGCGGAATACATGCGCATGGGCGATTCGGCCCCGATAATGGACCTGCCTTCCATCGACACCAAAGATGAATCGACCGAGTTCTGCGCCATTCCAGGCGGAAAAGGCGGCAAGTTCAAGTGGCCGAAACTGACCGAACTTCATGTAAAGCTTTTCGGTGAGGAATTTGACGAAGCGCACAACGCAGCAGCCGATGTGGCAGCAACTGCCCGTTGCTTCCTCGAGTTGATCCGTATAGGAGTCATTACTTCGAAGAAGGCAGGATTGAATCCTGAAGGTTTTCAAGCATTTCAGACTGCAAATCCGACACAGATCCAGACTGAAGATATTGACGTTGGAAATCAGGTTGCTGCTTCCAAAAAAGCTTCGTTCAACAAGGCCGAATCGGCTGCTCCCAAAGTTGCAATCACCCACGATTTCGCCCACTTGCATTGCCATTCGCAGTTCAGCGTATTGCAAGCAACAATCCGGATTAAAAATCTTGTGAATCGAGCGGTTGAATATGGCATGCCAGCCGTAGCGTTGACCGACCATGCCAACATGTTCGGCACCTTTCATTTCGTGAATGAAATTGAAGCGGCAAATGCAGCCATTGCCGATCAAAATGCCAAAATTGAAGCTGGCGAGGTGACTGGCGAACCGAAAAAACCGATCAAAGGAATTGTTGGTTGCGAGTTCTATGTGACTGATGACCATAAGGACAGAACGCGGCAGAACAACGGTTATCAGACCGTGCTATTGG
>JBJOHR010000140.1:0-6666 GCA_046047575.1 Bacteroidota bacterium | reverse complement strand
CTGTTGGAGGCACGTTGGGTGATAGCTCCATTGGAAGGAGAAGTGCCGGGCGGAGTGGTGAGCTTTGAGGTAGTTGGGCACAACCCGATGCTTGCAATGCGGATTGACCCATTGGTGAGGGTTTGGGGGACGTATTATGGGGCGATTGGGACTGATTCCGGTTCCGATGTTGTTACAGACCTGTTTGGAGATATTTATTTAGCGGGAACGACCAATTCGACCGCCTTTATCTCCTCTAATGGACATCAGAATACACTTGGTGGAGGAACGTGCAATACTTACGACTGTCAAGACGCTTTCCTTGTCAAGTTTGACTCAGGAGGTGTAAGACAATGGGCCACCTATTACGGAGGTAGCGAGAATGAGATTGGCAGTTCCTGCGCTGTGGACGGCATTGGGAACATCTATTTGGCTGGGACCACATATTCTGCCTTAGCAATTGCCCACGAGGGCCATCAGAACACGTATGGAGGAGGAATATGCTCATCTGAGAGTAATACGTGTTCAGATGCATTCCTTGTGAAGTTCAACAGCAGTGGTGAACGTCAATGGTCCACGTATTACGGAGCTGATAGAAATGATGCCGGGAATTCCTGTGCCACTGATAATATCGGCAACGTCTATCTGGCTGGGAAAACATATTCTGCCTTAGAAATTGCCTCTGGTGGCCACCAGAACATATTCGGAGGCGGAACGGATGCATTTTTGGTGAAGTTCAGTAGCAGCGGGGAACGCCAATGGGCCACATACTATGGGGGCAGTGGAAGTGAGGGAGGCTCCGACTGCGCAACGGATGGCAGTGGCAACATTTATCTTACGGGAAAGACACGCTCCTCCCCCAATGGCATCTACCTAGGTGGATTTCAGGAAACTCCAGCAGGTGGAGATGACCTATTTCTGGTGAAGTTCAATGGCAATGGAGTGAGGCTTTGGGCCTCATATTATGGAGGCGACCGAAACGATCTAGATGGTTCTTGTGCCATTGACAATAGTGGCAACATTTACCTGGCTGGAACTACGGAGTCCCCCCATGGCATCGCCTCAAGTGGTGCGCATCAGGACTCGCTTGGTGGAGATATATGTGATTATAGCCAAGAATTCCCTAGTATGGATTGTTGGGACGCATTCCTTGTGAAGTTCAACAGCAGTGGTGAACGTCTATGGGCCACGTATTACGGGGGCGACAGAGCTGAGTACGGGTTATCCTGTGCCACTGATAATATCGGCAACGTTTATCTGGCTGGATCCACTTGGTCTGGCAGCGGAATCGCCTCAGATGGATTTCAGGATTCCATTGTAGGAGGTGATGTTTTCTTGGCCAAATTCGATGGCAGCGGTCAACGTCAATGGGGCACTTATTATCCAAGCAGTGGATTTGCAGGAGGTTCCTGTGCCGCGGACTGGAATGGGAATGTGTACCTTTCCGGACAGACGTATCAAAGTGAGGTCGTTTCTTTCAATGGTCATCAGAACACGCACGGAGGAGCAGAGTTGTCCGAAACGAATTATGACGCCTTTCTGGTGCGGTTCAGTGATTCTGTAACCGGAATAACCGGAATAATGATGGAGGGGATTACGGTTTTCCCCAATCCAAGCAACGGCATCTTCAACGTAGTGGTAAAGAATGTATCAGGCGAGGTTCAGATTATCGTTACGGACAATTTTGGCCGCGAGGTGCTTATGGAGAATTTCTCAACTACAGGGAACAGTGCCAGAACCATTGATATGAGCGGTCGGGCAAGTGGAATCTATTTTCTTCGTGTGCAGACGGAGAATGTACCGGTGGTGGTTAAGCTAGTGAAGGAGTGAGGTTAGGATGGTGACTAGGTGTGTCGCTTGCAAAGGTGGTGCAGACATAAGGGGGGGTCAACGCACCAAGGTCACCGTCCCCAGCTTTTCGAAAGCGGTATTGTTGTAGAACGTTGCTTTTATCTTGTACGGATATACACTCTGCGGGGCAGGTTTACCGTGGTAAGAACCGTCCCATCCGGTAGTGGTGATCTCATTCACATCGCTTGAATAGTAGAGCAGTGTTCCCCAACGGTCGAAGATGCTCAGTTCGGCAGACGTGATTCCTATGCCATAACCTTTAAACATACTGTTGGCCGGGGTTCCGCCAGGCATGAAGGCATTGGGCAGGTAAATGACCGGCTGCAGCAGAATTTCGATGGTTTGGGTAACCGTATCCTGACAGCCGTTGGCATCGGTAACGGTCAGAAAAACATCATACGAGCCGTCTTCCGGGTAAAGGTGCGATGGCCGAACTTCCTGGCTCCATTCACCATCACCCAAGTTCCAAAGGAATTCAGTGCCACCCGAACCATTGTAAATGAAACTTACTTCTGTTCTGGTGGTTGGAATTTCGGGGTCGATGAAGAAACTGGCCGTTGGAGGTTCGAACACCGATGCCGTGTCGCTTACCTGATGAGGCATGCAACCGCCATCCAACGTAAGGGTTACCACAAAATCTCCGAATGTGCTGTAGGTATGCGTGGCCATCTGATCGGTGGATGTTGTTCCATCTCCAAAATCCCAAAGCCAAGAGCTTGCCCCCGAATTGGTAACGAATGAAAAACTTGATTCTTCTCCGATACAAACATCTGTCTGTTCTATCTCGGTTTCAGGCGGAAGTTGCATAAGATCCACCGTGGTCATGTCGGTGCAGCCAATGGCATCGGTAACCGAAACCGTGTAAGTGCCTTCCGGCAGACCGGTTTCCAGATCGGTAGTGTTGGCAGAGGACGACCACGCGAAGAGAAAAGGTTCTGTTCCATTGCTCACATTGGCTAGCAGCGACCCGTCTGAATTGCCACAGGTGGGCTGGGTGCTTACCACGTCCAGTGCAGGCGCAGCAATGCTATCGATCTTCACATTCAGAATCTGCACGCAGCTGTTGGCATCGGTAATGGTTACAAAGTAATCGCCAGTGGAAAGCCCGGTAGCGGTGGCGCTGGTCTGTATGGGAGAAGTGTTCCAAGAAAAGGCGTACGGGGCAACGCCAGATGTAGGAATCACCGTTACAGACCCTGTTCCTTGGCCGCAATCGGGAATTCGGTCGGTAATGTCGGCCGTTGGAGCAAAATTGTTGGTCAGAATGGTGGTTTCGGTGGCGCTGCAACCTGATTGGTCGGTAACGGTCAGGGTATAGATACCGGTGGAAATATTGTTCAGGGCTGCGGAGGTCTGCACAGGGGCAGTGTCCCAGCTGTATGCATAACCACCTGCTCCGCCTGTAACGGTAGCGGTAAGGGTTCCATTGGCAAATCCGCAATCGGGCCGTACGGATGCAACATCTATTACCATAGCCGATGGTTGGTTCACATTCAGCGTTACATCTTCGGTACAGCCGGTATTGTCTGTTACCGTGGCGGTTATCTGTCCGGCAGGAAGTCCGGTGGCCAATTGCCCTGTTTGAACAGGATTGCTGGACCAACTTATGGTGTAAGGTGCCTGGCCACCTGTGGGGATCAACTGAGCCGTACCATCGCTAAGTCCGTTGCACGTGACAGGAGTTACGGCCGTGTTGGTAAGATCGAACGGGCTGTTGTTCTCAATGGTCACATTCACCCGGTCCTGGCAACCGTTGGCATCAATCACCCGAATTCGGTATGTGCCAGGTCCAAGATCACTGGCGATCGGAGTTGTCTGTTGAGGCGAACTGTTCCAATTGTAGGAGAATGGTCCTGTTCCATTGGTAACAACGGCTTCGGCCGATCCTTGATCGAGACCACAATTGGTGTGGACCACATTTATTACCGAAACATCAGGGCCAATGAATTCCACATCGAATGTGAAAGTGGTTCCAGAGGGTGTCTGGTTGCCACAGCCATCGGTGAACGTGTTACCATCAGTGCCAGTGTTTATGGTTATGGTATAGGTCCCGGTAACCATTATCTTGTTCTGAAATCGGATGCGCAATTGGTCGGTAAGGCCATCGTTGCAGCCCAGACCAGACACCTGAGTGATCGTGGGTGTCGAAGGGCCCGTAACCGTTATCTCGCTCAGTCCAGATATACTGGCGCAATCGAACTCCTCGGTAAAGAACAGTACGATCTGTCGCGGGTTACACACGCCTCCAAAGCTGACGGAGTCCGGCATGGCGGGTTGATTGTCGGCAATAACAGCCGTTCCGCCAAAGTCGATCGTATAGCCGTTCTGCGAAGCGGTGAAATTGCTGATCATCAAGGCATATTGGTCTCCGGCCTGAACGTTAAGCTGGGCATTCTGATTGGGGCCGCTGCTGCCGTTGTTGTTGCCCGACCCGCTCTGCGAGAGTCCGGTGCTGCCAGGTTGAGAAGAGTAGTTGCAGCTGGCCGGGGAATTCAATCCTGCCAAAATACCTGAACAAGAGTCATTCGTCAGATCGAAAAGCGCAAAGTCATAATCGTCATTGGCATTGAGTGGGTTCAATTGAAACTGTAGTGTTCCGCCAGTGTTCACTGTAAATCGATACCAAACGGAATTCACCTCTCCATTGCCCAAACAAGTGGAACCAGGACTTACTTCCTGTTCATTGCCCACTCCCAAAAAGCTCGAATTCTCGGTGTAGGAAGTGCTGCAGAGATATATCGCATCGAAACAATCTTGCTGCGCCCATACCGAAGTCACCTGACTTGACACCAGTAAGCAGAACAGAAACAACCCTAAGAAACAAGAGCGATAAGAAAACATCAGTTAGATTACGTTCAAAAGAAAGGGCGGTTGCTCAAACACGCGCACGAAACTACCAGTTTCACGTATGGAAAGGTTTAACCTATGTTTCATACATGGCACATTGATATTCCGATATTTGGGCATGCGAATAGCTTTAACGGTGCTTCTGTTTAGCACCATCACTCTTGTTCATGGTCAGCGTGCGGAAGAACAGATCGTGCAGAAAACGGCCAGACTTGCTGCCATCGAAATCGAATCGAGATCGATTCTGAATGAATTGGAAGAACTGCGGATGGAGTGGATCCGTGAACAACTGGACAAACTGGGATATCCACGCACCAATGCAGAATTTCAAATAGTGAAACATTCTGCAATGACTCTCGGGTATGCGGAAGCTCATGAGCAAGCCGCTTGGGTGCAGCACGTGGTCATACCCGAAGTGGAGTTTGCCAATGTTTCGCGTACCAACGATTTCCGAACCGATTCGTTGGTAAGCACAGGCTCTGCCGTAGAAACCGATTATTTCCTGAAAAAAGTTCTTGCCGATGGCCAATTGGAATTCGATGGTTTCGGTTACGACCGCGGACATTTGGCCCCTTCAGCCGATTTCCGCTGGAGCCAGAAGGCGCTGAGCGAGAGTTATTTCTACAGCAACATGAGTCCGCAGAAAGCGGAGTTCAACCGCGAACGTTGGGCTGAATTGGAATCGTGGGTCAGGACGTATGCCATCGATTTCCAAGAACCTGTATTTGTTGTAACCGGCCCTGTACTCAAAGATGGGCTTGCCACCATTGGGGAAAATAAAGTTTCGGTGCCGGCACAGTATTATAAGATCGTTCTTGATCTTACGGGAGATGAGCACAAAGCCATTGCGTTTCTGATGCCGAACGACCATTGTGCCTACCCTGTTTCGGGTTACGTGACAAGTGTGGATGAGATTGAGATTCTAACGGGATTGGACTTTTTCAGCACGTTGGATGATGCCGAGGAATCCAAACTGGAAGCAATGAACTCGATTGATGGTTGGATTCATTCCGAGAACAACGAGTTTGGTGAGGTTTCTCCGCTGAAGCCACCATTGCCCAAAGGCTATTTCAATACGCTTCAGGCCAAGTACAAAGTGGGCGAAAAGACCAACATCTGCGGAACCGTAGTTGCCACCAAAAAGAGTAGGAAAGAGGCCATCTACCTCAACTTCGACCAGAAGTATCCACGCAATGTGTTCTACGCAACCATTTGGAAAGACAACCAGAACAACTTCAGTTTCGACCCGGAAAAGGAATTCCTCGGTAAACAGATCTGCGTGTTCGGAAAGGTGGAATTCTATGGCGATCAGGCGCGGATCAGTGTGAACCGTGAGGAACAGGTGACCTATTGGGAAGATGTGATCGGAGAGAATGACTGATGATTGCTTATCTCCAACCGGTCCAGCAGCTATTTGAGGCCAACGCCAATGCTGAAAATGCGCGGGCGATGAAGGCGTACATGAAAGACCATTTTGAGTTTTTCGGCATCAAATCCACGGAGCGAAGAGAATTACACAAGCAGTTTTTGGCAGGCCACGGTTTGCCAACACCATTTGACCCAGTGGTTTTCAGTGCACTTTGGAAAGCCGATGAAAGGGAGTTTCAGATGTTCGGTCTCGACCTTCTGCGAAAGCAGGCAAAGAAGGCGCATGAAAACGACCTTTTTCTGATCGAAGAACTCATCATCACAAAAAGTTGGTGGGACACGGTGGATGGACTTTCTTCTTGGGTGTGCGGCCCGTACTTCTTGAAATTCCCTGAAAGGATGAGACCCGTGACCGATGCTTGGGCCATATCCGAAAACATGTGGCTGCGCAGGGCTAGCATTCTGTTTCAGCTTGGTTACAAGAAGAAAACGGACGTACAGGTTATGATCGATCACATCGAAAGGAACCTCGGCTCCAAGGAATTCTTCATCAACAAGGCCATTGGGTGGGCGCTGCGCGAATACGGCAAGACCGACCCTGAATTTGTACGCAGCTACGTG
>JBJOHR010000139.1:0-22968 GCA_046047575.1 Bacteroidota bacterium | reverse complement strand
CTCTAGGATGTACTTACGGAGTACTTGAAAAATAGCTTCATCTTTCTTCATGTCCTTGGCTACCAACTTTTGCACTTCGGCATGGAACTTCACCAGCTGGTCGGCCACAATGGTATTGAGCACCATCATAGCGGAAGAACAATTGGCCGAGGATCCAACTGCCCTGAACTCAAACTTGTTACCCGTGAAAGCAAAAGGAGAAGTCCTGTTTCTGTCTGTATTGTCAAGAAGAATTTCTGGAATCTTGATCACATTCAACTTAAGTTCCGTTTTCTCATCGGGCGACATTTTTTCTCCCTGTTTGACCCATTGCTCAATATCGTCCAATACCTGAGTCAGGAATGAGCCTATGAAAACCGACATGATGGCCGGAGGAGCTTCATTGGCTCCGAGGCGATGATCGTTTCCAGCACTGGCAATGCTTGCCCGAAGCAGATCAGCGTGCTCATACACTGCTCTAATTGTATTTATGAAAAACGTGAGAAACTGAATATTCTTTTTCGGGGTCTTTCCTGGACTCAACAGGTTCTTACCTGTATCGGTTGCCAAAGCCCAATTGTTATGCTTTCCCGAGCCGTTTATCCCTGCGAATGGTTTTTCATGGAACAAAACCCGGAAATCATGACGTAACGCAACCTTCTCCATAATGTCCATCAACAATTGATTGTGGTCTATAGCAAGGCTCACTTCCTCAAAGACTGGAGCACACTCGAATTGGCCTGGTCCAACTTCATTATGTCGAGTTTTGACAGGTATTCCAAGTTTCAGTGCTTCCGTCTCAAAATCGCGCATGTAGGCAGTGACCCGATCGTTGATGGAGCCGAAATAATGATCATCCAACTGCTGATTTTTGGCCGATGAATGACCAAATAGAGTCCTTCCTGTTAGGGCCAGATCTGGTCTTGCGTTGTATAAGGCTCGATCAACAAGAAAATATTCCTGCTCACAACCCAATGTGCAGATCACACGCGATACGTTTCTGTCGAAATATTCTTGAACCACGGTTGTTGCCGCCTTATCAAGAAAATGCACAGAGCGTAACAATGGTGCCTTATGGTCCAATGATTCTCCGGTGTAGGCCACAAAAATCGTTGGAATACATAGGGTCTTTCCAATAACGAATGCTGGAGATGATGGGTCCCACGCGGTATAACCTCGTGCTTCAAACGTGTTCCGGATACCGCCATTCGGAAAACTGGATGCATCTGGTTCCTGTTGAACCAATTTATCGCCACCAAAAGCCTCCATGGAAAAGCCATCGGCCAACGGCTCAAAGAACGCATCGTGTTTTTCGGCTGTTGAACCTGTAAGCGGCTGAAACCAATGGGTGTAATGCGTTGCGCCCAATTGCAATGCCCAAGCTTTCATGGCTGATGCCACCTGCTCAGCTGAACCTCTATCGATCTGCGTGCCCCTATCAACACTGGTTCTGAGCGTTGCATACACTTCGGCAGGAAGATACTCTCGCATAACCTTCCAACTAAATACCTGCGAACCAAAGTATTCCGATACCTTGGAACTGGGAGCATTAACGACCTGAGGCTTTCTTCCATCTACTTGGAGAAGCGCTTGAAATCTTTGTGTTGCCATATCTTTTAGCTAAAAAAGGCCCGAACTGGTCGGGCCTTTTACTTTGAATTAACAGAGACTAAACTGTTACCTGAGCCTCTACGCTTTTTACTGTCTTGATGATCCTTGCAGCCACCTTGTATGGATTCGCATTGGAAGCAGGTCTTCTGTCCTCCAAATATCCTTTCCAACCTTTCTGTACCGTCATCAACGGAATTCTAATGGATGCTCCTCTGTCAGACACTCCGTAAGAAAAGTCATGAATGGAAGCTGTTTCATGTTTACCCGTGAGTCTTTGTTCGTTATAAGCTCCATAAACATCAATGTGATCCTGTCTTACCGGTCTGAATGCCTCACAAACGGCCATGTAAACTTCTTTAGAACCACACGTTCTGAGAAGGGTATTGGAGAAGTTCGCGTGCATACCAGACCCGTTCCAATCTCCTTTGATCGGTTTAGGATGGTACTCTATGTAATATCCATAGCTTTCTGTCAGTCGATCGAGCAAGTAGCGCGCTACCCAGATCTCGTCACCTGCCTTCTTAGCACCTTTGGCAAACAATTGGAATTCCCACTGTCCTGAAGCGACTTCTTGATTGATCCCTTCAAAATTCAATCCTGCGGCAATGCATAGGTCGGCATGTTCTTCTACCATGTCACGTCCTTTGGTGTAACGTCCTCCAACAGAACAGTAGTACTGACCTTGGGGTCCAGGGAAACCACCTCTTGGGAAACCAAGTGGCAATTCAGTTTCCGTATCCATAATGAAGTATTCCTGTTCAAATCCGAACCAGAAATCATCATTCTCATCTTCAATGGTTGCGCGGGCGTTTGATGGGTGAGGGGTTCCATCAGCATTCATTACCTCGCACATGACCAACCATCCGTTATCCCGTGCAGGATCTGGGTAAATGGCAACTGGTTTCAGCATACAATCAGACGAGTCACCTGTTGCCTGCTTGGTTGAAGAACCATCGAAAGACCAGTTTCCAAGTTCTTCCAAGGTTCCTTTGAAATTCTCATGCTCTTCAACTTTGGTCTTAGACCTCATGTTCTGAGTAGGCTCATAACCATCGAGCCAGATGTATTCGAGTTTTACCTTCATTTTGCGCTAAATAATTGGGTTTTGCGGATTTGCGCGACAAAGGTACACGTTCAATAGAGCTTCCATAAAAAAATTATGAACTTTTTCTCCACAGCCCCCAAAAAGAATGGGGGTAGTAGTTTCTAAAAACGGTCTCTATTCATCAATGGCCATAAAAAAAGCCCTTTCGGGCTTTCATTAGATTCATTTCGGGTTATTCTTATCCGGTGATTCCGGACGTTTGGTAAGCTTAGGCTTATTGGGAACCTCCTTGATGCTCTCCTCAATTTCGCGTTGAACACCACTGGTTGCATCCTTGAACTCCCTTATTCCCTTTCCCAGTCCACGGGCCAATTCAGGGATTTTCTTTGAACCAAAAAAGAGTAAGATCACTAAGAGGACCACGATGATCTCACCACCACCCAAATTCAGAAACAATAATGTGTTATTCATGGCTCAAAAGTAAAAAGGCCTCTGAGTAGAGGCCTTTCAATTATTTCTTCTTTTTTCCTTCTTCTGGTTCGTCCTTCACAAATTCCAACATGACAGGGGTTGCAATGAATGCTGAGGAATACGTTCCAACAACAACCCCAGCCAAGAGTGCAAATGAGAATCCTTTTATGGTCTCTCCCCCTGCCAAGAACAACACCAACAACACAATGAAAGTCGTTACCGAAGTGATTACCGTTCTGCTCAACGCGCTGTTCAATGCGCTATTGGCAACGCTTGCAAAAGAATGCTTGCGCGCCTGATGCTCGTTCTGATACTCTCTGATACGGTCAAAAACAACCACCGTATCGTTGATAGAATATCCAACAACGGTAAGGATTGCTGCGATGAAGGCTTGATCGATCTCCATGCTGAAAGGAGCAATTCCATAGAACAATGAGAACAGAGACAGTACAAACAATACATCGTGGAACAATGCGATAACTGCACCCAAAGAGTATTGCCATTTCTTGAATCGGACCAGAATATAAAGGAAGATCACGATAAGCGAGAACAGAATGGACAGTACCGCAGACCGTTTAATATCGTCCGCAATGGTAGGCCCTACTTTCTGAGAACTCAGTATCTCACTCTTGTTGTCGCCCAATTTAGCGAGCCCCGTGACCAACGCTGACTCCACTTCATCGTCCACCGTTTCCCCTTCGTCATTGATCCTGTAAGCAGTAATGACCTTCACGCGGTTATCAGCCCCAAAGGTCTTAACAGTCGGAGGCGTACCGAATGCATCGGCAAGCAAAGCACTTACCTCTTCAGTATTAACAGACTGGTCGAACTCGACCATGTAAGAACGACCACCAAGGAAATCTACGCCATAATTGAAACCCCGCGTAGCCATTGAACCGATGCCGGCAATAATGACCACCCCAGAAAAGATGTACGCAGCCTTACGACTCTTAATGAAGTCGAAATTGACATTGCCGAATGCGCCTTCAGAGATCTTTGTAGCAACCGATATCGCCTTTTTAGCTTCCAATCTACCTTCAAAGATCAGTCTTGTAATAAAAATGGAAGCAAACAGCGAACAGAAGATACCAATGATCAACGTGGTTGCAAATCCTTGGATCGGTCCGCTACCAAAAACGTACAAGATGATACCGGTTAGTAAGGAGGTAACGTTTGAGTCAATAATAGCAGAGTAAGCTGCATTGTAACCTTGAGTTACAGCCAAACGCATTCCAGTTCCTTTCTGCAACTCTTCTCGGATACGCTCAAAAATAAGAACGTTAGAGTCGATGGAGATACCAATGATAAGCACGATACCTGCAATTCCAGGAAGGGTTAATACTGCCCCCAATGAAGCAAGTACACCGAACACGAAGAACACGTTGGCCACCAATGCCAAATTGGCCGCCCAACCTGCACTTCCGTAGTACACGATCATAAATACCAGAACCATTAGAATGGCACCCACGAACGATATGACACCACTGTTGATCGACTCATCTCCCAACGTTGGGCCCACAACTGCCTCTTCTACAATGTGAGCTGGAGCAGGAAGCTTACCGGCCTTAAGAACAGTTGCAAGGTCTTCTGCCTCATTAATGGTAAAGTTTCCCGTAATGGAAGAGCGACCTCCGCTTATTTCGCCCTGAACAGTTGGGAACGAGTACACATAATCGTCAAGAACAATAGCAATGGAACGCCCTACATTCTCACCGGTAAGTCGTTTCCAAGCATTTGCCCCATCAGGTGTCATCATCATTGAAACCTCTGGCGTTGCACCGAATTGGCCGAAATCCTTGTTCGCATCAGAAATGGCAGAACCATCCAACGGAGGTTCTCCATCACGACTTGTAACTTTAATGGCAACTAACTGGTGAATCTGTGCAGGGTCTTTTGGGTCGATGGATTTTACTGTCCAATAGAACTTGAGATCCCTTGGGAAGATGTTCTGAACACGATCCATTGCCAAGTATTGGTTCACTTTGGCTGTGTCTTTAACGGATGCGTATCCTACAACCGGACCTCTGTAAAGTCCATCTTGCGATGCTGCAGGAGAAAGCACTGCGAACAGCGGATTCTCTTTTTGCAGCGCATCCGCATCGCTTTGGTTCATAGCAGCAACACCAGAATCGGGAGTTGCCGTTTCACCTCCCAGAAGACCTTCAAGTTCACCTGATGTATCAGGAGCAGCTTCTTCAACAACCTCACCTTCAACACTCGCAGCAATGGTCGTATCATTGGTTTCTGTGCCGGCTTCAAGATCGCGAAGGATCTTGTTGGCTTCGGCTAAAAATCCATAAACCTCTTGATTCTCGTAAGTCTCCCAGAACTCCAATTTGGCAGTTCCCTGAAGAAGTTTTCTAACACGGTCTGGTTCCTTAACACCTGGAAGTTCGACAAGGATTCGGTCGCTACCTTCCAATCTTTGAATGTTCGGTTGAGTTACACCGAACTTGTCAATTCGTGTTCTCAGAACTTCAAAGGCCTGCTCAATGGCAGCTTCCTTTTCTGCTCTGATCACATCCAATACTTCTGCATTGGTTGCGTCTCCATTGATCTTCTCTTTCAAGGTGTAACCGAAAATGGCAGGCGAAGCCAATCGAGCATTCGGGTCTATTTTCTCAAACTCCTCACCGAAAAGCGTTACGAAATCCTCTTGTGCATCGGTCATTCGTTCTGTTGCCTGAACAATAGCTTGATTGAAAGTGGAATCAGGGCTGTTGTTGGCCAACGAGCGGATCATTTCCTGAAGTGATATCTCCAAGGTCACGTTCATACCGCCCTTAAGGTCAAGACCCAAATTCATTTCACGCTCCTTGCACTCCAAGTAAGAGTATTCCTTTATCAGAATGTTGTAACGGAACTCTTCGAGGTATTTATCGGCTGCTTCTCTATCGGTCGCGCTCATCTCTTCATAGGTCGACTCCGCCATTCGCGTAGCCACAGTGAAAGAGAGCTGATAGAGACAAACAAGTCCGAGTAATATGGCGAAAACCTTAATAGCGCCTTTGTTCTGCATTATATAATGTATATGGTTGTACCTCTGTTTTTAGAGCGTGCAAATATAGAAGAACCCCTAGTTAATAGCAATACACGTTTTTCGAATGAAAATGGGGTGTTTTTTAGGCATCGTAATGACAGTTGACGCAACCTTTTGACGTTACATTTGTCTGAAACTCAACACCGTTTTTCTACCATGCGATATCTTGTTGCCATAGCGTTGACCCTACAATCCATAGCAAGTTATGGCCAATTGTACTTTAACAGGTTCGACTCTGTGCCTGTTTCGGAAGAGAATGGCGCACTCCAATTCCCTTGGGCTGGCGGCATCAATCATGGGCAATTCTCTAACATGGATTTTGATAGTGATGGGACAAATGACCTCTTGGTGTTTGACAAGACCGGTGATAAGATGATCTGCCTGCGAACCAATTCCACCGGTGAATTGGAAATTGCCCCTCGTTATCGCGATATGTTTACAAACCAGCACGGCACGGGCGGAAGATCGTTACATGATTGGGTACTGCTGCGCGACTTCAATGCAGACGGAAAAGCAGACGTGTTCACCTATTCAAACGGTGGAATGGCGGTGTATCGGAACGATGGCAATTCTGACACCCTGATCTTTACGCTGATGACGAATAAGTTGGAGTCTGACTACGGAAATGGACTCATTAATATATATGTCAGTCCAACCGACCTTCCGGCCATTATGGATGTCGATGGCGATTCAGACATGGACATTGTCACCTTCAGCCTGTTCGGAACCGCAGCAGAATACCATCAGAACCGTTCATTCGACCTATATGGGAATGCGGACAGCATGATAATGGTGCTTGCAGACCCATGCTGGGGAAACTTTGAGGAAGACCCGTCTACCATTGCCGTTAGTTTGAATGTGTCTTGCAAAGGTGGAACTTACACACAGCCAAGCCAAACAGCCGCAAGTTCCGCAGCACATTCGGGCTTTACAATGCTAGGTGTTGATATTGATGGAGATGATGATCAGGATCTGGTATTGAGCAACGTAAGTTTCAATACCATGAACATATTGACAAACGATGGCGATGCCAATTCTGCAAATATGGGAAGCCAAGACCTGACCTTCCCAGCCAACCTGAACAATACCGAACCTATCAACTTCTATACGTTCCCTGCCGCCTTTCTTGCCGATGTGAACAACGATGGCAAGACCGACCTGATTGCTACACCTTATCAGGAAAACAACGGTCATGACCATGAAGGATGCTACCTCTACACCAATATGGCTTCAAGCGGATACGACCTCACTTTTGTAAAGAACAACTTCCTTCAGGATGAGATGATCGATCTTGGCACCGGAGCATACCCTGTTCTGTTCGATTATGATCAGGACGGCCTCAAAGACCTCTTGATCGGAAACCGAGGTTATTTCGTCAGCACAGGAACGTACTCTTCTCAACTTGCCTATTACCGAAACACAGGTACTGAAACCGAACCGCAGTTCACCCTGCAGACAAGAGATGTTTCCAACATTTCCAACTTAGGCTTGGGCAATGTGGTTCCAACATTCGGTGATCTGGATGGCGATGGCGATGACGACATGCTCATTGGCGATGCCGATGGATTGATACATCTGTTCAGCAACAGTGCAGGTGCCGGAAACCCATGCAGTTTCTCGTTAACGACACCTGGTTTCCAAGGAATTGACATTACCGGACAGTATGCTGCACCATTTCTATTTGACGTAGATGGCGATCAAGTTCTTGACCTCATAATTGGCGAACGAAATGGTAACCTCAATTTTTACCGAAACCTAGGCACTGCCAGCGCTCCCCAATTTGTACTGGAAGACACGAATTGGGGCGGTGTAGACATGCGCAGAAACGGTCTTTCATTCGGATATAGCACCCCATTCCTGTTCGAGAATGAAGGGGATATCCAATTGTTAGTAGGTTCTGAAAGCGGTGTGGTAGATCTTTACTCAGAGATCACAGAAGTGATTTCCGGGCCCGATGAGTTGGTTGCGGAAATTGGTACTGGAACGGGTTTCAGTACATCCAACGAAACCACTCCATTTGGCTTTACATCTGCTAGCGGGCGGAATCAATATCTCATACTTGCTGAAGAACTGACCGCACAAGGTCTAGTTCAAGGAGTGATTGAAAAACTAGCACTCGAAACCGAGAACGGGCCCAGTATTACCCATGCCCAGTTCTATGTGAAGATGGGAATGACGCAACTGACTGAACTCAATGGTTTTGTTGATGGTTTCTCTACAACGTATTTCGTTGCTACTGGAACAGTACCTCAAGGAACGGTTGAGTACGTGGCCCAAACTCCGATCGTTTGGGATGGCGAATCGAACATCATCATCGAATTCTGCTGGTATCAGACTGCTGGTAGCGGAACAGATCTGAACGTGCGATTTTCAACGCTGCCATTCAATTGCAACGCCTACGCCAACACTGGGAATTTCTCTGGATGCGGAATTCAGTATGAAGGTTCGAACAATGAAAGACCGAACATTATCTTGTCCGTTAAGCCTTCTTTCCGTAGGGAAAGTGAGTTCCCAATTTATGAAGGAGAGCGCAGTGCCGTTGCCATGGCAGATATTAATGCTGACGGACTTCCCGAACTCATGATTGGCAATCTGGCCGGAGGTCTGGCCTATTACAAAGGCGATACGATCGGCATTACGATCAATGATGTTGCCGAATACGATCAGGTGCAACGATTTGACATGAACCTATACCCTAATCCGAACAACGGCAACTTCACGGTTGAACCATATCAACCGATGGAAGGTCCGGTACGAATTTCAGTGATAAACGTGCTTGGAGCCTGTGTTTGGAATGGTACGAGTAATAACCTGATCAAACAGAACTTGGATCTATCTGATCTAAAGCCAGGCATTTATGTTTTGGAGCTAAGGAGCGAAAACAAGCTTTCTACCGCTCGGTTCATTGTGCAATGACAGTGAATGGACCCATACTGCTGTTCGATGGTGTTTGCAATCTGTGTAGCAGTTCAGTTCAATTCGTGCTTGCACGGAATAAAATGAACAACATCCGATTTGCTTCGTTGCAATCTGATTTTTCCAAAGAACTGTTGTTGAATTCGAATCTACCGACTGATTACTTGAACAGTTTGGTTCTGATTGAAAACGGAAAAACGTATGTGAAAAGCGATGCCGCTTTGCACCTGTGCAAACATTTGGACGGATTTTGGAAGACATGCTCGGTCTTATTGACCATACCTAGATTCATTCGCAACCCCATTTACGACCTTGTAAGCAAATACAGATACTCGTGGTTCGGAAAAAAAAATGTTTGTTGGGTGCCCGAACAGAAGTGGCAAAGTCGATTCTTGGATCAAATTGCCAAGGTCAATTCGACATTACCGTAATCAATGGTAGCATCGAATTGCTTCAGAAAATCTCCTCCAAGCACCATATCAATAGGAACAATACCTAATTCGGAGTATGAGGCGTTGATGTGCGAAAGGTCTAAAGCGACAATTTCCATCGGTTCCTTCAGAAGGTCACCAAGAATAAACTGATTGATCCGGAACTTGAAACCTTCCATGCTGTCCGTTCCTAAGCCTTTAGACAGTTTTTCTGCCTTTTCGAATTCGGTTTCAGCAGAGAACAGATGAATCCTGTTCCTATCGAACACGGATTGCGAAGCACCCGTGTCAATCAGAATATTGGCCAAATTTCCATTGACAAATCCACTGACAGCAACATGAATTCCCGATTTTTCAATTTGCACAAAACGGATCGGAACAGAAAATCTCATGGATAAAAAAAGGGTGTTCCACTAACCGGAACACCCTTCAAAAATAACACTGATAAGTCTATTACGCAGTAGCGCCCTCAAGCAGATCATTGGTTGCCCGAACACCTGCAGCACTTTCTGCCATAAGCGCTTTCTCCGCATCATTCAGTTCAATTTCAACAATCCTTTCAATTCCGCCTTTGCCCAATATTGCTGGGGCACCTATGCAAATATCTTTCAGGCCATATTCGCCATCAAGCATTACAGAGCATGGGAACATTTTCTTCTGATCACATGCAATGGCCTGCACCAACGAAGACACAGCCGCACCAGGCGCATACCATGCGCTTGTTCCAAGCAATCTGGTCAGGGTTGCTCCGCCCACCTTGGTAGCTTCAGAAACCTCTGCAAGAGCATCATTTGATAGGAATTCGGAAACAGGAACTCCGTTTCTCACTGCCAATCTCGTAAGCGGAATCATTCCTGTATCGCTATGACCACCGATAACCATTCCCTCAACATCACTTGCTGGACATGCCAACGCTTCGCTTAAACGATACTTGAATCTTGCGCTATCCAATGCACCGCCCATGCCAATGATCCTGTTCTTTGGTAGGCCAGTAGCCTTATGTGCCAAATATGTCATGGTATCCATCGGGTTACTTACCACGATCAAAATCACGTTTGGAGAATGTTGAATAAGGCTGGTGGCAACTGTTTTTACGATTCCCGCATTGATACCGATCAACTCTTCTCGGGTCATTCCTGGTTTACGCGGAATACCACTGGTTATGACCGCAATGTCGCTTCCAGCGGTCTTTGAATAATCGTTGGTAACACCAGTGATCTTGGTATCGAAACCCAGGAGAGTGGCCGTTTGCATGAGGTCCATTGCCTTACCCTCGGCAAAACCTTCTTTAATGTCTACTAGAACAACTTCTGAAGCAAAATCCTTAATGGCGATGTACTCCGCGCAACTTGCGCCAACAGCTCCCGCTCCTACAACTGTAACTTTCATGGTGTGATTTTTTGAATTATCGTTTGAAACGCCCTTTGACTTTGTTCAGGACAGGCGCAAATGTAGAAAAGTTGACATTCCGCAAAAGCAAACAACGGTCAGTTTTCCAGTAAGTTTTACCCACAAGATCTTGACCAGCATAACATAAACTTATCAGTCTGTTTAACTTGCGGTCAAATTCAGACGCCCTAAGGCAACCTCACAAATTCACCCTCGTTATCTGTTTGCGTGCAACCAACCGACCAAGAACTCCAAGATCTGATAGCGGGTTGTCTGAAAAACGACCGCAAAAGCCAGCAGAGGATCTACGAGCTGTTCTACGGAAAGATGTTGAGTGTGTGCATGAGGTACACGAAAGACCTTGATCAGGGCAAAGAATTGGTGCAAGAAGGATTCATCAAGCTTTTCGGGAACCTACATAAGTACAAGAACGATGGTTCTTTTGAAGGCTGGGTCAGACGCATTTTCACAAACAATGCGATCGATTCCTTCAGGCGGAAAAAGCACCAGGATTTTGTACCTGATGATGATCAGCAGGTACTTAATCTGGCAGATGATAAGGACGAACATGAATTTTTAGACCCGGAAGAGGAAACCATTCAACCAAAACACGTCATACAAGCGATGCAACAACTTTCGCCAGCATATCAGATGGTTTTCAACCTCTATGTAATGGAGCAATACTCGCATCAGGAAATTGCTGACGAACTGGGGATCAGCGTAGGAACTTCGAAATCGAATCTGGCAAAGGCCAGAATGAACATGCGCAAATTGCTGCAGAAACAATTTGCCGACAGACTTTAAGAAATGAACAACTCATTTGACGATAAGATCAGACAGAGCCTCGAAAACTTCGAGATGCCGTATGATGCCAGTGCTTGGGCTGCATTGGAGAAACAATTGCCCAGCAGTCCAACTCCTGTTCCCAGTGGTTCTTCCACTTTCGGATTAAAGCTAGTAGCAGGAATAGCCTTGGTTGCCACTACAGCCGTTTGCATCTGGTATTTCAATTCAGATGACTCCAAAAACATGGCGATCGAGAACAAGATCGAGTCAACGGATGACCATGTACAGGAAGACACCGATTTGAACGGAGATTCTCAGAGTCATGAACCTTCGCAGCAATTGCAAGGAACCGGTTTGGAAAAAACGTTGCCAGTTCAAGCGGTAAAATCAACAGATGAGGTTAGGACCCAGACAGAACCTGTAGATGTATCGACTGCCCAGAATGCGACCGAAACAATCGTTTCTGAACCTGAATCGAAGTCAGAAACAAGCAAATTGGTCAGCAATCCGATAGGGCAATCTATCGTTCCCGTTCGCGCACCTTTAAGTGTAAAATTCATGCTTAGCGATGCTGCGGTTTGTGTTGGCGAGGAAGTTACCTTCCTGAACGAGTCTTCCAGATCGGCTGACGAATTCATATGGGAATTTGGCGATGGCACCACTAGCAGCGAACAGATTACCTCGCATGGTTACGAACTTCCTGGCGTTTACACAGTTACTTTGACCGGATTTGACAAGCAGCAATTGAAAAGTGCACAGCACACCATGACTGTGAAAGTGAATCCTGTTCCAACTCCTATTCTTTCAGGAGAACCGATATTGAATGGTTTCGAGGCAATTCCTCTTTACCGCTTCACAACAGCTACCCAACCTTCAGAAACCGCTGTATGGAGTTTTTCTGATGGGACAGTCATTTCAGGAAACTCCGCAGAACACCTTTTCAGGGAAGAAAGAAGATCGGTTGCTACACTGACCGTGACCAATTCATTCGGATGCATTTCCACCATGCAGAACGAATATGAGACCAAGGAGTTCAATTTGTTAGCGCCCAGTGTATTCTCACCGAACGGAGATGGGCTCAACGAAACATTCATTCCCGTAGCGTTGCCTGAAATGGGCATTGGATTTGAATTGAAGATTCAGGATCCTCGGACAGGTGAAACTGTTTACAGGACCGAAAATGCCGCTGCCCCTTGGGACGGTACACTGAACAATGCGGGGCATAAGCTTGACGAAGGAATTTATGTGTGGACAGTTGTGTTAAAGAAGAACGTTGTTAAGAACCGCGTTTTTAATGGAACTATTCACCTTCAGCGCTAACTACAACTTTGTATCTTTGAAAATTACTCAAGAGTGAAAAAATGAACTACGAAAACTTGAAAATCGCCATCCAAAAACTGAGTGTATCCATAGTGATCCTATTGGTCATGCTCAGTTTCCATCAAGTTGCTGCTCAGACCGTTGACATCGGCCCGCCCGACACATCCGTTTGTAACGGCACACCCGTAACTCTGACTGCCATTTTGAACGGTGCCGGTTCCGGAAATGCCGTTCCAATGACCTATCAGCTAACGGACGATGTGCACACCGGTGTGGTAGATATGGGCTTCAATTTCGAATACTATGGAAACGTTTACAACCAATGTGTCGTTTCGTCCAATAGCTATATCACCTTTGACCTGACAACGGCAAATGGAGGTTCACAATGGAGTATCAACGCAGCAGCGCCAAGTCCTACTTTTGCAACCAACAACAAAATCATGTTCCCGTGGCAGGATACTAATCCTGGGGTTAGTGGAACTGTGAGTTCCGTAACCTGCGGAATAGCTCCAAATAGACGGTTTGTGGTTACGTATGATGCTGTTGCCATGTTCAGTTGTACAACCTTGGAATTCAGCAACCAGTTGGTTCTATACGAGACTTCGAACAGAATAGAGATGCACATTACGAGCAAACCGCTTTGTACCACATGGAACGGTGGAGCTGCAATTCAAGGATTGGAAAATGCTACCGGGACTGTTGGGCACATCGTTCCAGGAAGGAATTTCCCTACGCAGTGGTCGGTGAATAATGATGGTTACGAGTTTGTACCGGACGGAATTGGCGGTTACATAGTCAACGCCATACCATATGACCCAGAGCCTGTTACAACAAACAATGCGCTATTGTGGTATGACAGCAATGGCAATCAGTTGGGAACGGCCCAGTCTATAACGGTTTCTCCTACCCAAGCCACTTGGTATTACTGTGAATGGGACTACCCATGTAATAATGTACCGGCCATTGATTCCATTCTTGTAACACTTGGTAACGTGAATATTACGGCAGAGGCAACCGATGCCACCTGCTTTGGCTACAGTGATGGTTCTGTTGAAGTTGATCCGGTTGGAAGCAATTATCCTGTATCCATGGCCTTGGCGGATGCCAGCGGAGGTCAGCTTCAGCAAGTGAATGGGATCTTCGGAATAGAAACGTTGAACGGACTTGCCGCTGGTACTTACAGCGTAACCGTTACGGATCAGGTCGGATGCCAGACCTCGCTGAACTTCACGATTGATGAACCGACCGAATTGACCATCTCAGCAGATCATACTGACATTCTGTGTAATGGTGACGATAATGGTAGTGCATGGGTGATTGCAAGCCAAAGCGTTCCTCCATACCAATATCAGTGGAACGACCCATTACAACAAGTTACAGACAGCATACAGTTCCTACCTCCTGGTGCTTACACCATTACAGTAACAGACGCTCAGAACTGTGTAAAAGACACAACGATCAGTGTGGCAGAACCGCTTCCGCTCATTCTTGAAATGTCGTCAGGGCCAGACACTTGCCTATATAAGAATGGCGCGGTTCGAGCTGAAATTCAAGGTGGTGTAGGGCCTTATCAACATGATTGGAACAACATCGGAGGCGATTCAGCAAACGTGAGTATTGATGATATTGATTTTACGTGGAGTCTGATCTCAAACCTCACACAGGGCGAATATGGTGTTCTCATAACCGATGCAAACGGATGTCAAATAGAAGGTTCGGCCGAGGTTGGCGTGATCAATCCTCCAATTGCCAGCTTCCTAAGCAGATCCAAACCTCAGGAGTTCACTGACCCTGAAGTTGTTTTCGACAACGAAAGTTCTGCCGCGCTCACTTACGAATGGCATTTTGGTGATGGAATGATCTCCTACGAGGAAAACCCCATCCACTCTTACGACACAGCAGGTGTATTCTTGGTAATGCTGATTGCGTACAATGAACCACAGTATGGCTGTGCGGACACTACGTTTGAATACATGGAAGTTGAGCCGATGTTCACATTCTACATTCCAAGCGGATTTACTCCAGATGAAGACGGGCTTAATGATACGTGGGGACCTGTAGGGCAGAACTTTGAGTATGAAAGTTACAACGTGCAGATCTACGACCGCTGGGGAAAATTGACTTGGCAAACTGACAATCCTGACAGACAATGGGATGGCACCAATATGAACACCTTGAAAGACGTTAAGCAAGGCATGTATGTGTACGTCTTCACGTTGAAGAAATTCAACACTTTCGAACCCAAGATCATAAAGGGGACTGTGACGCTTTACCGACACAACTGATCCATTGTAGTTATCCAGTTGATCGGTGAAGAAGGTATTTCTGATAACAGGTTGCTTGTTGGCTCTTGTTACAGAGTCTCTCTTTGCACAGTGTACCGGTGCTCAAAGTGCCACTGTTACTCCAGCACCCAACGGCACCTGTATTCCCGGCACGGTTTACACCTTCTGTTACACCATGAACGGCTACAACCAGCTGGGAGTGAACTGGGTTGACGGATTTGAGATCGTGCTATCGGGGCCTTGGGTTCCAGGAAGCCTGACCGGCACAACTCCACCCGTGAATTGTAACGGAGGTGGCGGCAATTGGATTTGGGCCAACTCGGTGACGGGAACAGCCAGCGGGCAGCAGCACGGCACCGGTTATTATTTTGACCTCAATCCTGATGGGAATCCTGGGAACGACTTTGGAGACAGTGGCCCAGGATGCACTTGGACCATCTGTTTTCAGGCCACGGTCGGAAACTCACCAGGTAGTTCATTGAGTGTTAGCGTTACAGCATTGAGCGATGGTGAAGTAGGATCTTGGAACAGTTTTGCATGCAATGGCACACCTTACCAAATATTCAGTTGTGTAATTGACGAGCCCTGTGGAACACTGACCACTGTTGTGAATCAGAACGAAACCTGCCCAGGAGATGCCAATGGGCAGGCAACCGCAACGCTAACAGGTGGAGTGTCACCGTTCGCGTACTCATGGAACACAGTTCCTGTACAGAACAGTGCCACTGCAAATAATTTGACCGCCGGAACCTACACGGTGACGGTCACCGATGCCAATGCTTGTGTTATCAACGGTAATGTGACTATCACATCAGGTTCCGCTGTTGACGCTACGATCAACAACATCAATCCGAACAATCAACTGTGCCAATTGGACAACCCGATACAGCTTTCAACGACACAGTCCGGTGGTACATTTTCAGGACCTGGTGTGTCCAGTTCAGGTCTGTTCAGCCCAGCCTTGGCCAACATAGGGGTTAACTCCATTTCGTACACAATTGGGGGACCTTGTCCTGACACACAGACGCTGGACATTACAGTTATTCCAAATGCTGATGCAACCATTGACCCTGTTGGACAGCTTTGTACTGGGAATGCACCGGTCCAACTAACTGCTGCTTCTATCGGTGGAACTTGGTCAGGCACTGGTGTAAGTTCTTCAGGGCTGTTCGATCCTGCATTGGCCGGAGCAGGAACACATACGATAACATATGCGGTCGCGAATCCGTGTGGGGATACTCAGACGATCGACATATCGGTTTCAGATCTGCTTGTGTCCACAAGTTCTACGGCCAGCATCTGCACTGCCGATAACGGTACAGCCTCGGTAACAGTGATCTCAGGAACGGGACCATATTCCTTTTCCTGGAATTCAGTACCGACCCAAACAACTCAGGTGGCTACGGATCTTCCTGCAGGAACGTATGACGTGACCACATCAGACAACAATGGATGCAGCGTTACTAGTTCGATAATAGTTCCATTCGATTCAGGGAATCTTTCTGTAAACACTTCTGCAACTGCTAGTGTCTGCACGGCAGATAACGGTACCGCGTTGGCAACTGTAAGTGGTGGCACAGCACCGTTCATATATTCTTGGAACACCTCCCCCACTCAGACCACTTCCGAAGCTATTGATCTTGCTCCTGGCAATTTTGATGTTTCCGTTGTTGACAATAATGGTTGTACTGCAACTGCTTCGGTCAACATTCCACTCGACCCAAGCAACCTCTCAGTCGTAATCAATTCTATTGCTGACGTAAGCTGTAATGGTGCTTGTGACGGTTCAATCTTGTCCACTGCATTGGGCGGTAATCCTCCATTTCTATATGTTTGGGACGACCCGTCAAATCAAACGAGCGCCTTGGCATCCGATCTCTGTGCTGGTAACTATAATGTTGGAGTGATAGATGTCAACGGCTGTTTGGCAACTGCGCAAGCCGCTATTACCGAGCCAGCGGTGCTGTCGGTATCGGCCACTTTGGATCAAGAATCTGACTGTGGCCAGCCTACAGGAGCAGCTACCGCAACTGGGACTGGTGGTTCATCCACAAACGGTTATCAGTTCGAATGGAGTACCAACCCGCCTCAATACACGGCAACCGCTAGTGGTCTTGTTCCGAATACTTACACGGCAACCATAACCGATGAGAATGGCTGTACAGCTTCTACAACCGTTGTTGTCACATCCACAGCCGACATTTCTGTTTCGATCGTTGGTTCAACCGATGCCTTGTGTTACGGATCTTGCGATGGTACCGCAACCGCTTTGGTCGGTGGTACGGCTGTTCTTCCGGTAACATATTCTTGGAATTCAGCACCTGCTCAAACATCAGCTACCGCATCTGGCCTGTGCGCAGGAAACTACACGGTCACTGCAACAGACAATGTGGGTTGTTTGGCAACCGCTACGGTCAGCATTGGCCAGCCAATTCCACTTTTATCGCAAGTTTCAAGTTCGGAAAATCAATTATGTATTGGCCAATCGACAGGATTGACCGCCAGCGTATCTGGAGGAACCCCACCTTACACCATTACCAATTGGTCCGCATCTCCAACCGACAATAGTTTGGTGCCAACAGCATTGAGTCCTACCGTTTCACCAATAACCACAACCACTTACACCTTTGACGTAACAGACGCAAACGGTTGCAATGCTTCATCTCAAAATATTACGGTCAGTGTTTATCAACCACTTTCCCTAGATGCCATCCGACCACTTTTTTCACCTGACACAGGCATTTGCCCATACGATTTTGCCGTTATCGATCTGGCGGCTTCAGGTGGAGATGGGAACTACAGTTACTACCAATTGCCTGATGTGACAAATCCCATTCAGTTTCCAATGACGGTGCAACCTAATACCACCGCATCTTACGACTTCGTGGTGACTGACGGATGCACCACTCCACCCGCTACACTTACCAGCACCATAACGGTCTTTCAATTACCTAACGTGGTTTTCAACGCAGACATTCTGGAAGGATGCGAACCACACATGGTTCAATTTGCTGACCAAACGGTACCAACACCAGCCGCTTGGAATTGGACTTTCGGTGACGTGACTTCCACCGCCAACTATTCCAATCAAGAAAATCCATCACACACTTTTATGAATGACGGATATTATGATGTATCGCTCAGCGTAACAAGTACAGACGGATGTGTTTCGGATACCAGCTATCTGGCATTTATCGAAGTGTTTCCATTGCCTACGGCCAATTTTGAAGCCACTCCTGAACGAACCACTGTGCTTCTGGCAACCATTGAATTCTCCGACCAATCGACAGGGAACATTGCTTCATGGGATTGGAATTTTGGAGATGGCGAGATTTCTGACATTCAAAATCCAGTGAATGTATATACGGACACCGGAACATTTCCCGTTAGCTTACACGTGATCACGGTAGATGGTTGCGAAGACATTCACAGAGGCCAGATACAGGTCGATCCTGATTTCATGTTTTACGTTCCAAACGCGTTCAGTCCAAATGCTGATGGAAGGAACGATAGCTTCAGAGGCTATGGCGAAGGAGTGAATTGGGACACTTACGAAATGTCCGTTTACAACAGATGGGGAGAAGAAATATTCTTCACCAGCAGTATCGACAATCCCTGGGATGGCCTTTTCAAAGGACAAGAGGCACCGCAAGATGTTTATGTCTGGCAGATACAACTCTACGACAATAAAGGTGAGAAGCATACTTATCGTGGGCGTGTAACGCTGTACAGGTAACCGTTTTGATCCCCGGTCTTTGTGGTTTTCCTCCATTTTAGGCCTGCTGTTTCCAAGATATTTTTTACCTCTGCATTGGCAACTGAATACTACGGTTGTAGTCTTCTAATTGACCGGTAAACTTTTATCTATACGTTGAAACCTTCCATTCATCAGATCTTCATCTCTGTTTTCCAGATTTTTGCGCTGACAATAATTTTTGGCGTTTCAACGTATCAAGTTGCCACTGCTCAACCCGGTTGCCCGAATATTACCTGCGGTCCGAATCAAGCGGTAGATTGCAATGTTAATTGTGTAAACCTAACTGCAACCGTGCTTGAAACCGGTGCGACAACCGCATATACTGTTTCCTCAGTTCCTTTTGCTCCGCCAGCACCGTTCACTGGAGGTATTGCCCAGTTCATTAATACCGATGATATATGGGGCAGCGTTATCACCCTTCCGTTTAACTTCTGTTTTTATGGAACCAGCTACAATCAATTGGTTATTGGTGCTAATGGTCTGCTGACATTCGATCTTACTCAAGCCGGTCAGTTCTGTGCATGGTCGTACACGGCAAGTTGTCCAACTCCTGGACCACCCCCTGCTGGACTTTACAATAACTGCATCATGGGTGCATACCACGACATCGACCCAAGTGTTGAAGGTGACATCTCCTACTTTATTCAAGGTGCTGCACCGTGTAGAATGTTCGTGGTCAGCTATAATAACGTAGCGCACTTCGATTGCGACTGTCAGGGAATCTTTGGTGGCAGTTGTAGTCATACCACACAACAGATCGTTCTTTACGAAACAACCAACGTGATAGAGGTTTACATTCAACAGAAAGAAACCTGTAGTAGTTGGAATGATGGTAATGCCGTAATTGGAATTCAAGACGCAACAGGCACCAATGGCGTAACACCTCCCGGAAGAAATACTGGGGATTGGGCTGCAAACAACGAAGCATGGAGGTTCACCCCTAGCGGAGCACCGAATTTTGTGGTGAACTGGTACGATGGCGCCACCCTTGTAGGTAGTGGAACAACCATTAACGTTTGTCCAAGCACCACAACTACTTACAACGCTGAAGCCGTTTACACCAATTGCGATGGTACTGTTGTTACAGTTGCAGACCAAGTGACTGTAACGCAGAACAGCACTGTTTCTGTAAGCGTTAACCCAAGCAGTGTGGACATTTGCAATGGCGAAACAACAGCACTTACTGCAAGCAGCCCAAACGCTGGAATCGTTTACAGTTGGTCTCCTGCTGCAGGGCTTTCGTCTACTGCGGGAGCAACAGTGAATGCCTCTCCAAGCACTACCACCCAGTATACAGTGACGGCCAATGATGGCGGATGCTCGGCAAGTGCAAACGTGAATGTTAACGTCATTGAAGTGACTCTGGTTCCTTCGTCAACCGATGCATCGTGTGCCGGAAATGACGGAACAGCTACCGTTACTCCATCAGGGGGAGTTGCTCCATATTCTTATTCTTGGAACACAGCTCCTGTTCAAAACACACAAACAGCCACAGGTTTGGCTGCAGGAAATTATGATTGTACCGTTACAGACGCTACGGGTTGTTCCGTTTCGGAAACGGTGACCGTTACACTGACTCTAGGTGCGTTATCACCGCCTGCCATGTCAAGCACAGATGCGGTGTGTTCTGCAGAGAATGGAACAGCTACAGCCACGCCAGTGGATGGTAATGCACCATTCTCGTATTTATGGGACGACCCTAACGCCCAAACTACGCAAACGGCCACAGCTCTGGCTCCAGGGGCTTACAATGTGATACTTACCGATGCAGGCGGTTGCCAATCGACCAACACAGTAATAGTTGGCTTGGATCCTGGCGCAATGACCGTCACGATCAATGCTTCTACAAACATCACGTGCAATGGGTTGTGCGATGGCACCGCAACGGTTGACGTGCAGAATGGAACAGCTCCTATTCTCTACTTATGGGACGATCCGGCAAACCAAATGACCCCTACTGCGGTAGACCTGTGTGCTGGAACGTACAACGTGGGAGTGGCCGATGCAGTTGGTTGCTTGGGCACCGCGCAAGTGATACTGACAGAACCTTCCTTGTTAACAGCCAATGCCGTTATGGATCAGCAATCCACCTGCGGCAACCCTGACGGTATTGCAACAGCAACTGGAAACGGAGGTACAGTTGCTGTAGATTACTCTTATGATTGGAGCACTGTTCCCGTACAGACCAATTCAACCGCAAATGGATTATCTCCGACCACCTACACAGTCACCGTAACAGATGACAACGGGTGCACCGCAACAGCTGATGTGGATATTACAGCAACTCCCGGATTTACATCTGCCATAATTGCTTCAAGTGACGCGAGCTGTTATCAAGGATGCGATGGACAAGCTACGGTACAAGCCGATGCTTCAGCAATTGCCCCACTTTCTTACTCATGGAACTCGGTTCCTGCGCAAGCAACGGCTACGGCCATTGGTCTATGTGCCGGTAACTATATTGCCACGGTGACAGATGCAGGTGGATGTTTGGCAACTGCCTCGGTGACCATTCAGCAGCCGACTCCCGTTACTTCAACTATTTCTGCTAGCGCATCACCCATTTGCATTGGAGAATCGTCAGACCTGACCGCGAGTTTGAATGGAGGAACTCAACCTTACGTAACGTTCAGTTGGGTAGCCGATCCTGCTGACC
The DNA here is from genome assembly GCA_046047575.1 of Bacteroidota bacterium. Lineage (GTDB taxonomy): Bacteria > Bacteroidota > Bacteroidia > UBA10329 > UBA10329 > UBA10329. The sequence continues at coordinate 1,282 of JBJOHR010000139.1, read as the reverse complement.
CTACTTTGAATGGCACGCTTCAAAACCCGACCGTTTCACCGATCATCACCACTACCTATACATTCATTGCAACCGATGCGAACGGGTGCACTTCTGCTCCAAAATTTGTAACGGTCGAAGTATTGGACCCGCTGAGCTTGTCGGTTATACGCCCCTTGTTCAATCCAGACACTGGAATCTGCCCATATGATTTTGCCATCCTTGATCTGGTTGCAAACGGAGGAGACGGGAACTATACATATTACCTGGATCCTGACTTTGTAAACCCGGCAGTTCTTCCAATGCAAGTCCAACCCGCGGTTACAACCACGTACAATTTCACTGTTGTTGATGGGTGTACCACTCCTCCTGCCAATGCATCGAGCACGGTCACCGTTTACCCACTTCCGGTGGTTGATTTTGCAGGGGATGATCTTTCCGGATGTCATGAACACACAGTGAACTTCACCGACCTGACCGTTCCTACGCCCGTGGCATGGAATTGGAATTTCGGAGATCCATCATCAGGCAACAACACAAGCAGTGTGAGCAACCCGGTTCACGTCTTTTCAGGTGCTGGGCTTTATGACATTTCATTGTCCGTGGTATCGGCAGATGGCTGTGTTTCAGGTGCTTCCAAAACCGATTACATAGAAGTTTTTCCGCTTCCTGTTGCCAACTTTAACTTGGATCCGGAAAGAACCAATGTGCTACAGGCCACGATCGAATTCACCGATCTTTCTGCACCTGATATTGCACAGTGGAATTGGGATTTCGGCAACGGAGACGGCTCAACGGTTCAAAATCCGCTCTACACCTATACCGATACGGGAGTGTACGTGATCTGGCTTACCGTTACCACAAGCAACGGTTGCGAAGACAACACGAGCAGACAATTGGAAATTGACCCGGACGTAATGTTCTATATACCCAATTCCTTCACGCCCAACAATGATGGCAGGAACGACTTCTTCAGACCATATGGCGAAGGCGTGAAATGGGAAACCTTCGAAATGTCCATATTCGACCGATGGGGAGAAGAGATCTACTACACCGCTGACATAGAATCACCTTGGAAAGGTTGGTATAAGGACAGGGAAGTGGAAGTTGGAGTATACGTTTATTCCATTAGGATCTATGACCAGAATGGAGAACCGCACGCTTACCGTGGTGGTGTAACGCTTCTCAGATAACCGATATGCCATATGGCGTCCAGGAGTAAAATATCAACCAGCCCGAGTTGGTTACTCCTTGTCATTGTTATCCTTGGTCAGGTAGGCTTGGTTTACGCCCAGCCAGCCAA
>JBJOHR010000138.1:0-3816 GCA_046047575.1 Bacteroidota bacterium | reverse complement strand
TTGTAGAATTGGAGAATTACTCGCACGATCTGATCTATGAATTGCCTGTTGCTCCTTCCCCAAATCTGCCAAACCAGAAAGCAATCTATCTCTATCCGAGCCTGTGTTACTTTGAAGGAACGGTGGTGAGCGAAGGTCGCGGCACGGACAAACCATTCCAGCAGTTCGGCTACCCGAAAATGCCGAATGGGAACACTTCTTTCACGCCAAAAAACATCAAAGGCGTGGCATCAAACCCAAAGTTCGAGGGCAAGGAATGTGCTGGGGTTGACCTTTCAACCTTTGCGGAAGACAGTCTACGGGCTTTGTCCAAATTGAACTTGGAATGGCTCGTTTCAGCCTATCAGAACTACCCTGAAAAAGAGAAGTTCTTCGACAAGAAATTCTTCGACCTATTGGCGGGATCGTCCGAATTGCGCGAGCAGATCGTTGCTGGTAAAACGGCCGATGAGATACGGGAAACCTGGCAGACAGAACTGATCGAGTTCAAGATGAAGCGGAAGAAGTATCTGCTTTATCCTTAACACTTCCACTTCTCTACGGTCAGTACTCCGTTTTTGAATTTGAACAGCACTGGAATCTCCTCCAACGTGCATTTCGGTTCAATCACGAATATGAGTTTGCCGCCAATTTCAAAATCATGTTTTGAATGCACCTGTAATGCATGGTCGTAGCGTGTGTTTTGCGTAACCCAGTTAACTGGCCCATGCACGAACTGATGCGGGTCGATCACTGTTTCGCTCTGAGGCGTTTCCACGAAATATGGCCCAACGCTCAGATCATCATTTGGCGCAACTTCAATCGTAAATCGTCCTTTAAAGTTCATTGTTGAATGAGGCGAAACGTAGAAACTCCCTCCAAAAAGTTCCATCGTGGTAACTAATTTGAACTGACCATCTGCCGTTGGTTCAATCTTAAAATCGACATCATAAGGATGGCTCAGCGCAACTTCATAGTTGATCAGAGGAGATTCATACATGCTCACATTCAGAACCTTTGGATTGCAAGTGGACCTGTCCAGCTTAGGGTATTGCTGCACGCGCAACTCTCCGGCCACGAAGAAAATTTCAAATGGAATCTCTTCAAACGTGCAGGTCGGCTCAATTGTAAAGCTGACCGTTCCTGACACCTTGAAATCATGCTGAGAAGTGATCTTGAACGTTCTCTTGTATGTAGTTTGTTCGTTCACCCAATTCACCAAGTGGCCAAACTCGTCTAACTTTTCCACCGAACGTGGAATCTCCTCAAACGCATCATCCATACTGAGTTTATCGTTCTCATTCAAGGATATTTTAAAACTGCCTTTCAATTGATTTTGAGAAAGTGGCGATGCCAGAAACGCTCCATTATGGAAATCGACAACACTGACCAATTTGAACGCACCATTCCCAGCATCTTCAACAGAAAGTTTCAGGTCATATTCATGGTCATACGGACGGTTCGGGTCTGTTAAGATCGACCTGCACAGATTTGAGTTCTGGGCCGAAATGGAAGGCGACTCATCCGCGCAACCGATTACAACGGAAAAGACTGTGAGTGCAATGACTTTCTTCATAATTCTTCTGTTTTTAATGTTCGGGTCAAATGTAGATGAGCGGCCAACGTTCGTTCGTAAAACGAGTGTAAATTATTGTAAAACGAGTGTCAAACAGTTAAAACAGCCGCCCGAACGGATAGCTTTGCAGCATGATGAAACGACTCGTTCTCAGTCTCCTTTTGATTCTTGCTTCCTTGCATTGTTGTCTGGCTGATGAAAGCCGAAGCAAACAGGATCAGCACATTGAAGTGTCGTTGCGGATGGTCGGGCATCAGGTTCTGTTAAGCTTGGGTGATAGCACTTCACGCGTTCTCCCAATTGAGCAAAACGGAGATACGTACAGAATCCGATTTGATTCAGAATTCGGGTTCAATCCCGATAGGCTGGCTTCCAGCATTGACAGCGTAATATTCGCAACAGGTATCGCCAAGAGATACATTGTGGAATTCCGTAGCTGCGGATCCGACCTTGTGGTTCACAGTTACGAGATCGGCAACATGGAAAACCCCAATGTTCTTGCTTGCGGAACCCGCGACCAGCCAAAAGCCTGCTACGACCTTGTGATCACCATTCTTGAATCCTCAGATCCGGTTGCCAAATCAACAGAGATGCTTGCTGGATCTTTGGATGACGATTACAGCGACATCTATAATTTACTGGCGCTTTTGACCGCATGTGGACTAGCGATTGCCATGGTCATCCGATTCATTCTGAAACAAACACGCATCGAAACTGAAGTTGACCCTAACATCATCCCGATAGGCGAATACAAATTCAATAAACGGAAAATGGAGCTTTGGTTCCGTGACGAACGAATTGAGCTGACGAGTAAAGAATGTGATCTGCTTCAATTGCTGTGCGATTCAACCAACAACACAGTTGAGCGCGAAACAATCCTCAAAATGGTGTGGGGCGATGAAGGCGACTATGTTGGAAGAACATTGGATGTGTTCATTTCCAAGCTGCGCAAAAAACTGGAAGGAGATTCCAATGTCCGCATTGCCAACATCAGAGGAATCGGTTACAAACTGGTGATCGATCCTTAGAACGTCCGACCAGGATACACTTTCAAACCTTCTTCAATTATTCTGACCGAACGTTTCAGGTCTTCTTCCTTCAACACATAGGCCAATCGAACCTGTTGTTTTCCAGCCCCTTTGGTAGAATAAAACCCTGCTCCTGGCGCCATCATCACGGTTTCACCTTCATAATTGAATTGCTCGAGCATCCATTGGCAGAAATCATCGCCACTTTCAACCGGCAAATGCGCCATGGCATAGAATGCTCCTGCTGGCTTCGGACAGCTTACACCGTCAATGGCATTCAGACCATCAACTAGCGTATTGCGCCTTTGTACATATTCTCCTTTGACACCATCAAAATACGATTGTGGTGTGTTCAGTGCAGCTTCGGCAGCTATCTGTCCCAGCGTTGGGGGGCTTAAACGAGCTTGTGCAAACTTGAGCGCGTTGGTCATCAATTCCTTATTTCTGGAAACCATAGCACCGACCCTTGCGCCACACATGCTGTAACGTTTGCTCACACTGTCAACCATCACCACATTGTTCTCAATTCCCTGCAGATTCATGCACGAAAACGGTTTGGCTCCATCATAGCAGAACTCGCGGTATACCTCATCGGCAAAAAGAAAAAGGTCGTGTTTCTGAACAATGGCAGCCAACGCTTCCAGACTTTCGCGCGAGTAAAGCGTTCCTGTCGGGTTACCCGGATTGCAAATGAGAATGGCACGCGTGCGATCGGTGATCTGTTTCTCAAATTCGGAGATGGGCGGCAATGCAAAACCGTCTTCAATTTTGGCTGTAATGGGTTTAACCTTCAGTCCGGCCATGGTGGCAAAACCATTGTAATTGGCGTAGAAAGGTTCTGGAATAATGATCTCATCGCCTGGATCCATGCAGGTCATGAAACCAAAGATCAAGGCTTCTGAGCCTCCGGTAGTGACCATGATGTCGGAATCAGCCACATCAACACCCACACTTTTGTAATACTTGGCCAAACCAGTTCGGTAGTTGGAATAACCTTCCGAATTGCTGTATTCGATCACCTTACGGTCAAGGTTCTTCACTGCGTTCAGCGCTACTTCTGGCGTCTCAATGTCGGGCTGGCCGATGTTCAAATGGTACACCTTGATTCCTCTTGCCTTGGCTGCCGTAGCATACGGAACCAACTTGCGGATGGGCGATTCGGGCATCTGTTGCCCTTTAAGTGATAGTCTTGGCATTGCTAATCTATGAGCATAAAAAAAGTCCCGACAAGTA
>JBJOHR010000137.1:0-7139 GCA_046047575.1 Bacteroidota bacterium | reverse complement strand
AAACCTTCATCAAAACAACGGAAGTCAATTCCAAGACCACTTTCAAAATCCAAGGTCAGTTCATTATACTTCTCCGCTATTTCAGAAGAACGGTAAGCAACGGTTGGCTGTGCGCTTCGGTCAACTGAACTGGTTGCAGTCTGCGGGCTGTATTCCTTGTAACCCAGTTGGTTCTTTTTGCCCACTGTAAGACCGATCGGTTTGCCATGCATGATGAGTCTGTTCCTGTAATAAACACGATAAATGGTATTTGCGCTCACCACAACTTCTACCTTGATCTTCAGATCGGGCGATTGCAACAGGAATTCTTGCCCAAACAGATGATTGCAAGCAAATAAAAAGAGCAGAAGGGTCGTGTATTTCATATAGTTTGTTTGAGATGGCAAGTTGCCTAAATGTTCCGATCTGAACCAACTGAAACCTTTATTTCTCGGTTGATTTATGATCAACGGCTGCTTTGGTCGCGTGTTTGCGTTTAAGTAGCAAAGCAACTTGTACTTTCGAGTCCCATGAAAAAGATTCTTACAGCAGCCATGCTCGCTTGCGCATTCGTATCTCAGGCACAGACCAGTTTGAACATGGATTCGCTTTTCAACTGGCGAGATACCGACCTGGTTCCGTCAAATGCACACTTCAACACGTATAATGAAATCTGGGGATACGCTAAAAACGGAGCGGAGTATGCCATTATCGGAACAACTGCGGGTACGCACATTTTTGATGTAACCAATCCTGCGAATTCGCAAGAGGTTGTTTTTGTTGATGGAGCTTTTAGCGGTCCGGGAGTGATTCATAGAGATTATCATGACTATGCAGACCACCTTTACATGGTTTGCGATGAAGGCCCGAGCACTTTGCAGATCGCTGACCTGAGTTTTTTGCCTGATTCTGCACCGATCGTCTACAACAGCGATGCATTGTTTCCCCGCTCACACAATATTTTCATTGATACTTCCAGTGCCAGAATGTACGTCTGCGGAGGAACAGTCCTGTTCGCTGTCTATTCCTTGGCCGATCCTGCCAATCCTACTTTGCTGGTCAACTGCCCTACAGATGTTCCGTTCTGGAGTTCAGTTGGTTACATTCATGATGTGTACGTTCGAGGCGACACCGCCTATTTGAATGCTGAAACCAGAGGTCTGTTCATTGTGGATTTCTCAGACCTCAATGACATCAGGATGCTCGGTTCATTGGACACATACCCTCAATCTGGTTACAATCACAGCGGTTGGTTAATGCCGAACCAGTCTATTTACGCTTTCGCTGACGAAACGCATGGAATGGACATTAAGATCGTAGATGTTTCTGATATGACGGATCTGATCGTTACCGATACCATAGGTTCCGATGTGAACGAGTTTTCGATACCGCATAATCTCATTTACACCGAATCGCATCTGTTCGTATCTCATTACTTCGATGGTGTTTACATGTTCGAATGTTCCGATCCGGCTCATCCGACTCTGGCTGGCTATTACGATACGTCAACAGAGCCTCACCAAGACGGTTGGTATCGTGGTTGCTGGGGCGTTTACCCGTTTATGCCATCAGGTAATATTCTTGCATCTGACATGCAGAGCGGACTTTGGGTTCTGCGTCCGAACATAATTTCTGGTGTGAATGAAAGTGCAATAGTTCCATCAGATTTTCAGGTTTACCCGAATCCTACCGATGGCCAGCTATACGTCCCTAAGGAATTCATCGGTCAACCTTATTCCATTATCAATATGCAAGGTCAGGTTACGCAATCAGGTTCGCTGCTTTGGTCGTTGGATGTTTCTGGTCTCAACCAAGGGCTGTATGTGTTGTCTGTGGAAGGCATGGAGGTTCATGCTACAACACGCTTCTGTAAAGGCAAATAGCTGCTGGAATTACAGACTTTAATCAGTTTTTAACCCGACCGTGGTCAAGGTTGGCGGCAACCTTGTGGCCTTACTTAGCGCTCAGTTATTAACCATCCAAAAAAAGAAGAAGGATATGAGTACTACAGCCGCCCCAAAAAAACACATTGACGAATTGCATTTTGAGCATCGTCTTTGGACTGGAAATATGAAATTCTATTACGATGAAGTGTGCATTTTTGAGAACAGACTTGCAGAATTGGTACAGCGCAACTCCAAAACGGAAGTGACTGCACAGATTGAGCATTTTCAGAATCAGTTCATCCGTCAGAAAGAAGTCGCCCAACAGTTGATCAGCAAGTGTGGCGATCACGATAAATTCCTAGCCAATCAGTCCAAAGAGCATCCGATCGCAATTGATCACGTGCTGTTTGCTGATCATACGAAACTTCGTGATGAGGTAGAGATGTTCGATAAGATCTACCGTGAATTGAAAGGAGAGTTCATGGATTTTCTGCGCAAGTGGATGTAAAGAGCAGGTCGATGAAAATTCATGTAGACGATAACAGGTCGATCAGTGAGATTCAGGAAGAGTTCAATGCGAAGTTTCCTTATCTCAAGATCGAGTTTTTCAAAAAGCCACATTCCGCAGGAGAGGCTTCAGCATTGGCCGATATGCTTCCAGCTGATAGCGCATTGGCTAGGTTTCGCACGGTTCATTCAGCAGGTGATATAACAATAACTCCAGAAACTACGGTAGAAACGGTTGAATCTGAGTTTCAGAACAAGTTCGGTCTGTCTGCACAGGTGTTCAGAAAATCGGGAGCCGTTTGGTTGGAAACTTCTGCCACGGATGGTTGGACGTTGAAGGATCAGAATGAGCAAGGCGCCTTTATGGAACAGGAAGTTGGCGAATAGCCAATAAGCATGAGGTTGGATGGTACCTCTTGTGCTTGGCCCTCTTTCGAAAGAAAGGGGGCTTTCTTTTTGTAAAACGTTCGGAATTTCAGTTTACTGACAGAGATCCTGCCAATCGTTCTTGGCACGGAGAAAACCAAGGTCTAACGACTTGCGAAGGTCAGTACAACCACCGCCTTTGTCTTCCATAAAGCGCTTCAAATGTCCTCTATGAAATAGTGCTTCGGCCAATCTGGTCTTCATATAATCTGCTTTGCTGCCTTCAATTTTGGCGCCTTCGTAGTCTGCAAGTACATTCTTGATCGAAGCCTTGTATTCGTGCATCTCAACCAAATTCTCAGCTATTTCCACTGCACGGTTGTAATCTTCCATTGCAGCAGGAAATTCGATCTTTTGAAACTTTATGCCGCCACGGCCAACATAAGCTTCTACAAAATTGGGGTCAATTTCTATGGCCTTGTCAAACTCGGCCTGAGCGTCATCATACTTTCTTTCCTCCTTTAACTGGTTGGCAATGTTGAAACTCTTGGCAGCTTCCTCATACGGTGTCATGGAAGGTGCCTGCACGGTATCGCCCTTTGCTCTGGCCTCCGCCTTGGCCTTGGCGATCTTTTCTTCTTTGGACATGCCCGTTTGCTCGGACGATTCGGCTTCCTGCCCGACCGATACAAGAGAATAACAACAGAAAATCAGGAATAGGAAGTACCTCATTAATTTTTCAATTGCCGTGCAAGTTAATATTCTTCATCATATCACTGTGCATTCATCAGATCGGCAAAAAATCAATTTTGAACAAGCGATCCTTAATAATTACTGACTAACAGGCGGTTGACCTTCTTTTTCAAACTGACGTTGCTTGTTCAAAATGGCAATGGTCAGCTCATAGTCGGAAAAACCGTAGATCTGTGATTCGGAGAAATTACAGTAGTCCATGAAATCGAAAAGTAGCTGACCTTCGTAGCCGGTTATTTTGGTCACCACATCTTCATTGAACTTCTGGTAGTTGTAACGGTGGCGCTGTTTTTCCTTCTCCAATCGGTGAAGTTCTTGCCTCGCTTTGGCGTCCTTACTTAGGTTGCCGTATAGGAACGAGGCCGGGCTGAGCATATATTTTGCCTTTTTGATCTCATTTGCATCTTCGGTAACCGGAATGGTTCTCGGATTCTTGGACGGAGCCTTTATTCCCACTATCTCAATCGTGCCATCATCCACTTCCAATTCCATGAATTTCTGCCTGAACTGTTCCTTGGTGCCAAGTGGATTTACTTCCACCTCGCCCAATTGATAATCTCTTTGCACCATCTTCACTTCAATGTAATCGGCCAGCAATTCCTTTTCTGTGATGATAAGGGCCTTATGGTGGTAGCCAATGGAACTGAAAATGATGCTGTCTCCTAGGTGAACTGGTATTTTGAAGGCGCCTTCGGGCGAAGTGATGGTTGCCAGCGAATCGGTGAGATTCATTACGTGAGCCGCAGCCACCGGACCGCCAGTAAGATGATTCCGTACGATTCCGCCAAGTAGAATGCGCTCTTGAGCCTGCAATGCAGTTGCCGCAAAAAACAAGCAGATTAATAGCAGACGATTCATTCGGAGCACAAAGAACGTGTATTCAAGCAAAGAATTATCGTGCCAAAGCGTGTTGACCTGTCAATTATTGTTAATGCCAACTGCATTTTGCAATTTCGACAGCTAACCTCTAATCTGTTTCAAGTTGTATACTGTAAGCCCTAAAGGCAGTAGTAGTAAGGAAAGCCTGCTCGTGCAGATCGAATCGGAGAAAGCCGAACTGAAAGCCAAATTGATTGAGAATGGCGCTGTATTGTTTCGTGGATACGAGCTTAGGACGCCTGAAGATTTTGAGGACGTGGCCTTAGCATTGGAACCGGGACTTCAGAACAACTATGCTGGAACATCGCCCAGAAACAGCAGAACCAAGTTTGTACACTCAGCTAGCGAATTACCCGGTCATTATCCGATCATGCAACACTGCGAGATGAGTTTCTTGCCCACCGCGCCCAGATATCTGTTCTTCTTCTGTTATGTTGAACCGAAAGATGGGGGAGAAACACCCGTGTGTGATTTTAGAAAGGTTTATGAGCAGATGGATCCGAAGATCAGGTCTGAATTTGAGCGCAGAGGCGTTAAGTTGATCCGGAATTACACAGGGCCAAAAACTAAAACCGGAAAGGATGTGTATCAACTGAAGAGGTGGGATGAACTCTTTAAAACCACAGACCACAAGGCTGTTGAAGAAGAATGCACGAAAAACGATCTTACTCCTACCTGGTTAGATGACGATAAGTTAAAACTGGTCAATTCAAGGCCAGCTGTGCAAAAGCATCCCGATACAGGCCAAATGGTATGGTTCAACCACTTGCAGGTGTTCCACAGAGAGGCTGCTGCCATTGAGTATGATCATATTTTCAAAAGAAGGGGCGACTTTTTCTCTCTCAAGTACATGGTTGCTTTGAATGTCATCACCTTATTGAAGAGGTTGTTCAAGAATCCGGGTGACGAAGCCATGCATATGGTTTTTGCCGATGATGATTCAGAAATTCCAAGGTCATACGTCAAGCATGTGCAAGAGTTGATTTGGCAGAATTTGGAAGCAAACCCTTGGAGACAGGGAGACGTATTGATGATCGATAATTTCAGCACCTCTCACGGAAGGTTGCCTTACCAAGGTCCTCGCGATATTCTTGTAGCTTGGAGCGCATGAAAGTAGCTGAAACTCAATCTGCACTGCGCTGATGCCCAATGCAGTAAGCATTCATTTCGACCCGAACAGCCAAACGCTTCTCAATTTTCTGTTGGCGTTCATCATGTTCGGTGTCGCGCTCGATCTGCAATGGTCAGATATCACACGGGCTGTCAGAAGACCGAAGCCGACCTTGCTTGGGCTCGCATCTCAGTTCATACTGCTTCCTGCGGCTACATTTATTCTTGCTTACTTCTGGCATCCAACTCCTGGTTTGGCCTTGGGAATGTTTCTGGTAGCTGCTTGTCCTGGGGGAACGGTTTCAAACTTCATGAGTTCCTTGGCCAAGGCCGACCTTGGACTATCGGTTACGCTTACAGCCATTTCAACCTTGCTGTGTGTTTTATTCACACCGTTCAACTTTGAGTTCTGGAGTGGGCTTTATCTGGAAACTGAAAACCTTCTTAAGTCGGTGAGTCTTGATGTGGTTGAACTGTTCCGAACGGTGTTCCTTTTTTTGATTCTACCTGTGTTGGTGGGAATGTTGGTCAGGGCTCGCAAGCCTATGCTCACCACTAAGATCATGAAACCGATACGTTGGGTCTCCATGCTCATTTTCCTTGCGTTCATACTTGTTGCGTTTCTCAACAACAAGGACAATTTCATTGCGTATTCCGAATTGGCCTTGGTGCTTGTAGTGCTGCACAATCTGTTGGCTTTTGTAATTGGTTATGCCGTAGGCAAGGTGGGAGGATTGGGAGAGGCCGCGTCTCGGTCGATTTGCATTGAAACGGGTATTCAGAATTCTGCCCTTGGGCTTGTCATCTGTTTCAAATTCTTCCCAGAAATAGGTGAAATGGCCTTGCTATGTGCCATGTGGGGCATATGGCACATCATTTCCGGAATGGGCATTGCAGCCGTTTGGAGCCGAATCAATCCTTGAAATAGTCGAAAAGACCGTAGAACAGGGCAAGCCAGATCAATCCTTTGATAAGGAAGAACAGGAATCCGACAATTCCCAACCGCTTAAGCCAATTCTTCAGAGCTCTTCCTTTTGAGGTTTAGGAACAGGGTCATGGCCATGCCCACCCCATGGATGACAGCTGGATATGCGTTTAATTGCCAACCAAAGTCCTTTCATTGGTCCCCAGACCTGAATGGCCTCCATGGCATAACTAGAACAAGTTGGCGTATAGCGGCAGGTTGGAGGAAGCCAAGGAGAAACGGCACCCTTGTAAAATCGGATAGGAAGAATAAGCAGGAATGAGAGAACCTTAATGAATAGTTTCATTGGCCTTGGCCAAATGATCTAGGGAATCACGATCCGCTCCGTGAATGTCAGTTCTCTGGATGTAAGTCGGCACAGATAAGCACCTGAGTACAATCCTATGGAACTAAGTACAATGGTCTTCTTCCCTTTTGGCTGAGGTCCTTCCAAGGCTTTGTAGACCACTCGACCATCCAGATCAATGATCTCCAAGCTTGCCTCCTGATTCTCACTCAATTCGAACTGTACAACAGGCATTCCCGAATTGTAATAGATCAGATAGGATTCGAACAGTTCTTCTTCCATTCCAACCGTACTGCTTTCAAATCCCACGAATAGAACCTGATTTGCCCCCGGAATGGCCAATGTATCGGTTTCGGGAGCATAGCAAATGTCCGCAGGGTTGTTGATT
>JBJOHR010000136.1:0-20057 GCA_046047575.1 Bacteroidota bacterium | reverse complement strand
GATATTGATTTTGGAGATATCGATGGAGATAACGATCTAGATTTAATAATGACAGGGAAGGATGCTTCAGGTAATGTCTTTTCAAAGTTATACACGAATAATGGTACAGGCTCATTCACACTTGTTACTGGGACCATATTTACAGGTGTATATATGAGCTCCACCGAGTTTATTGATGTTGATAATGACGGAGACCTTGATCTATTAATGTGCGGAGCTGATAGTTCTGATGTATCTACTGCAAAATTGTATGAAAATAATGGTTCAGGAATCTTTAATTTAGTTACAGGTACTCCCTTTGAAAATGCTCAATTTGGAGATATTGCTTTCGGTGATACAGATAATGACGGAGATCAGGATATTCTTATTGTAGGACAGAATGACAGCAGTCAATACATCGCTAAATTCTATATTAATACTGGTACTTCATTCAGTCTCCATTCTAACACTCCCTTCCCAGGAACATTCTTGCATTCTTCATCCTTTGCAGATTTTAATAATGATGGAAAACTAGACTTATTGCATATAGGTAATGCATTAAACGGTTTAATTGGTCATATTTATGAAAATCAAGGATCCAATAATTTCGTTCTGGCTGACTCCACTTTAAGCGGTAGTTATAACGGTTCAAATATTGTTGCCGATTTAAATGGAGATAACAAAATGGATATTGTTACTACGGGCACTTCATTTACATCCCCGTTTTTTGCACCCAAAATATATTTTAATCAATCTACGTCTGTATCGGTATATGAATTGAATGATGATGTAGATTTCATCATCTTTCCTAATCCTTCGAGTGGGCTTATTAATGTCAAAATCAACTCTGCATCACCCACAGATATCGAAATTTATGATATGATGGGAAGAGCAATCTTAAGCGATACCTTCTTTGGAAATGTTTGGAACACCCAACTTAATGAAGGACCGGGTATCTATCTGATGCGATTAAGGACAGACAAGAAAGTATATACAAGTAAGATCACATTGAATTAAATTAATAGAATACTATCTCTAACAATGTATAAAAGGCATTAAAACGCCTTTTATACCAAACCGTTGTAGAACTTTAAATTACTTAGAGACCAATTATTCATTTGATCATGCTCCGATTCCTTTCTCTTTTCATTATCGCAATAGGAACTTTTAACCATGGTCTCTGTCAAGATAACATGGTGACTTATGCTGGTTCTTCCAGTAAGGACGGCTTCTATGACGTGACCCAACTGAGCGATGGCACCTTCTTGGTCTGCGGCTATACGGAAGCCTTGGACTGGATTGAAACCAATGTTCCAATGACCGAGCTTTCCTATTCGGGAACTATTCCAAATTCTTTAGGTTCAAACAGATTCGGTTATCTGCTTCATTTTTCGAGCGACCTACAAAACCTACTTCACGTGGTTCATTTTGGTCAAGGCGTGGTAGAAGACATCCGGTTCATAAAAACCAACACGTTGCCCTATCAGACCACAGGCGACCTCTTCATTAGCTGTAACACCTCCGATACTTACGCTAATGATGGGGGCTACATCATTGCTAAACTCAACAACAACTTTGTGAATGGAGTGCCCACTGCCCTCGATTGGCACAGAGTGGTATGGGCCGAATCGTATGCCAAAGATTATCACCCTTGGGATGTAACAGCCAGTGGAGAAGTATACTACGTGAGCGGAGCGGCACATGGCTACGATTGGAGTGCCATGTACAAACTGAACAGCCAAGGACAACGAATGGTGGTGGAAAACTGGAGGACCCATTGGCTAACGGCAGGTGGCGAATGGCGCGGAACTCCCGCAAGCGCATATCCCAATGGCGGCCTCAGTGCCATAAGTCATAGCGGAATTGCACTGAAGATATGGGACCGTTGCGAACTGCGCTCATGGACGCAACAGGAATTTGACGCTATCCATCCAGATGGTAACGGAGGAACGAAAAAAGGAACATGGCCTGCCGATATCCTGTTCAGCGGCCCATGCGACCCGCAGAACCCAACGGCTGTTGGACCTGGTTATACTGGCTACTCGGCCGAAGCCTGTTGCCCTGTATGGGGAGCAAGTAGTGTGGTGGTGGATAGACGAAATGGTAAATTGTATCTGGGCATGAATTTCAAAAGTTATTCCAACCCCTTCAGTTCTCCCGACTTTGAACCTGCCGTTATTGCCTTTGATGCCACCGGACAGATGGAATGGTGGAGCAGATTGTATCATGAGATAACCCCTGCAGGCGATACCGTTGAATCGTTGCCAGATCAATATGTTGATGCCCTCGCTATCGATTATGCAAACGACCTATTGGTTGTGGGAGGTCGAACGCATGGCAATAATGTTGAGAACTTTTGGGAAGGCAATACGATAGCTTCCAACCCCAATGCATTCGGTTTTCAGAATCGGTTCACTGGCACAAATGGCAACATTCATGAATCGTGGTTGGGCAAACTGCAGTTGAGTGATGGTACACTGATTGCTTCCACCTACATGGCTGAATTGGCCGAAGGGACAGGCAGTCTAGGCACACCCCATGCCGACCCCAATCTGGACGGATGGCCCGACCCAAATACAGGTTGGCCTGATGTGAATACTACCCGAATGGCCAAAAATGGTCTCAAGGTATCTTCCAACGGTGACGTCTGCATAGCAGCTGTCGGACGAAGGACCATAACAACCGCAAACGCCTACCAGGAAATGGTGAAGCCTTACTTTGGCGGCCTAAGCTGCTGGAACAGTTTTGTACGCGTTTACGACACAGATCTGCATGTACCTAAATACTCTTCTTTAGTGGTTGGGGCTTGGGATACGTTAACACAGGCAGGAGGGTCCAATACCGAATTGTTTGCTGTTCACAAAACTGCAGATGGAGTTGTTTGTGTTGGACGCCATACCGCCACCAATGGTCAGGCCGATGGCAACAACATTCCAGTGGTGAACGTTCCTGATTGGGGCAATTCGAGTCCGGTCAATGAGAGCTGCATTCTGGTTTATTACAAGGCCACTAACCTCATTAATCCAACCGATGGGCCGGGGGGAATAACAGGCTTTTCCGATTCATCTGTTTCAACCCAGAACATGCTGCGCATATTCCCGAATCCAACATCAGACCAAGTGTATTTAACAGCTTTTGCCAAAGAAATCTCTGTTTATGATGCACTTGGTAAATGCATGATGCGATCTTCTCTAACCGACCACATTTCCACAATAAGTCTGTCAAACGGACTTTACATCGTATCAACCGATGGACAGCACCATAGGCTGGTGGTGCAGCATTAAATGACCGAACCAAAAGAGGTGCTACAACATCCACTAAAATCTAATGCGTGCGACCGTACGTCAGTCAGTCTCAGTTTCGTTCTGCCCTGTCTACGCATGGCGAAGGGGCGGCAGTTTCTAACGCATTATCTTTAGCGGCAACCGTTGGCAACTCACAGATGAAAAGAGATATTACCACTTCGCTCGTTGTCCTATTGGTCTTCACAGGTCAAACATTTGCTCAAAGTCCAGCTTCATCTGACAGTAAAGGAGAACTGAAACGCATTGAAATCGGTGTAAACATTTCGCCCGACTATGCAGACCGCATCCTTCGGAAAAATGGAGAAAGCACAACGGCTGACTGGATCATTGACGGAAGAAACGAAAGAGAAACGGCAAAACTCGGCATGACGGCAGGAATTAGTTTTGGTTATCGTTTTACAAAGTCAATTGGCATTGAAACTGGCATTTCCTATAGTAACAAAGGCTATCAGACCAAAAAGGACGAACTGACATTTGGACAAATGATAGATCCGCGCTACGGTTTTACTTACTCCACTTCAAATGGTGGCGCAACACCTACTCACGTTCGCTTCATTTACAACCACCACTATATTGGTATTCCAGTAAAAGTCAATTTTTGGGTGGGTGGCGACAAGTGGAAGTTTGTTTCCAGCATTGGAGTGGTTACCGAGTTTCTTGTAAAATCAACAAATACTGCTGTGCTCTTTATGTCTGACGACAGTAAAGAACGAAACACCCAAGAATCAAATGACGACTACAAATTGATAAATCTCTCCCCTACTGTTTCTGCTGGCGTTGAATATGCCTTAAATCCCACCATGAGTTTAAGAGTAGAACCGACATTTCGTTTCGGTGTCCTTCAAATTATTGACACTCCAGTGACTGCATATCTATACAGTACTGGTTTACAGTTCGGTTACTATTTCAAACTCTGACCCTTTAAAAAGAAAAAACTTGCCCCAACATCTGCTATCAAAATGGGCAATGGCTTTAGGAACGCAAGCAAAAGGATGTCCGCGGATTTTTGCGCCATTCGGCTATGGTTCGGGTGGTGCCTATATGATACTTTTATAGCATGAAAGTGAATTACATAGCACTGTCTATTCCGGTGTTCTTCCTACTGATAGGAATTGAGCTTTTGTTCGGGTATCTGAAGAACAGAAAACTATACCGTTTCAACGATGCGCTTACGAACATCAATCTGGGGACCGGTTCGCAGGTGGTGGGTGTAATGATGAAGGGGCTGTTCTTTGCGGGGTACCTTTATCTCTACGAGCATAGGGTGTATAGTTTCGAGAACAATTGGGTTACTTGGCTGCTTCTGTTCCTTGGGGTTGATTTCTTCTATTATTGGTTCCATAGGGCCAGCCACGAGATCAATGCGCTGTGGGCGGCCCATATCGTTCACCATCAGAGCGAGGATTACAATCTATCGGTAGCCTTGCGGCAATCGTGGTTCCAAGGTTGGTTCTCGTGGGCCTTCTATCTTCCGCTGGCGGTGGTGGGCTTTGACCCGATCATGTTTGCAGCCATGAATTCATTCAACACGCTTTATCAGTTCTGGATACATACGACAACGATCAAGAACCTGGGTCCGCTGGAGTGGGTGCTGAACACGCCATCGCACCACCGGGTGCATCATGGCAGCAATCCGAAATACATTGACAGGAACCATGCAGGAAGCCTTATTATCTGGGACCGGATGTTCGGCACGTTCCAAAAAGAAGAGGAAGAAGTGGTATACGGCATTACCACGCCTTTGAACAGTTGGAATCCGGTGTGGGCCAATTTCCATTATTGGCAGGACCTTTGGCAATTGGCCAAGCAGTGTGTGGGCTTTGATAAGGTGCGGGTGTTTTTGAAACCTCCGGGCTGGCAGCCGGCCTATCTGGGAGGTTTTCAGGCACCGAAGGAGATAGACCGAAGCACGTACCACAAGTATGAAGCAGACGGTTTGCGCCACGACCACATCTATGTGTTCTTCGTTTTTCTGATAAGCTTGGCTTTGGCCACGGCTGTTCTTTTTCTCCAATCGTCCATTGAGACCATTCCGCTCTATGCCACCATGAGCTATTTACTGATAACCCTTGGGGTAACGGGTGGTCTGATGGAGAACAGGGCATGGTTGATATCGGCAGAATATGCTCGGATCCTATCAACCCTCTTGGTTGCGCTGCTTTTCTGGCAGCATCCCTCATTTGACCTGATCCTGAAAGGAACTTCCATTTTAGTTCTTTTGAATCTGATCTGGTTCAGCAGAGTAGTGAAACATATTAGAACGCAAAGCCATGCTGTCATCAAATAAGAATTTCGGAATACTGTATTACGGGGTTGCGCTTCTGTTGCTTACCACCATTGTGTTTGAGCTGCAAGTGGCGCATTACATCGTCAAACCGATGTTCATGGTATTGCTGATGGCGTTTCAATACGTTCAGCTTTCTGGAAAAATGTCCACGTTCACCAAGTTGGTGCAGTTCGGGCTGTTCTTCTCTTGGATAGGCGACATTGCACTGATGTTCGATGAGCAGGTGGAGATTCTGTTCGTGGTGGGGCTAGCTGCTTTTCTGATCGCACACCTCGGCTATGCGTATGCGTTCATCCGAAACGTGAAAGACTCCCCGACCCCGTTCAACATGGGTTCGGCCTTGCTGATGGCCGTGCCTTTTGCAGCCTTTACCGGAGCGTTCTTCTATTACATTAAGGACGGACTACCGGAAAACCTGTTTGTGCCTGTGTTGGCCTATACGGTTGTAATAAGTGTAATGGGTATTACATCGGCATGGCGAAAGGGCCACGTGCAGAAACCCACCTACACTTGGGTTTTGGTGGGGGCCGTGTTGTTCATTCTCTCAGACTGTGTGATAGCGGTGAACAAGTTCGTGGTTGACTTTGACTACGATGCGGTATTGAACATGACGCTGTATCTGAGCGGTCAGTTCATGATAACGCTTGGTGCCGTACTACACGAAAAGAAGTAGGTCAGTCGACCTTGATGGCGTTGCTCACTTTCTGCTTAAGCAAAGCAATGGAGATCACTTCGTCCATGTTCTTCACATAGTGGAAGGTCAATCCTTTGAGGTATTCCTCTTCTATCTCCTCCACATCTTTCCTGTTTTCCTGACTGAGTATGATCTCTTTGATGCGGGCACGCTTTGCGGCCAATATCTTCTCCTTGATGCCTCCTACGGGAAGTACTTTTCCGCGTAGGGTGATCTCGCCTGTCATGGCCAGTTTATCGCGCACCTTGCGTTGTGTGTACAACGATGCCAAGGCCGTGAAGATGGTTATACCTGCCGAAGGGCCGTCTTTGGGTGTGGCCCCTTCTGGAACGTGAACGTGCAAATTCCAATTATCGAAGACCTCGGGTGTCAGCTCCAATTTATCGGAATGCGCTTTGAGATACTCCAAAGCAATGACGGCCGATTCCTTCATTACATCGCCCAGATTTCCTGTGAGGGTCAACTTGCCTTTACCTCTACTGAGGCTTGATTCGATGAAAAGGATATCTCCTCCAACGGCTGTCCAAGCAAGTCCGGTCACTACCCCGGCAAACTCATTATCGGAATATCTATCTCGCTGAACGATGGGTGGACCCAAGATCTCCTCCACGTCCTCAATGGTAATATTTGCAGGTTGCGGCTCTTCCATTGCAACGAACTTGGCACGATTCCGAACCAGTTTGGCAATGGTCTTTTCCAGACTACGCACTCCACTTTCGCGCGTGTATTCTTCTACCACTTTTTCCAACACCTGCTTGCTCAGCTTCACATCTGATCTTTTGAGACCGTGTTCCTTGATCTGTTTAGGGACCAAGTGACGCTTAGCGATCTCCAACTTCTCTTCCACCGTGTATCCGCTTACGTGAATGATCTCCAGTCTGTCGCGCAATGCAGGTTGAATGGTATTCAGGTTATTGGCCGTGGCAATGAACATGACCTTGGACAGGTCGTATTCAACTTCCAAATAATTGTCGTAGAAAGAGTCGTTCTGTTCGGGATCCAACACTTCCAGTAAGGCTGAAGATGGGTCGCCATGAAAATCGGAACCGACCTTATCCAACTCGTCCAACACAAATACAGGATTGGAGGTCTTGGCCTTTTTCAGATTCTGAACAATTCTACCAGGCATTGCACCGATGTATGTTTTGCGATGACCTCGTATCTCCGATTCATCCTTCAATCCACCCAGCGAAACGCGCACGTAGTTTCGTCCTACGGCTTCCGCAACCGACTTTCCTAGGCTGGTTTTACCAACTCCCGGAGGACCAACAAGACATAAGATGGGTGCTTTCAAGTCGCCTTTCAATTTCAGTACGGCCAAATGTTCCAGAATACGCTCTTTCACCTTTTTCAATCCGAAATGATCGCGGTCAAGGATCTTTTGCGCATGCCTGATGTCGAAATTATCCTTGGAAAGATCGCCCCAAGGAAGTTCGAGCAGCACATCCAGGTAATTCATCTGAACGGAATACTCTCCAGAGCTGGGATTCATTCTTCCCAACTTGTCCAATTCCTTTTGAAAATGGTCGGCAACCTTTGTGGTCCATTTCTTTTCTGAAGCACGCTTGCGCATTTCCTCAATCTCCTGATCAAGCGAATTGCCACCCAGCTCTTCCTGGATCTGCTTCATCTGCTGATTCAGGAAATACTCACGCTGCTGCTTATCGATGTCCACTTTTACCTTCGACTGGATCTGATTCTTCAGTTCCAGCATTTGCAGGTTCTTGGTAAGATGTTCCAATACCATGATCGCTCGTTCCTTCAGGTCGGCCACTTCAAGCATCTTCTGCTTCTGTGCCACACTTGCATCCATGTTGGACGATATGAAGTTGATGAGGAATGATGGGCTTTCAATATTCTTCAGCGCAAATTCGCTCTCAGATGGAATGTTGGGCGACTGGCGAATGATATTCAACGCAATGTCTTTCAAGGAATCGACCAACGCGTTGAATTCCTTACTTCTCCTGACCGGCTTTATCTCATCAAAAGCCTTGATGGTAGCCCGAAAATAGGGCTGTACCTCCACAATTTCCTGTATTTCAAAACGCCTCTTGCCTTGAATGATGACGGTTGTGCTGCCGTCTGGCATCTGTAGCATTTTGATGATTCTGGCAACCGTGCCAATACGGTTCAGGTCCTTTGGTTCAGGATCTTCAATGGCCACATCCTTCTGTGCCAGAACGCCTATCACCTTGGTGCTGTGATACGCTTCTTTTACCAACTTGATGGATTTATCGCGACCGATGGTAATGGGGATGACCACACCGGGAAAGAGCACCGTATTCCTCAATGGCAGAATTCCTACCACTTGAGGAATTTCTTCTGTGTTCATGGTTTCCTCATCCTCTGCAGAGAGCAAGGGAATGAACTCGGAATCGTCTTCTATCAAATTGGTTAAACTGAGTATATCCTCAAACGGATCGTTCATTGAAATAGGGGTTTGGGGCAAAACTAAATTGTTGGCAGCCCCGAAATTGTCAATGAATGTGCCGAAATTTTAAATTCAGCTGATATCGGTCAAATGGTCAGTTTCGGTAACTCTTTGTCAGGTCAAAAACGGATGACAGGATTTCACGGTCTGTCTCATTGAATTCGATTCCCCGCCTTTGCATGACACGTGTAGCTGTAGCAAAGGCCTTTTCGAGATCATATTCTACAAAACCGGCCGCTCCGCCCCACTGAAAAGACGGGATGAACGTACGTGGGAATCCGGAACCGAATACGTTGGAACTAACGCCTACCACCGTTCCAGTATTGAACATGGTGTTGATACCGGATTTGGAGTGGTCGCCCATGATCAGGCCACAGAATTGCAGTCCTGTCTTGGCAAAACGCTGCGAAGCATAACTCCACACGCGAACCTCATCATAATTGTTCTTCAGGTTGGAATTGTTGGTGTCGGCTCCAAGATTGCACCATTCACCAAGAACGGAATTGCCCAAGAAACCATCGTGCCCCTTATTGGAATATCCGATGATGACCGAATTATTGACCTCGCCTCCTACTCTACTTTCAGGTCCAATGGTGGTTGGTCCGTAGATCTTGGCACCCATTTTCACCTGACTTCCTTCGCACAGCGCGAAAGGTCCGCGGATGATGCTACCTTCCATCACCTCTGAATTCTTTCCTAGATAAATAGGACCGCTTGATGTATTGAAAATGCAAGCCTCTGCATTTGCGCCTTCTTCCAAAAAAATGGAGCCATTCCCGATAACAGTGTTGGATGCAGATAATTGACCGGATCTTCGTCCGGTGGTCAAGAATTCGAAATCCAGTTTCAATGCCTCACCATTCTTCGAAAATATGTCCCACGGATCACGCACAGAAAGAACATGGCTTGGGAATTCAATTGCACCATGAGTGGTCAGGGTCTCGCTGTTCAGTTCTCCTTTAATTCTGGCAGCAAGCAACAGACCGTTCTTAACCAATTTATCTCCGTCTGCTAATTTCGAAATGGCATCAACCAACTGTTCTGTAGGACAGACCCCACCATTGATCCACACATTATCGTTTGTTTGAACCAAAGGAAATTTACGTTGAAGATGATCTACTGTTAAAGTTGATGTACTAACTCCCAGTAGAAGGTTCCACTTTTCTCTGATGGTAAGAATACCAATACGTAATTCTGCTACCGGCCTGGTAAAGGTGAGCGGGAGCAACCGCTGCGGTTCGCTGTCAAAAAGTATGTAGTTCATTTAAGCGCTAAAATGCGAAATAAAAAGCCCCGTACACGGGAATGTACGGGGCTTTGATATCAGATCACAGACCTGAATTATTCGTTCTCTTCTGCCTTTACCGCAGATGCACGGTGATTCTTGAACCTGTTACGGAACTTATCCACACGTCCAGCAGTATCCACCAATTTCATCTTTCCGGTATAAAAAGGATGCGATGTATTGGAAATTTCCAACTTGATGATGGGATATTCGTTTCCGTCTTCCCACTTTACTGTCTCTTTAGATTTGGCGCAAGACCGAGTAAGGAACATATGTTCATTGGACATGTCTTTGAAAACCACGTATCCGTAAGTATCTGGGTGTATTCCGTCTTTCATTGTAACTCGTTTTTCAGAATGGAGCGCAAAGATAATCAAAACCTTCTTTTATGAAACACACAATTTATCTTTCCATTCATCGTACTTACGGCATCTGTATATTTGCCACTGAATGAAGACAATTCTCTGGGTTCTTCCCATCGTTGCCCTGGTCATTTTTCTCACAAATGGCTGTAAAAAAGACCCCATAAATGCTGATGGGGCGCTTGCTTTTTCTGTCGACACGGTCATTTTTGATACGGTTTTTACAACTATTGGATCCGCAACCCGACAGTTTAAGATCTACAATCGAAGTTCGCAGGAAGTGAATATCTCCTCCATAATGCTGGCGGGAGGACAACAATCCAAGTATCGGGTAAATGTTGATGGGGTTCCTGGAATTGCATTCAGCAACGTTAAGATTCCTGGCAACGACTCGCTGTTTGTGTTTGTTGATGTAACCCTCGACCCGAACAATCTGAGCCAACCTGCCATTGTTACAGACAGCATTCTGTTCAACACCAATGGCACCATTCAAGATGTTGATCTTGCCGCCTTTGGTTGGGATGCAGATTTCACGTATCCAACTGTTTTCAACAATCCGATTGGGCCATATACCTTCCTTGATTGCGACATTACCTGGACTTCTGCAGAGCCACATGTTATCTATGGCTGGGCGGTAGTACCCGAAGGTTGCACCTTGACCATTGAGGCTGGAACGAGAGTTTATAGCCACAAAGGCTCAGGGATCATTGTTGATGAAGGCGGAACGCTGATCGTCAACGGCACACCGCAAAATCCTGTTGTGTTCGCTAGCGATCGGCTTGATGATTTTTATGAGGATCAAGCCGGAGAATGGAATACGATCTGGCTTTATGCAGGAAGCATCAACAACGAAATTCACGGTGCACTTATCAAAAATGGAAATATTGGAGTGAGGGTTGATTCGCTATCGGCAAACGGAAACCCGAACCTGATCATGTCAAATACCATCATTGAAAATATGGCAGGTGTTGGTCTGCTATCGTTTGAAGCAACCATAGATGCATATAACTGCGTATTCGGTAATGCAGGTCAGTATTCAGCAGCGTTGACCAGAGGTGGCAACTACGACTTTTACCACTGCACCTTCGGGAATTATTGGGTAAACGGTAATCGACAAACCCCCGCATTGCTTCTGAATAATTGGATTGAAGCCGATGGAACGGTATTTACCTACGACCTGAACAAAGCTTACTTCGGGAATTGTATTGTTTACGGCAACAACCAGACGGAAATTGGTTTGGATAAAAACCTGGCTTCGAACTTCATCTTTGATTTCGATAATTGCCTTGTGCGGATAAACTTTGATGACGAAGAGCCTATAGATATCAGTAACACGGCAGAGTTCCACCAAATGATCTACAATGAAGACCCCAATTTTGTGGATCCGGTTGAGCAGAATTTTGAACTGGACACACTTTCACCTGCCATGGATGCGGGCAAACCCAGTATTACAAATGCATTTCCAGCCTTTCTGAGTTCTGATGTCATTGGCAACTTCCGAGATAATTTTCCGGACATTGGAGCGTACGAACGTGTAGAATAGGAACATCTCTATATTTGAAACGGATCAGAACCGTTTCTTGAAAGATCTCGTTTTAAATAGTTTGCATCACCTTGGTCTGACCATGGCATTGCGCAGTTCGAAGCGCGGACGATTGACCGTACTTAGTCTTCACCGAATTTCAGATGAACGTAATCCGTTTTGGAATCCAATTAAACCATTGACGTTCGATGCGCTGCTCAGTTACTGTAAGAAAAACTATCAGGTAATTGCATTCAGCCAGCTTGCATGCCACGATTATTCTCCGAAAGGAAAGCCAATTCTAATTCTGAGTTTTGACGATGGCTATTACGATTTTTACGAATACGCGCTTCCGCTGCTTGTAAAGCACGGACTTCCGGCAAATCACAACATCGTAAATGAATGTGCAACGAACGGAATGACCATTTGGACTGAGCGATTGAATTTGCTGTTTGAAGAGGCCATGTCTCAATCTTTGCAGTTATCCATTGAACTTCCTGACAAACAGATTCAACTTCATGACTTTAGTGGGTCTTGGACACCCTTTTATCTTGAAACTTTCAAATGCTTGCTGCAAACTCCTAACAACGAACGAAACAAGATTCTGAAACGGTTGGAAGAAACGTTGGGAACTAAAGCGTTTCCGCGAATGATGAACTGGGACGAAATCCGAGAATGTCAAAAGAACAACGTTGAGATCGGCAGTCATACATTTTCGCACGATTCTCTGGGTACCATTTCAGACCTATTGGCCCTCCATCATGAAATTGTCGGTTCCAAGAAAGATATTGAGAAACACCTTGGTAATTCGGTTGCAGTGTTGGCCTTGCCAAACGGACAAACAGGCGCTGCTGCCGATGAAGTGATCGCAGGATCAGACTATGATTTCGTGCTTTACGCCAATGAAGGGTTGAACCAATTGCGACCTTCACCTGAAGCACCATCGAAAATCGCTCGGATCAATTTGGTTGATGAACCTTTCCCGCAGATGGCATTACGTATGGAACAGTTTCATAATATCGTAAGAAGGTATGTCTAGCACTGATGGAAAATATTTGAAGAGACCCCAGGACTTCTCTTACGATCTGAAACGGATTGGAGCAGAAGAGTTTGACCTTCTCGTTCCACTAATGAAAGACTGCTTTGGCATGGACGCAGATATTGACTACTTCAGATGGAAGTATGTACAGAATCCAGCAGGAAGCTTTATCGGTTTTGTGGCAGTAGACACTTTTACAAAGGAAGTAGGCGCCTACTACGGGGTGATACCTCAACTTTTCATGCTGGATGGCAACCAACGCACCATCTACCAATCGTGCGACACTATGACCCATTCCAACCATCGAAGACGCGGCCTTTTCCAAAAATTGGCCACGCATTGCTACGATGAACTTCGGAATGAACAGAAGTTATTTGTCATCGGATTCGGTGGCGGTCAGTCTACGCCTGGCTTTCTGAAGTTCGGATGGCGCAGAATTTTCGATTTCAGATACTATTTCCGGCCTGCTCAGTTATGTCGTTTTTCGCAAGGCACTGAAAATATCAAGGATGAAATTCGGTTGCACAAGGCCGAAAAGGCACTTGAAGCTGGCCTTGACGTAACGAGGAGAGATCTAACAGCAAAGGCAAAAGCGGTTAGAACCGAAGACCAGATAAGATGGCGTCTGCGTAATCCAAATCATCAGTATTTGGCTTTACACACCAAGTCTGACGACAAAAGTTACATCATTTTCTATGTGGATAAAGACAAACTGGTGCTGTTCGATATTGGCATATCCAAAATTGAAAGCGGGAAGACAATGATGAAATTCCTGAATCGGGAAGTAGTTAAAAAAGGATTCAAAGGAATCATAGCATTCTGTATGGAGCACGGCACTGATGCCAAAACCCTGAGGCAACTAGGATTTTGGAGTAATCCATTCAGTTTTGGCCCTCTGAATGAACGGGTACCATTCATTCTGTATTCTAATGAGGAAGAAATGGACCAGTATATGTTGCCATCTGATTGGACCATTACCACCTACGACCACGATTCACTCTAACGGGCCAAGCTTACCGCATTGAAGAAAGCACTGATACTAGCCTACGATTTCCCACCTTATAATTCGATAGGTGCACAAAGGCCCTACGCTTGGTACAAATACTTCAAGCAATTCGGAATAGAACCGATAATTGTTACTCGTCACTGGGACAGAGAGATCACTGGGCCAGATGATTGTAATCTACCTACTATCAATACCTCTGTAACCACAGAACAAACGGATTTCGGCCCCCTTATCAGAGCGCCATTCTTTCCAAGTCTTCGAGATAGACTCATTTCAAAGACCGACCTACCAACCGTACTCTTCAGAAAAACGCTTTCCGTTTGGCAATTGCTGACCGAACATTACTTTGAGTCTTCAGACAATAAAACACCGATCTATCGCGCAGCTAGAGAATACCTTGGAAAGAATAAAGTTGATGTAATAATAGCCTGTGGAGAACCCTTTGTTCTGTTCAGATATGCGTCTGAATTGAGCAAGGAATTCGGAACTCCATGGATGGGAGATTACCGAGATGGTTGGAGCACAAACTACCGTTGGGATGATGCGAAAATGTACGGCCTCATTCAACGCTCTGTTCAGCAGCGAGTGGAAAAACGAGTAACGGCAAGTGCGTCTTTGTTAACAACGGCCGCACCTAGTTTTTCCAAACGGATCGCAGCGCTTACCGGACGAAAAGAAGAGGACATTCCGGTTGTTTTCAACGGATATTTCGAAGACCTGTTTGAGGGTTTGGAGAATGTTCTTGAAAAGGAAACTTTCCATATCGTGCATGCTGGAACACTATATCACTTCCAGCGAGTAGAGACTTTCCTTCAGGGATTGAACCTGTTTCTGAGAGAGAACCCGGAAGCCGAAATCACCACCACTTTTTTTGGTTTGAATTTTTACCCTGCACAGATAGATAGGATCACGGCTGCTGCTGGAAGTGCCAGCGTAAAATTCACAGACAAAATTCCACACAAACAGATGTTAGAGGAATTGGCATCGAGTCATTTGCAGCTACTGATCGCCACTCCAGAAAAGCACCAGATCTACGGCAAAGTATTCGATTATCTGGCCTCTGGCCGACCAACTTTGATGGTCGAAAACGACAAAGGACCATTGGAGTGGATCCTATCTCATCAAGAGAATTCTTTTAGCGCAGCAACTGCAGAAGAAGTTGCCAAATACATTGAAGAACTTTACTCCGATCGCGAAAAAACAAAACGACTTCCGAGAAGCGAAAACCAATTCTCGAGAAGAAAACAAACAGAACGATTTGCAAATTTGATTTTGGAAGTTCTGAACAAAAACGAAAAATGATCAATACCGTATTCAAACAAGGTCTATTCAATGGAAAGGTTGCTCTAGTAACAGGTGGCGGAACCGGCATCGGCCTTCGAATTGCCCGTGAGCTAGGTTTGCTTGGCGCAACAGTTATTATAGCAAGTAGAACCGAAGAAAAACTGCTGAAAGGTTTGAACGTGCTGCAAGATGATGGCAGCAAGGCCGAATTGTCCATTTGCAATATCCGAGATGAGGAAAGTGTAAAGACCTGTGTTTCTGAAATCGTGAAAAAGCATGGAAGGATCGATATTCTGGTGAACAACGGTGGTGGTCAGTTTCCATCGCCAGCAGAGTTCATCAACAGAAAAGGTTGGCATGCCGTGATTGAAACCAACCTAACAGGTACCTTTTTTCTTACGCAGGAAGTCTTTAATCAAAGCATGAGAAACAAAGGCGGAACTGTGGTAAATATTACCATGGATAACCGCCAAGGATTCCCGATGTTAGCCCATTCTGCCGCGGCAAGGGCCGGAATTCAGAACCTGACACTTTCCTTGGCCAACGAATGGGGAAAATATGGTGTTCGTATCAACAGTATTGCTCCAGGAACCATCGATTCTAGTGGGCTGGACAACTACGCTCCGCAATTTCAGGAATATGTCAGAGGCTACGGTAAGAATAACCAGACTTACAGGTTGGGAACAGAGGCCGAGATAGCTTCAGCGGTTGTATTTCTAGTTTCGCCAGGAGCGTCTTTCATTACTGGTGTGAACTTATCCGTAGATGGCGGAGAATCTATTTACACACCACTTATGCCACCGATCCATAACGACAAGAATGCCAAGTTTGATGATGAGTGACCCTCATCATATTACGAAGCCTTCGATGACCTAACTTCACAGTAAATGCAAAGTTTCAGCGAAATCTTCTCCAACCTAAGCTTCTCCGATCTGGGCGAAGACCCAACTGTTTACTTTATTCCTGGCTTCATTCTTCTTATGTTGCTTGAGATAATCATCAGCAACAGAGAGCACCTAAAAATCCATGAATGGAAAGACAGCGTTGCCAGCATTTCCATGGGAATCGGATCGTTGATCATTGGTGTTGGTGTAAAATTCACTGCTTTTGCATTCTTCGTGTTTCTTCATCAATTCGCCATTTTCGATATTGGATACCAATGGTGGGCGTGGGTGTTGATTCTGTTCGCAGATGATCTTTCATTCTATTGGCATCATAGGCTCAGCCACCACATCAGAATACTTTGGGCGGCTCACATCAACCACCATTCCTCCGTCAATTACAATCTGGCCGTTGCGTTGCGACAAAGTTGGACCGAAATGTTCTACAAATACATTTTCTGGTGCTGGTTGCCGATAATCGGATTTGAACCTGTGATGATATTCACGATGATGGGAATCAGTCTCATTTATCAATTCTGGGTTCATACGAAAACGATCAAATCACTCGGACCATTGGAATGGGTATTGAACACGCCATCACATCACAGGGTACATCACGCCAGTAACGCCCGTTACTTGGACCGAAACCATGCCGGAATTCTGATCATCTGGGACAGAATTTTCGGAACATTTCAGAAAGAACTGGAAGAAGACCCGCCCGTTTATGGCATTACCTCTAACATTCATACGTACAACCTCTTTAAGATCGCATTCCATGAATTTGGGAACATTATGAAAGACGTTTCTGAAGCACCCGACCTTAAATCGAAATTGGCTTACATTTTCGCTCCTCCAGGTTGGAGCCATGATGGCAGAAGTAAAACATCTGATCAGTTAAGGGCGGAAAAGGGAATTTCCTGACCCTTCCTTTTTGGATAACTTAAGGTCATAGACCATGGTTGATTTTATTGCCAAAAACACCCCGATTTTCCTGACCGTTCTGATTCTGGGAATGATATTCCTAGAATGGGGCGTATTACTGGTCACAAAAAAAGCCTCCAAGAACAAGGAGGCCACCGTTAGTATTATCAGTGCAGGACTAGCCTTCTTTCCCATCTTCATACTGCAGAAGATTTTTCTTGTGGGACTTATGTTCTGGCTCTACGAATTAAGATTCTTCTCGTTGAATTCAGCTTGGTACGTGTGGCTGGCAGCTTGGGTGGTTTACGATTTCGGTTTTTGGCTCATACACTTCCTTTGCCACCGCGTCAGGTTATTCTGGTGCATTCATGCAGTGCATCATCAGCCGAAGGAAATGAAACTTTCTGTTGGTTTCAGAGGGTCTTTTCTAGATTTTCTGGTAACTCCACACAATATAATCTGGATGCCACTTTTGGGTTTCCATCCCCTCATGATTCTCATCGTTGATGCCGGTGCTAAGATTTACGGAGTAATGGTTCACATTAACGAGTTTTGGGTGCCCACAAAACACTGGAAATGGTTCGAATGGTTATTCGTTTCACCATCCTTACATCGAGCACATCATAGCACCAACCACCTCTACTTAGACAGAAATTACGGAGAGGCTCTTGTTGTTTGGGATAAAATGTTTGGAACGATTCAACCTTATCTGGAATCGGATAAGCTGGAATACGGCATTATGAAGGAAGTGGATAGTGAGGATCTGAAGGACTCTCAACTCAGTGAATTACGGTCATTGTTGCAAGACCTGAATTCAACCAACTCATTCTCCGACAAAATGAAATACATCTTCATGCCCCCTGGTTGGAATCATATTGATGGTGGAAAACTGGCCGAAGATTTTCGGAATGCCGCCAAACTGAAAAGGAACGGCATAGCTACCTGAGGTAAAATCTCAGTCCAATTGAAATTCCCAACTGATTGAAATTGTCTTTTCGGGCCAACTCTTCCATTGGTCTGTTGAGGTCTGGATTCGGATTTACATTTGGGTTGTTGGAGTTCTCGGTCAATTCATCAACGAATACCGTGCTTTTATCAATTACATCAAGGTCATCTTCGGTAAGCGTGATTCCATTTCCTGTAGTAGCATCGAAGAGTGAAATCTCCACGTCATCAAATCGGTCTTCTTTAGACCTGATAGATAGCGCCACGAATTTCACTTCACCAAATACAGAAAGCCAATCCAAGGCCTTATATCCAACTCCCAATCTGGTCTGAAATCCGTACGAGAATTTACCATAGGTCGATGCCTTTATCCTAACTCTTCCATGAGTATTAGGGTTGGTCAAACCCGTGTACTCATAAACAAGTCTGCCCTCTTGGTCATCAATGCTGATCTCTGAACTGCTACGTCCCCAAACAGGAATAACCAATCCTGATTTTGAATAGAGACTCCATTTCTCAGCAAAATTGATGTTCAGTACTAACTGAGGAATCAGGTCAAGGCGCTCTCCAATAATGGTATGCTCAGCCTGAAACGTTGGAGTGATGTTTTTGGCCAAAAGAAAACGGGTGCTCCTTAAATAGTAGGCTCCGATCTCAAATCCAATATTTGGATGGAACATATAGCCAACGTTCAGTGAGACATAACCTCCAGGACCCTGGGTGCCTTGTACTGGCAATATACTGATTGATGAATCAGCCCGGATCAATTGATTTACCTTTCCTATAAGGTCATTGGTAGAACCCAGATCATCATTCACCAGCGGGAAACCATAGCCTCCCATGATCTCCATATATAACTTCTTGGGTTTGGTATCTTGGGCATTGGCGAAAGTAGCAAAGGCGCAGAGTATCGGAATAAGTGAGAATCTCATACAGCATCAATTTGTTCATTGCACAAGTTAACTGAATTTAACCACCAGAGTTTTATCAGGAGAAAGCTAAAATCACCTAAATCGGTTAACAAATGAAAACGAAATTCAGCCTTTTACTGATTCTTATCGGCCTCTCTATTTCAACCGTTGTTTGCAAGAAATGTCAGACTTGTACTTATCAAAGCGTTGAAGAGGAAGTGTGCTGAAGCAGCTTCAGCACACCCCAATCTTATGATGCCTATATTCTTGCCCTTGAAAATGCAGGTTACGAGTGCGAATGACACTTGGTTAACGCTAAAAAGAAAAGGCGAACTCTATTGGGTTCGCCTCTTCTTTAAATGTGAGCCTAGTTAAGCCGCCTTCAGCTTGCTAATTGTAGAATTAGATAGTTTCTCTTCTGCATAACGCCTTGTGATCACCACATGCTTTTCGTCCGTGGATGGAAGATCAAACATGGCATCGATCAATATGGCCTCGCAAATAGATCGCAGTCCTCTAGCTCCCAAATTGAATTCAATCGCTTTTTCAACAACATATTCGAGGACCTCTTCTTTAATTTCCAACTCGATGTCGTCCATCTTGAACAGCTTCTTATACTGTTTAGTGAGGGCGTTCTTGGGTTCGGTCAGAATCCGCTTCAACGCATCGGCATCGAGTGGATCAAGGTGTGTTACCACTGGTAATCGGCCTATCAACTCTGGGATCAAACCGAAACCTTTGATATCCTGAGCTGTAATATATTGAAGAAGGTTGTCTTCATCTATTTCTTGCCTATCGCTATGGCTGGCATAACCTATGGTCTGCTTTTTCATACGCTTGGCAATCAGTTTCTCAATGCCATCAAAAGCACCTCCACAGATAAAGAGAATGTTTTTTGTATCAATGGCCACCATCTTCTGCTCAGGATGTTTTCTTCCTCCCTGAGGCGGAACGTTGACTACCGAACCTTCCAACAACTTCAATAGTCCTTGCTGAACACCTTCGCCCGATACATCCCGTGTAATGGAAGCGTTGTCACCTTTTCTGGCAATCTTATCTATTTCATCAATAAACACAATGCCTTTTTCTGCCGCGGTTTGATCGTAATCGGCAGCTTGTAGTAACCTGCTTAGAATGCTTTCAACGTCTTCTCCTACATAACCGCTTTCAGTAAGAACGGTAGCATCTGCAATACAGAAAGGAAC
>JBJOHR010000135.1:0-6627 GCA_046047575.1 Bacteroidota bacterium | reverse complement strand
GGCTTCCATTTCTGATGGAAACTGTATCTATCCGGGTGATCCGAATTGTCCAGACGGTCCGGACCTCATCGTACTGTCAGACGTGCTATCTTCTTCCCTCTATATGTCAAGCATGAACGTGCCTCAGAACGACTGTCAGGTAGAAGAAGGTTGTATGAATGGTTATGGAATGAGAGACATCATCCGTTTCACCACCCACATTCAGAACATAGGAAATCTTGACTATTACATCGGTAGCCCAAGTGCCAATCCGGATCAGTTCGATTTTGTGAACTGTCATAACCATACTCATTATAAGGGATATGCCGAATACAAGTTGTATGATGTGAACGGCATTGAATTACCGATAGGGTTCAAAAATGGTTTCTGCGTGATGGATCTTGAGTGTTCTGGTGGAGGAACAGCACAATACGGATGTAGCACCATGGGCATTTCTGCCGGATGTGGAGATATTTATTCATCTGGCCTTTCGTGCCAATGGATCGATGTGACGGATGTTGATACCGGGCTTTACACCTTCGTCAACACCACCAATTGGGACAATGACCCAGACGCCTTGGGACGTTACGAAACGAACATGATGAACAACTGGGCTCAGCTATGTATCTACATTGGAAGAGATCAGAACGGTGCCATGTATGTTCAGCAGTTGCAAGACTGTGAACCCTACGTTGATTGCCAAGGTCAGATCTATGGTAACGCTCAACCTGATTGTGAGGGAGTTTGTGCTGGAACTGCTCTTCGTGGAGACATCAACGCAGATGCCACTCAGAATAATCTGGATGCACACGTGTATGTTACCGACATTCTTGCCAACGACATAACCCCTACCACCTGCAACGACCTGAATGCAGATGGAGAAATAGACGTATATGACGCTTCCTTAATGGTGGACTGTTCGCTAACGAATGATGGTCACATTACGGGCTCAGCACATGACCATTGCAATTTCCCTTATGGTGTTACCAATATTTATGATACGGTTGAATTCAGTATCGGTCATGTAGATCATAATCTTCAGATCATTGACATCTACATCAAGAATCCGGGCAACTTCGTTACGGCCTATCAGTTTGAAATGTCTGGTATCACCATAGAAAGTGTGGAGAATCTGGTCGATCCGCAGGCCTACCCCATCACACCTGAATGGTCGCTGGGAGGTTCTGAAGTGATCGGAATCAGCTACCAGGATTCGTTGATCCCAAAGTTCTTGAATCCTTCTCCCCTATGCCGGATCCATTATTTCTCGTTGACGGACACTTTGGTCTGCATATCACAGATCAAGTCGGTGGTCAATCAGAATTATGAAGAGACCATTAAGCGTGTTGATGGACTTCATTCGTGCTTGCTGGCTTACACTGGTGTTGATGAATTGGTAGACGGAGGAGTGGAACTTGACATCTACCCGAACCCGATGCAAGAATCCACCACCTTACAGATCAACAACCGATTCAATGCTCAGATCAATGTATCCATCATCGACCCATCGGGTAAATTGGTCCGAGACTATGGAAAGGTTACAAGCTCTCAATTGAGCATCGATAGAAATGGTATTGCCGCGGGTATGTACTTCGTTCAGATAACCGATGGCAACCGCATTCTTACCAGAAAGAAATTGGTGGTGAACTGAACATCAACCGATCGATCACGTTAACAAGAAGCCCTGCAAACTAGCGGGGTTTCTTTTTTGATACAGACGAAGACCATGAACGATTTTCCACTGAACAGGCCAGATGACGAATGGCGTAGGCAACTTTCTGAAGAACAGTATCGAATTCTCCGGGAAAAAGGAACCGAACGCCCATTCACCGGTAAATTTGACTTTCATTTTGAAGACGGATCATACCATTGTTCCGGTTGCGGCACAAAACTGTTCGATTCAGGTTCTAAATACGATAGTGGGTGCGGTTGGCCTGCATTTTACCAAACGGCTGAGAAGGGTGCGGTTGTAGAGAAACTGGACAGAAGCCATGGCATGATCCGAACTGAGGTTCTCTGCGGAAATTGTGGTGGGCATTTGGGCCATGTTTTCCCAGATGGACCAGCGGATAAAACCGGATTGCGCTATTGCATCAATTCCATTTCTCTCGAGTTCAAGACACCGTAGAACAAAAAAAAACGACCGATTCTTCGGCCGCTTTCATTTGTTCATTTCAATGTTCTCGTTACGCTTCCACTACGTCCAATTCCAGCGTAACATCCAACGATTCCCCATCGAGAACCACTACGGCTTCTGTTACATCTTTAAAGCCTGGAAACGAGAATTTAGCAAGGTAGATCCCTTCCGGAACTTCGGTCATTTTAAAGTAACCTGTGGGCGAAGTGATGTACGCTCGTCCTGTGCCGATAAGTTCAACCACACAACCGAATACTCTTGCTCCGGTTTTGGCGCTGACCACTTTGCCTTTAAAGATTCCACCGTTGGTGGCTGTTTTACTTTCTGGTAGGCTGATCAGATGAAGCAATTGCTCGATTCCCTGACCTGCCATCATTGAATTTTCTGATGCAGTTTTCATAGTCGTTGGGTTTTAAAGGTTCAGGTAGAGCTTTCTTCATCTACCCTTATAACTCCAAACGGTTTCAATTGTTGTGCCAGATTTTAAGATCAACTAATTTTGAGTGGTTACGTAAACCATTTGACATTACTCTCGTCTAAGCTTCGACTTAAATAAAACCATGAAACGACTTTTAACTTCAGGCTTGTCTTTGCTCTTATCTGCTCAGTTCATACAAGCACAGACCACACCGACTTACAACGATAATGTGGCGTGTATTCTGTATACCAACTGCACGCCTTGTCATCATGATGGAGGAATCGGACCATTTGCATTGATGACCTACGATGATGCCACCTCTGCCGGCTTCGGGATTGTTGGGGCGGTAAATGCAGGCAATATGCCACCATGGCCTCCAGATCCAGATTATAATCGCTTGGCACACGAACGGGTGCTGACTCAGGAGGAGATCGACATTCTGAACGCTTGGGTGAATGGAGGAATGCCCGAAGGCGGAGGCACACCACCTATGGCACCTGTATATGGAGGCAATGAGGTCATTACAAATCCTGACCTTACGCTTACCATGCAGCCCTTTACCAACTTTGAGAACAATCACGACCTCTATCAATGTTTCGTTATTCCAACAGGCTTGAACGAGGACATGTTTGTAAGTGGATTTGAGGTGGTACCCGGTAATGGAGAAATGGTGCATCACGTTTTGGTCTTTTCAGATACTTCCGATCTACCATTGCAATTGGATGCCCAAGACCCGAATCCTGGCTACACAGGCTTTGGAGGTACAGGTAGCAGTTCTTCGAAACTTATCGGGATATGGGTTCCGGGAGAGCAGCCTTATTTCTTTCCTCAGAACATGGGCACCAAGTTATTGGCGGGAAGTAATATCATCTTCCAAATGCACTATCCGGCCGGAACGGGTGGGCAGGTAGATCAGACCAAGATAAACTTCGACCTATTTCAAGGTGCTTGGAATACGAGGGAAGTATTCTTCACAGCGCCTCTTAATTTCGGGACGAGCCTTACAGACGGACCGCTGGTCATTCTCCCAAATCAGATTCGGGATTTCCACAATCAATTTACAATACCTAACGTGGATCTGACCGTACTCGCGGTTGGTCCGCACATGCACCTTATTGGAACATCCATAAAATCATGGGCGGTTACTCCACAGAGTCAGACCATTCCATTTTTTGATATTCCTGAATGGGATTTCCATTATCAGGGCTTCTATCAGTTCAGGCAACCGTTACGAATTCCGGCAAACAGTACCTTGTATGGTGTAGCAACCTACGACAACACCAACAACAATCCGAACAACCCCAACGACCCTCCTCAATTGGTTACCGCGGGTGAGGCTACCACAGATGAAATGTTCCTGATCTACTTTGCCTACACCTACTATCTACCAGGCGATGAGAATATTGTGGTTGACACTTCGACCGTTAAACCCACATACAACGATTGTGTATTCAACGTGCTCGGAATTGAAGACCGATACCTGAATGAGTTTGCGGCCTATCCGAACCCAACAACGGGATCGTTGACATTGAACCTGAATGGAATACGACCATCGACTATCAGACTTGATGACCTACAGGGTCGTACAGTTAGGTTTTTTGATCCAACCGAAACTGTACTTGATCTTCAAGATGTGATCGCTGGCATCTATCTCATTTCCATAGAAACTGAAAATGGAGTCAGTACCCGTAGAATAAGTATTCAATAAAAAAGAAGGGCCGCTGGCAATGCCAGCGGCCCCGATCAACCAATCACCTTCCATGAGAACGGAAGGCTACCTACCCTCTTTTCAGAAACCTATTCCAAGTCTGATGCCTGGAATAATCAGATGGCCCACCTCCTGCTTGGTTACAAACCCTGTAACCTGACCACCACTACTTAAGAACAACTGATCCCGCTCAAAGTTCACCTGCTTGTAATTTACATTGAAGAGAATGCTGAAATGCCCTCTGTGTCTTCTTGAGTGGATCTTAAATCCGAGGCCGGCACCCGCAATGGCGCCTCCTTTCAATCGATTTCCAAAATCATCTACATTCTTATCGGTATCGCCCCAACCTTTGAACGCCATGGCATAACCGGCTTCAATGGCATAAAAGGGTGTAAATCTTCCTTTTGTAGGACCATCTCCCGCATGGTAGAGATACAATGGCAGATAGATCCCGGCCAATTCCTTCTTATCAAGGCCATTCACTTTGGGA
This sequence comes from Bacteroidota bacterium, assembly GCA_046047575.1. Taxonomy (GTDB): domain Bacteria; phylum Bacteroidota; class Bacteroidia; order UBA10329; family UBA10329; genus UBA10329. Next base: position 1,895 of record JBJOHR010000135.1, on the reverse strand, counting down.
TTGAATGGATTGGAAAACACACGGTCAACCCCGATTCCTACACCTAGATAGGCAAAGCGGTTGAACTTGTAGCCGTTCACCATCCTAACTCCACCCTGAACATTCTCTATTAGTACCTGAACTTCGTTGAAGTAGCCTTTCATCCGAGGCTCAAATCGCAGACTGTCGTTTCCCCAGCCACGATGCCCCCAATGTCCGTAGCCGCTTCGCTGATACTCCCGTTCTTCTTTGGTGATCTTTTCAATTTCATCCAACTTAACGGCAAACACGTTCCCGTCCCGCGATTTTATCTTATAACTAACGTTGGGCACCGCTTCTATGATGACCCCTTTATAAATACTGCCGTTCTTCAGATAGATCACATCTTGCATACCATCCTGCGCGAACAATGCCAGCGGAAGCATCATCGTAAGCATCAGACTTATTTTCAATATCGTTTTCATGTCATTGTCATTTTAGGGGTTAACAGTATCGTTGTGGCGAATGTTGCCAGCTATCCAAGCAACTTTCGTCTAAGGTCTTCAACATTACATTCCTTTAAGGTGACCTTAGACACACATTGAGGTGATCGGTATCAGATCGAGGCAAGGCATCGATTCGCGATATTCGCTGTCCATGAAAAGTCTTTACAGCGCTCTTGAGCAGTTCATCAAGAAGGATTTCGATCGGGTCATTTATGGTATGACCATGATTTTTTTGGCCGTGGCCATGTACATCAACTATATGCCAAGTGTGGACATCAGCCCATTCGATCTTCGTGAAGGGTTTGCACCACGATTCGGATATTACGGCATCCTTTTCGGTGGCACCTACTTCGCTACTGCATTACTTGCTGCATGGCGAACGGAGGTGGCCTTCCTGAAAGATCCGAAATTCTGGGTACTTGGGTCTCTCTTCGTTTTCATTGCCATGATACCGAAGCTGCATATCCTTAAGCTGATAGATGTGCGTACGCAGAACTGGAATCTTCAGGAGATGATCTTCGTTTCAAAGTGCCACTTCTTTGTGCATCAGATGGTCGTTTCTCTGTTGGGCTTGGGAGCAGTTTGGTTCTTATTCAGGAAATGGGTCGATTTTGATTACGGATTCCGCTTCAGTTGGCAAAAACTGAAACCCTACTTTCTGGTATTGGCTCTGGTTTCACCATTGATCATTTCAGCGTCCTTCTTCCCTGATTTTCAGAAAGCCTATCCGCAGTATAAATCGTGGTACTTTGATGACGTCTTTGATCTGAACATTCCCCAACGTGCCGGCATTTTTGAACTATGCTACGCAACGGGCTTTGTGGCTGTTGAGGCCATATTCCGAGGTGCTCTGGCCATGACCATGGTCAAGATCATGGGAACGCGTGCGGTACTGGCCATGGCTTCCTTCTACTGTGTTTTCCATTTTGGCAAACCCGCTGGCGAAGCAGTTGGTGCCTTTTTCGGTGGCTACGCGCTTGGGGTTCTGGCCATTCATAGCCGAAGCATTTTTGGTGGACTTATCGTTCACCTAGGAGTGGCCATGCTCATGGAAACACTGGCATATCTACATTACTACTATTGAGGTACGACCTGTAAGCCGTGCCCTGCGTACCTTTGTTGCTCTTCCAAACGCAATCATATCATGTCAAAAACACGTAAGATCCTCGTTCCTATTGTGCTCGTTCTCGGTTTGATCCAGTTCATTCCTCATGAAAGAACAACCGTTTCGGTCGACCCTTCGGCAGCTTTCAAAACAACGGATGTCGAACTCAAGAACATTCTCAACAAGGCCTGTATGGACTGTCATTCGAATGAAACCAAGTATCCGTGGTACGCCAATGTGGTTCCAGTGAACTATTTCTTGGACAACCACATTAAGGAGGGTCGAGAACATTTGAACTTTTCTGAATGGAACATAGCGCCCGTAGG
>JBJOHR010000134.1:0-2965 GCA_046047575.1 Bacteroidota bacterium | reverse complement strand
TCATGACGTCCAAGCGATCAAGCAACTTCAAAACTTCGGGTTTGATGCCGAAATCGACTGTCAGGGTCACGCCTTTTTTCGGGAATGAAAGCCAACCTTCGTTCTGTTCTCCGAACAATTTCAGCACCGCAATGAACGAACCCGTTCGACTTTTCACGATTTCCTTCATCACTTCGTAAAGGCCTTCACGTGCGTGTTCTTCACCAATCACAAATTGATACTGCGTGAAACCTTGCCGACCGTAAATGCGGTTCCAATTATTGACAGCATCCAACGGGTAGAAGTAGGGCTCAATATCGACAATGGCCGAGCTGTCGCGCTTCAAAACCCTGTGGTAATAGAGTTCATCAAACGCTTTTACAGTCAACGGATTGATGCTCCAACTCGGGAAATTGAACGGCAAACCAATAATCGGTTTCGGAGTTTTGAAATTCTTCAGTTTTGGTTCAGGAACCTCATTTTCGGAAGAGTGTTCGCCCAGATAAAGCAATGAACGCCCCATGTTTTTCCCTGAGGTGATGTAATCGATCCACGAAACGGAATAGGTGTAATCCTGATTCGCCAAGAGCGCATCGACCAACTCATTCAGATTGGCGCATTTGATAGTTCGGTTGAGGATTTTGGAAGTGGTTATCGGTTTCAATTTGAAGGAAGCTTCGGTTATGAAACCTGTCAGCCCCATTCCGCCACAGGTTGCCCAGAAAAGGTCTGCGTTTTCGGTTCGGCTACAACCTTTGATCGAACCATCAGCCAAGACAATTTTGAATGAAATAAGATGCTCCGAAAAACAACCATCCTTGTGGTGATTCTTGCCGTGAATGTCTGAACCGATCGCGCCACCAACCGTGATGAACTTGGTGCCTGGCGTTACAGGAAGAAAGAATCCGTGAGGGACAATTTCGTCCAACACATCGCTGAGCATTTTACCTGATTGGCAGGTGTAAATGCCGTTCCCAACATCAAAGCTTATGGTTTGATTCAGACTTAGAGATGAGATGACTCTTTGAGAAAGCGAGGCATCTCCATAGCTTTTCTTCGCGCCCTGCGGAATGAAATGCTGGAGTTTGGTTTGAAGTGCGGCAACATCTTTTTCGGAAGTTGGATTGGCTACTTCAGCCGCAATCCTCGGATAATTTCCCCAGCCGGCTATTTCGGTTTTCGACATCAGAAATAAAGCAGGTAACCGAAAGTGAGGAGCCAAGCCAAAACGATAAGGCGCGTTGGGTTGTCCTTCAAAAGAATGAGTGTTGGGCTGCCCGTGTTCTCATATACGAGTGCCAATTGCAAATAGCGTAGCACGCCAAGAAAGACGAACAGCGAAGTGACATAAACATGTGAATTACCGACTCTCGCGATCACTTCGGGCGAAAGCGTGTACATGATATAGGCCACAACCGTAATCGCACTCAGCATCACCGAAATGATGTTCACGAATTCCAAACTGTAGCCACGCACGGCTTTTCGCACTTCCGTACCCTCATTTTTGAGGATCAGAAGGTCGTCTCTGCGTTTGCCCAACGCCAGCAACATTGCTAGCAGAAATGCCATGATGTACATCCAATTGGAGATCGGCACATCTGCAATGACGCCACCCGCAAACAGTCGGATGAGGAAGCCAAGTGAGATGATGGTGATGTCGATCAAAGCAAATTTCTTGAGCCAAGTGGAATAGAACAGGTTTTGAATTAAATAGACTACGCACGCAATCAAGAACATTTGATTAATCATAAACGCACCAGCCAGCGACACGGCTAAAAGCAATGCCGAAATACTATAAGCCTTTCCAACGCTCACTTTCCCAGCGGCTATCGGTCGGTCTTTCTTTTCGTTGTGCAGTCTGTCATCGGGTGCATCTATAATATCATTGAAGATGTAAACCGCTGATGCCAGAAACGAGAAGCAAAGAAACCCAAGCAGAAGCGAAACGCCATTTTCCGGATTCAGTGCTTGCCCGAAAAATGCGGGCAGAAAAATGAATCCGTTCTTCACCCATTGATGAACCCGACAAAGCTTTATGAAATCTTGGAAACTCACTTTTCGATAACGGTGAATGGAATGTAATCTGAGTTCTGTTCGGCCAGCCCTAAGTTAATATCCAATCCAAACCTAATTAGATACTTGCCCGATTGCAGAGGCGCATTGAATGTAAAAGATACGGGCTTCGATTTCTTGGGCACCAAAACCCCATCACAACCCGTGCATGAAACATTGTAGACCACTGTGTCCTTTTTATCTGCATAGAACATCAAAGACAGTTTTCTTGCATTGATCAATGAGTCGAGAGGAATGGGATTGTTGGTTCCGTTTCGGACTTCTCCTTCCAGGGTCAATTGCTCATTTGGTAGAACTTTAATGTTCTCTTTTTCGAAAGTAAATCTCAGTTCACGGAAACTTTGGTAATTGTCCATCTCCCAAAGGTAAATAGAGGGAAATCCGTCCACTTTCAACTCCTTATCTGCCATATCTCCGTATGGAATGGCAAAAACGTAAGGCAACCCAGCAATCTCATCATCCATATTCCAAAGACTGAATTGGCTTCCATCGTTGTTCAAGGCGTTGAACTGGTAGCCTTGTTCACCACTGTAAAAAGTGTACTGAGAGGGTAGTTGATACGATGAAACGAATACCACTGGCTTGCCATCGGCTTTCTTTTTTATGGCCTGGGCCCACTCTTGCCAACCGACCGCAGGAAAATTGAGCTCTAGACCTTTGCCAGCAATCGGTGAGGCGGCATAGATTCTACCAACGATAAGAATGACAGCACAGAAAACGGCCACGGGCTTAAACCATCGATGAATGTTCTCGTTCCTTGAGATGGCATTGGTACCAAGAATAATCAGCGGAAGGAAAGCTGTGGCAGTCCAATTGGCTTCAACTCTGCCACGAAGGCTAAGCAGGAAGAAAAAACCAAAAAACCCGACAACAACGAAAAGCAGAACTCTTTCGAACGCATTCTTCATGCCCG
>JBJOHR010000133.1:0-6956 GCA_046047575.1 Bacteroidota bacterium | reverse complement strand
CCATTGATCATGAAGGCCGGTTGTTCGATACGTTCCAGTTGGAGAAACCTGAGGATGAAACAACCGCTAACCGTATGTTGCAACCGCCACCACCAATGATAACGGTCGACAAACTTGTTTTTGGTGATGAGGCCAACATCAGTATGGAAGCGTTGCAAAGGGACTACAGCATTTTCTACACGTTAGATGGTTCCGAACCAAATCAGAAATCCACCAAATACACAAGCGGGTTCAAACAGAAAAAGTCAGCGCAATTGAGGGCGAGAACCTACACGGCCGATGGTCGCGCCAGTCGTGTGGTTTCGCGAAGTTTGAAGCAGATGAATCCACTTCCAGCGGTGAATGCTGGCAAGACCGAACGAGGGCTGAAATTCAGCTACTACGAATTTGAAAAAGACCTCGAAAAACTGCCAGATTTCAGCAAGTTGAAACCGAAGAGGGCAGGCGTGCAGCAGACGGTCAATGAAACGGAATGCAACAACACCAAGGAAGACCTTTGGGGCTTGGTTCTGGAAGGTTTTGTGGACTTGGATGAAAGCAGAACGTATCGTTTTTTCACACGTTCAGATGATGGTTCCAAACTCTACATCGATGGACAATTGGTGGTGGATAACGATGGCGACCACGGAGCTTTCTGGCAGTATGGTGACATCATCCTTGATAAAGGAAAACACGAGCTTAAGATTGAGTATTTCGACCATCATCATGGTCAAATGCTGCGTGCGGGCTACCTTGTAGGCGATGAGCGCAGGCCGTTCACACCATTTCAACTTTCGCATTGATGAGAACGCTTTTTTCGTTTTTCCCGTTTCTCCTTTTAGCGGTTTCCGCAACAGCACAGATAGAAGTCGTGGTCCATCGCGGAGCCAACCATCTTGCACCTGAGAATACGAAAGCTTCGGCCGAAGCGGCCATCAAACTTGGAGCGCATTTCGTGGAAATTGACGTTAGAACCAGTAATGATGGTGTGCTGTACATTATGCATGACCCAACGGTTGACCGCACTACCGATGGTTCCGGAATTTTCGGTTCGATGACAAGTGCTGAGATTGATAAACTGGACGCTGGAAGTTGGTACGGGAAAGAGTTCAAAGGCGAACCTGTTCCGAAATTGAGAGAATACCTTCTTTGGATAAAGGGTAAGGCCAAGGTTTACTTCGATGTGAAGGATGCCAACCCGCAACAACTCATTGATCTGGTGAAGGAAGTTGGGATGGAAAATGACTGTTTCTTCTGGTCCAGTAAGAAGAAATGGATGAAGCAGTTCCGTAAACTCTCAGCGGATCTGCCGCTAAAAGTAAATGCTGGTTCAGTGGAAGCAGTGGAAGCGGCAGTAGCAACCTATCATCCTCAGATAATTGAGTGCGGCATTGGGAGTGTGACGGAAGAGTTCATTGCGGTATGCAAAAAGCACAACTTGAAGATTATGCTTTACGGCAGTAAGGAGGATGAGGCCTACTTCAAGAAAGTCCTTGCAACGAAAGGCGTTGACATGATCAACATCGATAGGCCAGAGATCTACTTTGAGGTTCTGAAGAAGAACTGAATTCCATGAAAATCTACCTTTTGCTCGGACATCCAGATAGTGATTCGCTCAACGGAGCGATTGCAGATGCATACATCAAACGGGCTACAGAACTGGGTCATGAAGTGCGTTACCAGAAGATCGGGGAAATGGAATTCGACCCGATCCTACACAAAGGGTTCAAGGTGATACAGGAACTGGAACCTGATCTGAAACAGGCGCAGGAAAATCTGCTTTGGTGTGAAAAATGGGTCATCGTTTACCCGATGTGGTGGGGAGCCATGCCAGCGTTATTAAAGGGTTTTTTCGATCGGGCGTTGCTTCCAGGTTTTGCTTTCAAATACCACAAAACAGACCCAATGTGGGACAAGTTGCTCAAAGGCCGTTCGGGGGAGATCATTCGCACGTCTGATGCTCCTGATCTGTGGATTCGCTTCGTTTATGGAAGCAGTGACCTTGGAGCCATCAAGAATGCCACAATGGAATTCTGCGGGATAAAACCAGTGAAAGTTCACCGTATTTCTCGCGTAAAAGATTTGACTAGACAAGAGATCGATCAGAAGATCCAGAAGATCATGAATTCAATTCCAAAGGCTTAAGCCGTTTTCTCAGGAATCATTCTGTTGAATCCCCGTTCTATGAGTCCGGTAAACGGCAGAAATAGAATTACTCCAATAATGTTGAACAGCACGTGTCCGTTGGCAATATGATTGTCTATGCCTTGACCTTGAGAAATGGTCTGCACAAGATTCACAAAGGGTGAGAACAGAATCAGCCCAAGTATGATGGTGATCAAACTGTAGAAAAAATGGAAAAGGCCTGCCTTAACGGCCTGCCGGGTTCCCTTGATAGTGGCCAAAAGGGTGTCAGAACACGTTCCCAATTCGGCACCGAGCATAATGGCCAACCCGCCAGCAATGCTGATCAGGTTCTGCTTACCAAGAATGATGGCAAGACCAACAGTAGCACTGCTTGACTGAATGATGAGCGTAACAAGGCCACCTATCAAAGCACCTTGCAACGGGTTTTCCAATCTGCTCATCCAAACCTCGAACATTTCGCTTTCGCGAAGCGGCAATACGGACTCTTCCATAATGTAGAGGCCGAAAAAAAGCATTCCGAAAAAGAGGAGGATCTTCCCGAATCTCTCCTGTCTTTCGGTTTTTGAGAAAATGTCGATGAGGATGCCAATGAAAAGTGGAATCACCGAATACTTTCCAATGTCCATGGCAATGATCTGACTGGAAAACGTTGTCCCAATGTTGGCTCCAAGGATGATTCCCATTGCATTTCGGAAACTAAGCGCCTTGGCATTGATGAAGATGATCGTTAAAATGATGACAGCAGACGAACTGTCAAGAAGCACAGTGACGACCGTACCTATCACCACAGAAACAAGAACGTTTCCAGTGTATTTGTGAAGGGCTTCCTTGACGCGTTCGCTGAAAGCTTCCTTCATGACTTTTGACAATCTGCTGATGGCGTAAAGAAATAGAACGAGCCCTCCAATAAGTAACGGAAGTACCTGAGAATACATGAACCAAAGGTGAATCAGCGTACCCTATCGGTTTGTTAAATCGACTTTAAATCATTGTTAATCATATGAATACAGTGCATTTGTCATTTTCTTTCGTTCACACGGTCAAGACCTTTGTAGTAAATCAGGTTTAATGAAAACCCTGGTACTGTTCTATTCAAGAACAGGAAGCAATAAATACTTGGCGGAGAGAATCGCTACTGAATTGAAAGCGGATATGGAGGAAATACACCCGAATCTGGCTGGGTTACTATTTGTGATTTTCAGTTCGTTGCTTCGATTCGGTTTGGGAAACAAGCCATTCAGATCTTCTATTGATAAATACGAAAGAGTTGTGGTGGTTGGACCGATCTATATGGGAACGTTGATATTTCCGCTGCGCAATGCTCTAAAGAAAATTCCCTCTAGCGTAAACCAGGTCTGTTTTGCAACATCTTGTGGTGGTGGAGACGAGGAGAAGGATAGCAACTTTGGATACACATCTGTATTTGTAGAAGCCAAGAAGGCGGTTAAGCACGCAGATGTTATAACTGAAGCATTCCCAATAAAATTGGTGGTGCCCAAAGACAAATGGGATGACGGAGATTTCGTTATGAAAACCCGTTTGAACGATTCAAATTTTGAAGGTGAGATTTACGCCCGCTTCCAATCTTTCATCCAGAAAATAAAGTCAGCTTAAGACTGACTTCTTTCCACTAGGAAAACGGAACCCGCAACCACCAGACAAACTATTGATGCAGACAAGGTAACCCAAGGCATTTCACCGCTTCGTAAAAACGAAAAAGTGGCAGCAAGAATGCCGAATGTTGCACCGAATACTGCAACAATTATCGACACAATGGTTAGCAGTCCGATTTCTCTCTGAGTGTTTTCTTGTTCAGCGGTAGCCTTCATGTTCACGAATTGATGAGTTTACCTTCTTTGACTTCGCCAAGATAATTGACTCGCTTATTCAATTCATAGATCCGCTTTGCTTGCAGGATTTCCATTTCTGATTCGCGATGAACTAAGATGGGCTCTGGATTTCCTGAATGATGAACTTCCAAGTAGAATCCATCCTTGTAAGGTCCTCGCTTTTCTGCTTTTGCCATGATAAGTTTTTGCAAAGCAGTAGATTGGAAGTTAAACGAAGTTCAAATAGAAATTATCAATCAATGATCGAACAGTTATTTCTCGTTTTATCGGTGGATTTCAGTTTCAACTACTTCATTATCGTAAAATAATCTTCGACCCTCCCGGTGCTATCAATGAATTTTAGGTCAAAGCGATCTTGGGTGATTTCAAAAGCGCATGATCCAAGTTCGTTCAGAGAAACAAACATGGCTTCATGGAGCTCCTTTTCAAACCCTGAGATCTTACCCGAAGAACCAGCGGTCAAGTAGACCATGCCTTTTCCTTCTAGCTCTTTGGTTTTCGAATAAGAACCATCTCCATCTTCTCTTCCATCACCAGATCCATTCGAAACTGTATGGTCTTTAAGGTTAAACGAATCTGAATTACCATAATGTCCATTCAACATGTATGAACGTTCGTAACTATGACTATGTCCTGAGAAAATGACGTCAACACCGTATTTCTCCATCAGTGGAATAAAATTCTCCCGCATTTGAACTAACCTTGGTTCCTTGTCGGAATTATGCGAACCCATAGAGTAGGCCGGATGATGCCAGAAAGCAATGATCCATTTTGCCGATGTATTGGCAAGGTCGTTTTCGCACCAAGTGTACATGGCACCTCCAACAGATCGGTCTGATTGGTGAGAATCCAATGAAATGAAATGCACATTGCCATAGTCGAAAGAGAAGTAGGCTTCTGTGCCCGAAGCAACTCCTCCGCATTCGGCATTGGTAGGGAAATGGAAAATATCGTAGTAAGGGCCCGATTGCGATTCTGATTTTGCCGAAGAACCATCATGATTTCCTATGCATGACCAAGAGACGCTGTTTTGCAAACGAGCTTCGTACATGTCTTCAAAAAGTGCCTTCTGATACTCGTTGTCCGTACCGCGCTGATAGGCGTTATCGCCAAGGAAAAGAATCATGTCTGTGGCGCGTTGGCCCATATAATTGTAGTAAGCATCTCTAACTGCGCGCTGGTCATCATTTGCAGTTCCGCAATCGCCAAGGACCCAGCCATGCACTTTGACCTTACTTTCCTTATCCGGATGAGTTCTGAAGTAGAGATTTTCAGAGCGGTTCATCAGAACTTGTTCACCTGCCCTTATCTCGTAATAATACTTGGTGTAAGGTTGCAGACCACCTATTGTAATTTGATGCTCGGTTCTGTTGTGAACAACTTTTGTTGATTCTTCAAGCTTTTCTACATCGGTACCAAACAAAATGGTCGGTTCTGTGTCAGCATTCGTTCTAAAACACACCGTGATCTTGTCTGTGTATCCACTCTGAAGATAAGGGCCTCGAATGATCTTAACATCTTGGGCAATTAGATTGACGGATACGAGAAGTGATACGAACAAACAGAGATGTTTCATAGCTGTTGTTTCAATTTCTCGATTGTCTCCATCAGTTTCTTGGTGGCTCCGGAGTTTTGCAATCGCGGATGCAGAGTCGCAATGGAATTTTCGGCCTGAGTTATTGTTTCAGCCGCCTCAATAGGTTTATTCTGAGCCAGGAAAAGTTCCGCTTTTTCTACAAGTAACCTTTCTTTCCTATTCAATGGTTCCATCATTTCATCCAGCTTGGAATGGGCCAACTCGTAGTTCTTATCTGCTCTATATAACTCATAGATCATCATCTGCAGCGACACAATGTTTCCAAGCCGCGATATGCCGAATTCCAGGGTCTCAATAGCAGATTTCGAATCGAGGGAATCTATTTTCAGATGTAGGTTGGCCAAATGGATATAGTCTTGAGGTCTGGCCGTTTCAGCTTTTTCGATGACCAGCGTAAAATCGGCTCTGGCCTTTAGAAATTCATTCTTGGCCTCATAGATTTTTCCGCGTGTGTGGAATCCCTTCAAGTGCTCAGGTTCCATTCTCAAAAACTGATTCACCTGCTCCAAACCGGAATCATATCGGCCTGCAGCCAAGTAGGCCTCTGCTGCCAGAACATGAATTGTTGAAGTGTCAATTCCATGTTTTAAAGCATACTCGTAATCTATGATGGCACTATCTGGGTTTTCATGTTGAAGGTGCAACTCACCACGTTGCATGTACAAGATGAGGTTGTTCGGATTCTCTCTTATCGCAGCAGTTTTCTCAGCGATTCTGACGCTCAACTCTCCATGGAATGGAAAGAGATAAAACAGCAGGGTCAATAGTTGCACAGGCCAAATATAGACCAGCACAAATGCCCTTGAGTTAAGCAATTCTTAAATGCTCGACTGAACTTGATTCGCTTAGGGAGTAGCTGGAACTGGTCGATAATCTGTTCATGATCCGTTAGCAATGGCTTGATATTTCACCCTCAATACTTAAGAGAATGGTAAGGATGAATTATCGAGCCGGGATCATTGACAGAATATGTTTGCCATCAACCTATAACTACAATCATGAGAAAAAATCTACTTACAGTTTGCGCCTTATTCAGTAGCCTTGTGGCTTCGGCTCAGGTTACTTTAACTCCGGTAGGGAGCTACCACACAGGCGTGTTTGATGCTGCTGCCACAGAGATCATGGCCTGGAATGCTGAAGATGAGCTCGTTTACTCAACAAATGGTGCTACAGTTGCTATTGATGCTATCGATCTTTCTGATCCCACCAACCCGAGTTTGGACTTTTCCATTGACCTTACAAGCTACGGTTCTGGCGTGAATAGCGTTGCCTATGTTGATGGTTACGTTGTAGCTGCTGTGGAAGCAAACGACCCACAAGCTGACGGTTCTGCGGTTTTCTTTGATGCCGCTGGGAACTTTGTGGTCCAGGTTACGGTTGGC
>JBJOHR010000132.1:0-2771 GCA_046047575.1 Bacteroidota bacterium | reverse complement strand
CGTTGTGCTCTGTGCGTTTCACATCATCTCGCACAATGAAAAGCATGGCATCATCCAGCCCGAGATTCTCCACAGGGCAATCCAACGCCAAACTGATGGTAACGGCTGAGCTGTACAATTGGGCATCCTTCAACTTCTGCTTCAATTTCTTCGGAATGGCCGTTTCAGGAAGCATTTTTTCGTAGAGCGTTTCCACATCGCAGGCAGCAATAATGTGCTTGGCGTTGACGGTGAATTTCTCGCCTTTTCGGTCGAGGGTGATTCCTGTTGCCTGTCCGTTTTCGAGTTCAATTTTCTCAACCCGACATTGGAAATGAACGTCATTTCCGAGCTTCTCGGTTACGTACTGCAACCACTCAGGGAAAACCTGACTTCCACCTTTCGGTGGACTTTGATAATCGCTGTAATATGCCCAACCGATGGGTACCAAGGCCGAAAGCAATTCTTCTTCCGACCCAAAGATCTTCAGCATTTCCGGGTCTTTGAAGTAGCGCTGCAATCCTTTCACCGTTCCTTCCGGTCCTGTGAAACGGATGTGTTTGATGAACGGCATGGCAAATTCCAGCCGCTGCATGTTGTAGTAGAATTTCTCCAAGAAACCCATCGTTTCCAATGATCGGGAGTAGGCTGGAAGACCATCGAATGATTTCCCGATCTGTTTCGCATCCTTGAAAAAGCGTTCAATGCCGTTCTTCTCATGCGGGAACTTGGCAATGAGTTCTGCTTTCAACTCATCCGGATTGTTGGTGAGGTGATAGTTGTACGCATCGCCCACATACCGCTTGATGTTCGGCTGAATTTCCGCCTGCGGATGGTCGTTTCCAATGAAATCGAAAACGCGCGTTACCAGACCTCGCGGTCCGCATTGGTTCAACCAATGAATGGCGCTATCGAAGCGGAAATCCTTTCTACGGAAACCTGCGAGATAACCACCTGGCCGACTGTCCATTTCGAACACGCCAACAGAAAGCCCGGCACGACTTAGTAGCGCGGCTGAGGTCAGTCCGCTAACACCTGCACCGATGATGACCACATCGTAGGATGGTTTGATGGGTTGGTGGCGCATTAAGCTTTGGCCTTTGCCATTTTTTCGATATCCACCACCTGAGCGAGGGTGTTGATGATCGTCTTGTGTTTGCTTACAAATGGATTACTCTTATCCCAAACGTAACCGGCAAGTACAGATGTAAGCTGCTTCTTCATCAGCGGATTGATGTTAACGTGGAAGAATATCTTCTGCAGATCGCCAGAGTACCACTCACGAACGTATGTTCTGAAGACATTGATTCCGTACTCCAAATGCTCCACGTACTCCTTTTGCCAATCAATCTGCTCGCCTTTCAACTGACGGTCAACCAATTGAGCAGCCACATAGCCGCTTTCTGTCGCAAATGCTACGCCCGATGAGAAAACGGGGTCTAAGAATTCTGTAGTGTTACCCGTTAGCACGTAACGGTCGCCAAAGAATTTTTCTGACGAGCGCGAATAATCAGTATGAACTTTAGGTTCAAATAGCAGTTCGCGTCCTTGGAACCGATCTTTGAACTTCACTGAACGGTCGAACATGCGGTTGAAACTGGCCGTCACATCAGCACCGTCTTCCAAGAAATCACCGAAATACTTGCGGTTTCCCACAAATCCGAGAGAAGTGTTCCCATTGTGGAAAGGAATGACCCACAGCCACAGATCGGTCTCCAGTATTTCGAAGGAGATCTGCATCGGTGTGGCATACTGGTCGCGGGTATCGTCCTTCAACTTGGTGTAAACAGCCATGTTGCTGGTGGGCGATACGTGTAGCGGAATGTCAAGCATTTTGGTCAGGACACCACCGTAGCCGCTTGAGTCGATGACAAATTTGGCAGTACGATCCTGATAAGAGTCCAAGTGTTGCGTGCGGAATTTCACCAGTTCGGGGTCACTGAAATCAATTGAAGCTAAGGTGCTTTTATAGAGTATTTCAACCCCTTTCTTTTCGGTTTCATCTGCCAAGGTCTTGTCAAATTGCCTTCGCGGAACCTGCCAGGTCCACGTCCATCCGGGTGTGAAATTGTCATCGAATGAGATGCGGAATTCCTTGCCGTCCTTAATAAAAAGGGCTCCGGCCTTTATTTCAAAATTCTGCTCCTCCAAAGCTGGCAGAAGTCCGGTTTTCTCGAAATGCTCCATGCTTTTCGGGAGCAGACTTTCACCGATCACATATCGTGGAAATTCTTGCTTTTCCACGATCAAAACTTGATATCCCAAATTGGCCAAGTAGGAAGCGGCCACTGTTCCAGAAGGTCCGGCCCCAATGACCAGCACGTCAACGTGTTTCATTTTGTGTTCTTAATTCGTTCTAAGAGTTTTTTCTTGTCCAAAAATTGGCTGCATGTGATGATTGAACTGATGGTAACACCAAAGATGCCATGCAGGTTCAAATATTGTCCAGTTAGCCAAAGGTTGGGGATTTTTGTTTGCGGAGAGATGAAATTTGTCAGTCCCTTGCGAAAATCTTTTTCGGTGCCGTACATGTTGCCGTCATCGTTGCCAATATAATCTCGGAATGTGAGCGGAGTGGAAGCATGCACACTTTGAATGCAGTTTCTAATCTCGGGGAAACGCTTTTCCACGGCATCCAGCAACTTCTCGGTCTTTTGTTGTTTCCAGATTTCGTAATCGCTTGGGCGTTTGTTTGGGGAAACGATGGTGTTGTGCGAATTCGCCCATTTTTCCACTTCATCAAACCGCATGTAGGTCATGATGGAAATGCCGTCTGCCCATTCTTCCGACTT
>JBJOHR010000131.1:0-10230 GCA_046047575.1 Bacteroidota bacterium | reverse complement strand
CGCTGAGCAGCTTTGGGAAACAACAATGGATCCAAGCTTTAGAACACTGAGAAAGGTAACAATAGATAATGCCGCTGAGGCAGACAGAATCTTTTCGATGCTCATGGGTGATGATGTGCCGCCTCGAAGGGAGTTCATAGAAAAGAATGCCAAGTACGCCAAGATCGATGCTTGATCAAGTGCTGGTTTGGTAAAAATGAGAGAGGCCCGATTCCATGGAATCGGGCCTCTCTCATTTAAAAAATATCAGAATCTTGCTTACTGTGGCTCTGCAAGCTTAGGTTCTCGTTTCTTGCGCTCAAGCATTTCAGGTGTTCTCGCAATTTCTTTTCGTACAACTGTGCGCTCACTTACTTCAGTTGCACTGACAGAAGAAGGACTTTGTTTCTCAGCCGATTCAACACTATTGATCAGTTGTCCATCAGATGTAGCATTCAAGTCTGTTACAGAATTTGCTGCAGCTGGTTCGCTTTTGCTCTGAGCTGAAGAACTTGTAGCAGCCCCTATTAATGCAATAAGCATGAACAATTTGAGACTTTTCATTATCTGACGATTAGAAGGTCCATATGAGATTGGAAACCTCCAGGAGCACCAGCAAGTTGGATATTTGTTCCGGTACCTGAAGGCCCTGCATGAGCTCCTCTTACATCAATCGTATGGGTTCCGGCAGTGTACTCTGCAGCATAACTGATGCTCCAAGTACCGTATGCAAAGGTTAATTCAGTACTGAAGTCTGCGATATATGTTCTCTGAAGAGCAGTAGTTGCTGCTCCATCAACAAAAAATTCAAATTGAGCAACGCAATCACGGAAAGAACCAAGGTTCAATGCTGATCCAAACGCATTCGCATAAATTTTCCAGGTCTCACCTGCAGGAACAGTAAAGGTGTATGTAAGATTAGGAAGGGTAACGTACGCAATTGACCCGCTTGGAGTTTGCGTCAATTGCGATTGGGAAGAAAAATGAAGTGCTTGAGAGTTGTTGGCTGCTGCAGGACCAGTAGGTCCTTGAGGTCCGGCAGGTCCTTGTGCTCCTGCGGGTCCCTGTGCACCAGCGGGTCCTTGTGCACCAGCGGGTCCTTGTGCTCCAGCGGGTCCTTGTGCTCCGGCCGGTCCAGTTGGACCAGTTGCACCATTCGCACCAGCAGGACCTGCAACTCCGGCAGGACCAGCGGGTCCGGCAGGACCTTGAGCACCAGCAGGCCCGATCGGACCAGTTGCACCATTCGCACCAGCAGGACCAGCAGGGCCCTGAGCACCAGCAGGACCAGCAGGTCCTTGAGCACCAGCGGGCCCAGGAGCACCGTTAGCACCAGTGGGTCCGGCAGGTCCGGCAGGACCAGTTGGTCCAACGTTTCCAATACCACCGATACAAACCCATTGGGCATCGTTCTCATCCCAATAGCAGAATTGGTCCAGGTCTGTATCATATACCATCAAACCATCGGAGCCAATAGTAGGACTGACAGCTAATCTCTGGAGTGTATTCAACCTAGGAACCAACAGACCTTTATCGGTCGAGGAAATGTCCAGAACTGAATTTTGGTGCGGTGTTGTCGTGCCTATACCCACGTTATCGTTCTGCGCAAGTATAGAACCTTGAAACATTGTAAGAGAGAGCAATGCAGCAAATCCTACAAGTGAAGTAAAGTTGAATTTCATTGATTGGGGTTTATAGAAAAGCCAAATGTACATAAATGCTGAAATTTCTAACGCACTGATAACAATCCCATTGTTTGTTCCCTTAGCGAACTAAAGTGACATGGCCGTAATAATCATGGCTCTCGCCTTTGACGTCATAGAATCTGATTTTCCATACGTAAACAGACACTTCTACAGGGGCTTCTTTGTAGGTGCCATCCCACGGCTTGTCAATATTTTCAGTGTAGTAAATCAGTTCACCCCATCTATCAAAAATGGACATTTGGTACGTGTCCCAATTGATGCCTTCGCCATAACCTCGGAAAAAGTCATTTCTTCCATCATCATTTGGACTGAATGCATTTGGTACGTAAAACATGAAATCCGGCTCTACGATCAGCTGGCGCATGGTTTCGTCCGTGCATCCTTTGTCTGTGGTAACCAGTAGGTGAATTGTAAACGTGCCGGTGTCGCCATATAAGTGTGTTGGGTTCTGTTCATTGGAACTCTGTCCATCGCCAAAATTCCAATTCCAAGCTACCACATTGTTTGTGGATAAGTCGGTGAATTTTATATCTGCACTCAACAGATTAACGACTTCAGGATTCAGGTCAAAATTGGCGTTGGGAAGTGGAAAAACCTCCACGAAATCAACCATAATGGTGTCAGTAACACATCCTTCCGCAGTGGTTATGCTTAAGCTGACATCGTATGAACCTGCATTATCATAGACATGGGTCGGATCGTTGACCTGCGAAGTATTCGAGTTGGAATTGGGATCACCGAAATTCCAATTCCAAGCAATCGGTGCGGGCTGGGTGAGGTCCGCAAAATTTACTGTTAACGGTTCGCAACCGCTATCAGGCAAGGCCTGAATATTGATCTGAGGCAGAGTTACTACTGTAACGGTGCTGGAAGCAAAAGCAGGCGGTGTTGTACAGCCATCGGTCACCATAAAATCGAATGTTGTGGTAACAAGCGGCTGCGTGTCGAGTGGCAGGCTTATCGGGTTAACGTTATCGGGCAAAAGATAGATGGAGTAATTGCCATCTCCTCCACCAGCAGTCAGATTCAGGGTTGCAAAGTCGTAAGGACATATGGTGGTATCTGGGCTAAACAGTGGCCTGATGACATCTAAGGATAGTGGGGGAAGCACGCTAATGGTAATGACCTTAGGTGCAGACGGGCAACCGTTTGCATCTGTAACCACCAATGTGTACTGGGTTGTAACGCTTGGATTTACCGTAGGATTTGGAGATGTTGGGTCTAATGTAGGATCTGGGGGATTGGCTGTCCACAAATACGATGTATAAGGTGGAGTTCCACCAGCAACAACAGATGACAAGTTTGCCGACCCTCAAATGCACACTTCGGATACATCTGAACTGACCTGTACAACTACTTCGGTTGGTCCACCAATCGTGACAAGTACAACTTGCGTACATCCATCCTGATCAGCAACCAGAATCTGGTAATCATCTTGACACAGTGAGTTACTTGAATTTCCGTTGGCAACGTTCGGTGTCCATGCGTAGTTGTATGGGCCAACACCGTCAGGCTGAATGTCAATCTGCCCATCACAGACTCCGAAACACGTTTCGTTCTGTGTGTTGAGTACATAGTTGAACGTAATAGGCTGCGATATGACGAACGTTGAATCAAGACTACATCCAGTGTCATCTGTCACCGTCACGGTAGTTGTTCCTGGTCCAAGACCGATTTCAATGGCACTGTTGCCGCCACTTGTCCAACTGTAGCTGTATGGCGCTACTCCGCCTTGCGGAGCGACAACTATCTCACCGTCAGCGTTACCGCAGCTTGCATCGGTAACTACAGCAGGTATACTCATCAATGAAAATGTGATGACCACATCATCGGTAGCCACACAGCCGTTTCCATTGTCTTCAGTCCAAGTGAATGTATGACTGCCTGCCGTTGGTACCGTTACAGTTGCGTTAGGGTCGCTGGCATTTGGCAGAAAGGTTGTGCCGGCCGGTCCACCAGACCACGACCCAGTACCATAGCTTGGTAATGCTTGCAACTGGTATGAGAGTATGCAGGTTTGTGCATCAGCCCCAGCATCTGCAATAGGTAAGGCCACAAAAGGCCCGCCCGTTACAGTATAAGGGCAACCATTTTCATCGCTGATGTCGAAAGAATAGTTGTCACCATCCTGCAGGTTTTCAATAACAAATGAACCGTTATTGCCAGTAGTTGAGCTTACGAAATTGGCAGTAGCCGGAAGGAGATTCGATGCTGTGAAATTCCCACCGAAAACCTCAGGATAGCCTCCGCTAATTGTGACTGTTACCGTGTTGGTCTGGCAGTCAGGAGTAACATTCGTTACAATCTCCGGCAAGTAGTTAACCGTAGTGACCGGACCAAGTGCCCAACAATTGGCATTGACGATATAGGCCGGGGCAATAGGGTCGTAATGATAAAGCGTTACTGGAACGTAGTAAAGCTGATTGTCAGGCAGCGAACCAGGAGGAAACAAGGAGAATATTGAATTTGCGTCATTGATATCGCTCATGCTGCCGTTGCTTGGGACAATGCCCGCCAAACAAGGGTCAGATCCAGGGAATAGCCCTGGAGTGGGAGGACAGCCGTAAACAAGATAAGTGTATGCAGGCTGATAAGGGAAAACGTTGCCATTGCCATCTACTAAAGGCCCTTCGTCATCTGGAAATGTGAAGTCGTTGTTGCTTACAATATCAAGCTGGTCACCATCGCAAAGAACAAACTCATTCTGTCCATCGCCAACAATTGTAGCCGTTGTAGTTCCACCAGAAGCTGCGCATCCGCAAATAATTACCTGGGTTTGCTCACAAGTAGGAAAGTCTGAGAAATAATAGGTTATAACGTAGCTGGCCGCAGCAGGGTCTAGGCCAGTTACCTGCCATGCTTCAGGACTATTGAAGGGAGGTTGAATATTGGTTGATTGTGTACTTGTCCCGTCAAATATTTCAACCACAATCGTTCCCGTGGCAGGTGCGGCATTGAATTCGATGGTGCCGTCAACAACACCTGCACCAATAACGCATTCCGAACTGAAAAAAGTGATGGTTGGAGGCGCGGTGTACGTACTAAGAATATTGCAGTTCTGATCATCGGTGAATACCGCACCGAAATCGCAATCTAAACCATCTTGAGGCAAACCACTGAATGTAACGGTGACCGGACTGATGAATGGTGGGTTTATTGTCTGTGTATTAAAGAAACAATCTGATACGACCAGTTGGCCAGTGGCAGGAGGATCTGTGAACGAAACCGTTACATCAACATCATATTGTAAGAATCCTTGACCTGATGTGTAGCAATCACTCAAGGTCACATCAATGTTATCCATGTTGCAACCTGCACAATTGTTAATGGTAACAGTCACAGGCTGAATGTCTGCGCATGTTCCCGTACCAGCTTGAATGTAGTAGGTTCCAGAAGTTGCTACGGCATTCGGATTGGCCAACGGAACCGTTGCTCCGGCATTGGTCCAATAAGAGAGTGTTCCACCACCAATACTGCCTGCAGTAATGGCAGCAGCCGTAAGATCTACTGTGTTCGGTAAGCACTCCGCTGCAGGATCGGATATGATAAGGGTTTGTGCAGGGTCCAATACTACATCGAATGTAATGGCCGGACCGTCTCCACATTGGATTGTTTCAACAACGGATATCGTGCCTCCAATGGTTCCAAAATCAACCGTGATGGAATTGGTTCCCTGACCTGATACGATCGATGCGCCAGCTGGAACTGTCCAAGTGTATGTTGATCCTGGCGTATTCGTAACTGAATATATGTTACCGGTTGCGTTCTGACATAGCGGAGTTGGCCCTTGAATCGGTGGCGTTTGCGGGTCGCAACAATTCTGGTCTATCGTTATGGAAACATCATCCGAAACAGTAACACAACCTGCATTGTCTGAGGCAGTTAACGTGTACGTAATGGCCGCATTCGGACAAACCTGTGGAATAAGTGTCGTCTCCTCTCCGGCCGCCATATAGGTGGTTGGCGACCAAAGTACGTCAGGCGTGTACTCGTCAACTTCATCATCGAATGTTATGGACCAACCATCGAACGTTCCGTTTCCTGCAATGGAATTGGTTGCTACTTCAATCGACCAAACTCCGTTTGCCGTGCAGCCATTCATTGCGGTAAAAGGTTGACTTGAATTGAAGGTTCCAGTAATAGGGTCGGCATTGGCCCCAGATAATGCATTTCCACCAGATGGGACAAAGCAAGCGTTCTGATAGTATGAAGGCGTTCCGAAAATGCCGCCACCTGTAGGCGCTCCGCCCAGCGGGACCAATTCTACTTGAGAACCATCTGGACAGATAAGTGTCAAAGACAAGGCTTCAACTCCATCTCCAAAGCCACCGGTAAAATCGAGATACGAAATACAGACCTGCACAATTGAACCAGGGTTGACCGTTGCCATGTTCAGATCCTGAACATTCACATTCACACTGGCGCCACCAAAAATCGAAGCATCAAAATTCTCTGTCTGATTGTTCGCAAATGTGGTTATCCCACCCGGATCATTGATCACCGATGCCGTGCCTGGAAGGTCGATACAATCACCAGGGCATACCAATTGGTCCGGTCCAGCGCTAACTGTAACAACCGGATCCACCACAACAATTTGAATGTTGTCTGTGCAATTGCCGTTGGCGGAAGTCATGTTCACGGTGTAACTGGTGGTTACCAGTGGGCAAACTGGGGTAGGATTGTTTCCTGGCAGCGGAGTGGTGTAACCATCGTGCACCCATGTGTACTGCACAGTCGGGTCGTTCACAGTGATCTGTACGTTGTCAATTCCCCAATGATCATATTCTGCACCCGAATCAGCATCCTGAAACCAGCGGAACTGCACCCCATTCACTAGGGCACCAGCTGGAATGGGGAAACACCAGTTATTCCAATTGACCAATTGAGGGTCGTTTCCTCCGTTGGGATCAAAATAGTTGATAGTGATCCAACTTGCTCCGCCATTGGTGGAATATTGAAGATATACACCTTCATCAGGCTCATCGGGTCCTTCGCAGGGAGAATTGTCGCCTTGTTCTGCAAAAAGCATATCGAAACAAATGGTTCCTCCAGCAGGTGCCACTGCTGGGCCAAAGTTCAGAGGTAATGTCTCCAGTGTACGAGGTACACCAGACTGATCTCCCATCCAAAGGTGATCTGTTCCGTCAACACCATTTGGACTGCATGGATTGTTAAACGAGGCCTGCTGAGTGAATGACCAACCTGTGAGGGGTTGCGTATTGAAGTCTTCCTGAAAACTGATGTTACCTGTTGTAGATCCGAAGTGAGAGAGCGTTACGCATTCTCCACAAGTTATTTCGGTAAAGGTTGCGTTGGCAGTTACATCACATTGTGCAAAAACCGAGTTCTGAAAAGTAACAAGTCCAAAGAAACCAATAAGACCGACAAAAAGTTTGGCTAGGGGGCTGAAGTTATGCTTCATAATTCGGTGATTTCCACATCAACTAGTTCAAAGTGAGTCAGTTGACTCACGTCCTTCAGATTCAGCATTCGAACAAATACCTTCAGTTGCTTGTCATTGGACTCGCAATCTCCTTTCAGAGAGCCATTTGGTTCAAGGCGAACGGAAGTGACATACTCTTCCGAATCGGACTGGCAACTTGTACATTTTCCACCGTACCAAAGTTGTTTCTTAAATCTGACCTGAATGGAACTTGCGGTCAGGTTCTTCACCTCCAACGATTGATACTGCTTTGCCGTACCATTCTTAATGTCATTGCAATCTACCAGAGTACTTTCAATGGTAATCGATTCACTGGTGAAAATCATTTGTCGTGATTGTATTTCCTGAGCCAGCGAACGGTTGCCGAGCAACATGAAAATAACTACGAATAGCTTAGAAATGGTTTTCATTCAAATGCTGGGTCAGCGGGCGTAAGTGATTGATTAATAACAAGACGACTGTACAATTCGGGGTTGCTTTGTAATGTCGAATATGAGGATTATATGTTCAGTTTGCAACACGCACTTACTGATGTCCTATCACTTGGCTTTGGCAGGTTCAGGAAAAACTCACAATGTGTTAGGTATGACAGATTTCCTTTGACTATCTGATGAGCGTTACATAGCCGCTAAAAGGATAGATCCTACCGTTGAAGTCTGAGACATGGACACGCCAAGCATACACACCGACCTCCACTTTTTCATCCTTGAATCTTCCTTTCCACTCCTCTTCTATATCGTTGGTTCTGAAGATCTCCTCACCCCATCGGTTATAGATGGTCATCTGGTACGTGTTCCAATCGTATCCCTCTCCGTATGCCCTGAATCCATCGTTGATACGGTCGCGGTCAGGAGTAAAGCTATTCGGAACATAGAATGTGAGAATTTTTCCGATGTAGATCCTATCGGTTGCAGAAGCTACACAACCTTCTGCTGTAGTCACAGTCAGCTGAACGAAGAAAATTCCCGTGTCGAGGTACGTGGCCGAAGGATTTTGATCGGTAGAGAATGAACCGTCTCCAAAATCCCAATTCCATTCGCTGACGTTGCTGCTGGAAAGATCGGTGAAATGAAATGTTGGGTTCAAAATGTTTGTTCGATGGGTATCGACTTCAAAATCGGCAGAAGGCACTTCAAAAACCTGTATCAGATCAAGATATGAGATGCTGGATTCGCAACCTTGAGCAGAAACAACAGAAAGTTGCACGTCATAGGTTCCAACCTCGGTATAGTTGTGACCTGGATTTTGGACGGTGGATATATTATTTGCCGAGTTTGGATCTCCAAAATCCCAGTTCCAACTGGTGGGAGTTGGTGAAGTCAAGTCTGTAAAGATGACACCATGCGGTTGACAGCCCGAGGCCGCATCGACCTCAAAATCCACACTTGGAACAGGATATACAGTAACAGTGCTAGATGCAGTGGCCGTGGGAGTAGAACATCCGTCTGCCACGGAATATGTGTAAGTGGTGGTCACGTTTGGTTGGACCGAAACAGGCAAATTGATCGGGTTTACCAAGTCGGGTTGCTGGTAAAAAACGTAGTTGCCATCGCCACCAGAGGCCGTCAAATTGATCGTGGTAGACTCCCCAAGACAAATGCCCGTATCAATTGCACTTGGAATAGTTACGTTTAAGGAAAGAGGAGAACTCACTGTGATCGTTACAACCACCTGAGACGAGGCGCATCCATTCGCGTCTGTTGCCGTTAGTGTGTATGTCGTGGTCACTATAGGTGAAACGATCGGGTTCTGACTGTTAGACACGAGTGTTGGGTCAGCCGGAGTTGCGGTCCATGAATAGCCGTTGAAAGGTGGAATACCGCCTGAAATTGCGGTGGTCAGCGTGGTAGATTCTCCGATACAAACAGTGCTTGCCGTTGGATTTACCTGCGCAACCAACTGTGCAGGTTCAGAAATGGTCGCAGATGCCGTTGCCAAACAACCAACAGCATCGGTTATGGTCACAGTATAATTGCCCGCGCAGAGGTTCGTAGCTGTGGATGTTGTCTGACCGGCCGGGTCATTCCATTGGTAACTCACGGGAGTAACTGCCATATTATCTGGAACTGCACTTGCCTGGCCATCACACGACCCGAAGCATGTTGCATCAGAAGCGGAACTGATGCTTGCTGTGAATCCTTGTGTCGAGGTAACTGACACGGTTTCGGTTACAGAACAATTGTTATCGTCAATCACCGTAACGGTGTAATTCCCAGGAGAAAGTCCAGTAGCAATAGATGTATATTGAGGTGGGGCGCTGTTCCAACTGTATTGATAAACTCCCGCAACGGTGCCGCCATTGGCAGTTACGCTCGCTTGCCCATCGGCATTGCCGCAACTTGATTGCTGATCCATAACGCCCACTGCAGTCAATGCGTTCGGCTCAGTCAGATTGACCAAGGTCACGGAGGATTGGCATCCATTGTCATCTTCCACCAACAATGAGTAATTGGCGGCTCCAAGACCAGTGAATTGTGCGTTGGATTGAAAGTTTGTTCCGCCATCTATACTGTAGAGAAACGGAGCAGCACCGGTTGTATTTTGAAACAGGATTTCGCCAGATGTATTACCGTAGCAATCGATGTTCGTTACGGTTTGTGAAAAAGTGGCCTCGCTCACCTCAATGTCAGTAGTTTGCATGTCACCGCAGGCGCCAGCAATGAAATACGTGATCGTCCAAGTTCCGGGTCCGGCCACAGCAGGGTCAAAGGTTCCAGCAGCAGCGTTGGTGATTCCTGTTCCGGTCCATGTTCCGCCAGCATCAACTGCGGAGAGATTCACTGGTGGATCAGACGAACAAAACGGACCGGTTGGACTGATGGACCCATCTGCGTTGGCTTGCACCACTACGGTTTCCGTGTCATTTGCTCCACAAGAACCGGGAATGGTATAAGTAATGGTCCAAGTACCGGTTCCTGCAGTGGCTGGGTCAAATGTTCCTAAAATCCCGTCAGTAATGCCTGTTCCGCTCCACGCTCCACCGGCCGTTGCTGCTACCAGATTGACAGAGTTGTCGCTCTCGCAAAATGGTCCAGCCGCGGTTATGGTCGGGTCGACTGACGAATTGACCACGATATCGGTAGTTTGAACATCGCCACAAGC
>JBJOHR010000130.1:0-5186 GCA_046047575.1 Bacteroidota bacterium | reverse complement strand
TGAATGATGCGGTCGAACGCACTACGGTCAACCACAAGGTCTTTAATCACTGGGAACGCTTCTGCCCTCCAAGGTTCGATGTAGATGGTCTCTCCGTCCTTGAACGAACGCATGTGCAACTGGCATGTGGTGACCAATCGTTGTGGTCCGTGCGCCTCGCCATTGATGTAAAGCGAGCACATGCCGCAAATGCCTTCGCGACAATCGTGGTCGAATGCAACAGGTTCTTCGCCTTTGTTCACGAGATCTTCGTTCAACACATCCAACATTTCCAAAAAAGACATGTCGGGTGAAATATCCTTTACTGGATAGTCAACGATTTTACCAGCATCCTTCGGCCCTTTCTGCCTCCAGATCTTCAGTGTAAGATTCATTCCTTTTTCTGCCATACTTTCCAGTCTTTACTTATATGAACGCTGAACAACCTTGATGTTCTCGTATATCAGTTCTTCTTTATGCAAGGTGGATGCGCTTGGGTCGCCAGTGAATTCCCAAGCAGAAACGAACGAGAAGTTCTCATCGTCACGCTTGGCCTCTCCTTCCTCTGTCTGGTGTTCCTCGCGGAAGTGGCCTCCACACGATTCCTCGCGGGTCAATGCATCGAGGCACATCAGTTCGCCCAACTCCAAGAAATCGGCCACGCGGCCCGCTTTGTCCAGTTCAGGGTTGAACTCCGAATCTGACCCTGGCACACGCACTTCCCTCCAGAATTCCTCACGGATAGCACGAATCTCAGCAATCGCTTCTTTCAAGCCTTCCGCGTTACGCGCCATACCGCACTTGTTCCACATCACCTGACCCAATCGTCTGTGGAAACTGTCCACCGACTTGGTGCCTTTATTATTGATGAAGAATGAAATTCGATCCTTCACTTCCTTCTCGGCTGCATCGAACTCAGGCGTGTTGGTCGGAATCTTACCTGTTCGGATATCATCCGCCAAATATTCACCGATGGTGTAAGGAATGACGAAGTAACCATCAGCCAATCCTTGCATCAAGGCTGATGCTCCCAATCGGTTGGCCCCGTGGTCGGAGAAATTGGCCTCGCCCAAAGCGTACAATCCTGGAACCGTTGTCATCAACTCATAATCGACCCAAAGTCCGCCCATGGTGTAGTGCACCGCAGGATAAATCTTCATCGGCATTTCATACGGATTCTCGCCCGAGATCTGCTGGTACATGTCGAAGAGGTTTCCGTACTTCTCCTTCACCACTTCCTTACCAAGTGCCGTGATGGTCTCTTTGGTCGGATTGTGAAGGTTCTGCTTGTGCGCCTCAATGTTTCCGTAACGCTCGATGGCGGAAGCGTAATCCAAGAAAACAGCTTCGCCTGTGGCATTCACACCAAAACCGGCATCGCATCTTTCTTTCGCTGCGCGGGAAGCCACGTCACGTGGAACCAAGTTTCCGAAGGCCGGATAACGTCTTTCCAAGTAGTAATCGCGGTCAGCCTCGGCAATGTCGATTGCTTTTTTCTTGCCTTGCTGAATGGCCACGGCATCCTCCTTCTTTTTCGGAACCCAGATACGTCCATCGTTCCGCAGCGACTCCGACATCAAGGTCAGTTTACTCTGATGCGTTCCCGAAACAGGGATACAGGTCGGGTGAATCTGCGTGTAGCACGGATTTCCGAAGTAAGCACCGCGCTTGTGCGCCTTCCAAGCGGCACTCACGTTGCTTCCCATGGCGTTTGTGCTGAGGAAGAATACGTTTCCATAACCGCCCGAACAAAGCAATACGGCATGTCCGCTGTGACGTTCAATCTCACCAGTGATCAGGTTACGGGCAATGATGCCGCGCGCCTTTCCGCCCACCTTCACCACATCCAGCATTTCATGTCGGTTATACATGGTGATGGTGCCTTTGGCAATCTCCTTTGAAAGGGCCGAATACGCGCCCAAAAGCAACTGCTGACCTGTTTGTCCGGCCGCGTAGAACGTTCGTTGAACCTGCACACCACCGAACGAACGGTTGTCCAACAGACCTCCGTATTCCCTTGCGAATGGAACGCCTTGCGCCACACATTGGTCGATGATGTTCGCACTTACCTCTGCCAAACGGTGCACGTTAGCTTCGCGGGCACGGTAGTCGCCTCCTTTTATTGTATCGTAGAAAAGACGGTAGGTGCTATCGCCATCGTTCTTGTAGTTCTTGGCAGCGTTGATACCTCCTTGTGCCGCAATGGAGTGCGCCCTGCGCGGACTGTCCTGAAAGCAGAAGCATTTTACGCTGTAACCCATTTCGGCAAGCGAAGCAGCTGCCGATGCCCCGGCCAATCCTGAACCGATGACAAGGACATCAATGGAACGCTTGTTAGCAGGATTCACCAAACGCACATGGTCCTTGTAATCGGTCCACTTACGGTCAACCGGCCCTTTTGGTATCTTGGAATTCAATGACATGGCTCCTATTTTATGATTGCGTCATGAAGTGATAGACCGCAACGATGATGAATCCGAGCGGCACCACAATGGCGTAAATGTTTGAAAGCTTTTTAATCGTTGGCGTGTATTTCCTGTGGTTGAATCCGACCGACTGGAAAGCCGATTGGAAACCGTGCATCAGGTGCAATGCCAAGAACACGAACGACAGCACGTAGATCCCTGTTCTGATCGGGTCGTGGAATTTGTGATGGAGTTCTTCCCAATATCTGTAACCACCGTCAGGAAGCAACCCCGACATGTCACCCTGAACATATTTCACATTCAGTTCCGGGATCCAGAAATCGTAGAAGTGCAATCCGAGGAAAAGCATGATCATGATACCCGTGATGATCATGTTTCGGCTCATCCAAGTTGAATTGGCCTCGGCCTTGTTCATCGCGTATTTGATCGGGCGTGCAGAACGGTTCTGCAATTCCAACCGGATGCCCATGGCCAAGTGAAAGATCACACCGAAGGCCAGCACCGGCTGCAATGCGAACTGCACGATCGGATTGGTACCCATGAAATGGGACGCAGCATTGAAACCATCTTCGCTTATCACCGAAATGAAGTTGATGGTAAGATGTTGTAGAAGGAAGAAAAGCAGGAAGAAACCCGAAAGGGCCATTGCAATCTTCTTAGCTATTGAACTGGACATTGATGTCTGATATTTAGAAGAACCCAGGTGGGTTTTACATTATTGCGGCAAATGTAATACCTGTGCATTTATAGGTATGTCTGCATTTTTATTTAGAACCGTTCTTAATAAAGACATGCGCTTTTTGCTTCGGTTTAGGAATAACATACATTTGGCCTACAAGTTCAAATTGATGAGATACGATAGAATAGATTCTGAGCTTTTTATTCAGAACAGAAAGCGATTTATTGATGGGATTGTTCCACAGAGTGTTGCAGTCTTCAACAGTAACGACCTGATGCCGACCAATGCAGACGGTCACATGAAGTTCAAGCAGAACAGCGACCTTTTTTACCTGACCGGAATCGATCAGGAAGAGTCCATTCTTGTTATGGCACCGAATGCGCGCGATGAAAATCATCGGGAAGTACTTTTCCTAAAGGAAACCAATGAGACCATTGCCATTTGGGAAGGCGCTAAGTTGACGGTTGAGCAGGCACAACAGGTTTCAGGTATCCAAACGGTCTATTGGCTGAAGGATTTCAGCCGTGTTTTCAACTCCATCGTAAATGAGGCATCGCATATTTATTTGAACTCAAACGAACACGGGCGAGCCACCATTGAGGTGGAAAGCCGCGATGCTCGGTTCGTAAAATGGTGCATGGAGAAATATCCATTGCACAAATTCCGCAGATGTGCCCCTGTTATGGAACGCATTCGTGCCGTAAAATCGAAGTTCGAAGTATTGCTGCTACAAGAAGCATGTAACATCACCGAAAAAGGATTCCGCAGACTGCTGGATAAGGTAAAACCCGGAATCTGGGAATACGAGATTGAGGCGGAGTTGGCTCATGAGTTCATCAGAAACCGTGCGCAGGGTTTTGCATATGAACCGATCATTGCGTCTGGACGCAATTCATGTGTGCTTCATTACATTCAGAACAATCAGCAGTGCAAAAAAGGTGATGTATTGCTGTTGGATATTGGTGCAGAGTACGCCAATTATGATGCGGATCTAACGCGCACGATTCCCGTTAGCGGCAAATATTCAAAGCGCCAGAAAGACATTTATAATGCTGTACTGCGTGTTCAGAAAGCCGCTATTGACATGTTGCTCCCTGGAACGATGCTCAAAGATTATCACCGCGAAGTGGGTCTGATCATGCAAAATGAATTGCTTGGCCTGAAGCTGATCGATAAGGCTGACATCCAGAATCAAGACCCGAAATGGCCTGCCTACAAGAAGTATTTCATGCACGGAACCAGCCACTTCCTTGGCTTGGATACGCATGATGTGGGCAATTGGGACATTCCGATGGAGGAAGGAAATGTGTTCACCTGCGAACCCGGGATCTACATTCTTGAAGAAGGTATCGGAGTGCGAATTGAGGATGACATCCTTCTGACAAAGAATGGAAACTTCAATCTTATGAAGAACATTCCGAAAGAGGTTGAGGAGATCGAGGAGTTGATGAATAGTTGATCTCACGCAGAGACGCAGAGAAAAGAGAGAATTCCTAAAATGATCAGAAAACTTTTGATGATCCCAGGGCCGATAGAGTTCGACCCGGGTGTAATGGAGAAAATGGCTCAGCCGACCTTGAGCCACGTGGCACCTGCATTTATTGAGTCTTTCGGTCGCGCCATTGAAATGATGCGCAATGTTTGGTTGGCTCCAAGCGGACAACCTTTCATTGTGGCCGGATCCGGAACCTTGGCCATGGACATGGCAGGAGCCAATTTGATCGAGGCGGGTGATAATGTTTTAGTGGTTTCTACAGGTTATTTTGGAGAACGCTACGCAGAACTGTTGAAACGCTATGGCGCGAATGTCACCCTGCTTCAATCCGAGGTTGGTAATGTTGTCCCTAACGAAACCGTTGAATCTGAACTTGCTTCAGGCAAATACAAGTTGATGACGTTTACCCACGTAGATACTTCTACTGGCGTGTTGGTAGATGCGAAACGAATGGGTGCGTTAGCTCAGAAATATGACGTGATCAGTATTTTGGATGGCGTTTGTTCGGTTGCGGGCGAAGAGATCCGACAGGAAGAGTGGGGAATTGATGTGGTGGTGACCGCTTCTCAGAAAGCCGTTGGTGTTCCTCCTGGGTTGGCCCTTTTGG
>JBJOHR010000129.1:0-6255 GCA_046047575.1 Bacteroidota bacterium | reverse complement strand
CCGACAGGGAAAGTGTGTTTCCGCTCAGTGTGAAAAGGTCTACGGTCTGATCATCGGTGTTGGCGCTCACCTGCACCCAAGCGGTTCCGTTATGGTATTCCAGAACCGTACCGTTCATTCTGAGAGAACCCAAAAGGGCGTTTGTCGTGGAGCCGATACGGATACCGCCCGCTACATCCAACTTCTGTTGCGGTAAGGCCACATCAACACCCACGTTCTGGGCTTGAATTTTGAAGGCCGAAAAAACAATAAGACCTATGAACAGTATAGCTTTTTTCATTTGCATCGCATTTTCATTTTGGTGATAGTGATTGACAAAAATACCAACGAGGTTAACATTTCCCATGGTGCCAAAGGCTTTTAGTTGTGCTATTTAAGTTTTAGTTGGTAAAACTTCACGAATTGCGCTGTATTTCAATTGGCATCATGCTAATGGAACAGACTTGCGTATTGAATCGGAAATTTAGGTTTGGTTAAAACAAATACATCGAAAGGAGAATGCGCGAATTGCCAGCTTAGAATACCTTCTAAAGCTTACTGATGTTAACCCTAAGATTGTTGCATTGACGTAGCATTCTAATGAAGCGATTAGTCGTTCGAGCAATAAAGTTGCCTGAACGAGCATTGTAGAACCATGACGTGGAATTCCTTGACTTTTTTTAAGCGTCAGATTATTTTTTCAAAGCAATAGCAAAGTTCATGCTACGTCACAAAACATAACAAGGTGAAAATGCTATTTAAGGGCCGCGTTTTCTACAGATTTGGGTTAAAGGCGTAAATCTTTGAAAGTGAATTCCGAGGTCACTAGATCTATCCAATAGTTATTCTTCAGCCTCTATCAAGTGAATGATTCCTGATAGAGATGTACTAATTCCGTCCACTTCAGTTCCACCAGCAGAAGCATACGTAGGTTGACCTCCACCACCTCCTTTGATGTGCGCGGCCAATGGACGGATGAGTTCGTTGGCTTTCCATCCTTTGGAATCGACAAGGTCCTGGGAAATGATCAAGTGAAGGCCTGGTTTTCCGTTGGCGATGACGCCAAGTAGGGCCACCAATCCTTGTTCTTTCTTCAGGTCAAAACAAAGATTTTTTATTGCTGCTGTATCATCTAAAGTGATTTTATCCGTAATCAACCTGTAGCTCCCATTATCTTGAGCTTTTGCCAATAGCTCATCTCGGAGGCCAGATACGGCTTTAGAGTTAAGACCTTCCATTTTCCGCTCGAGTTCTCTGATCTGCAACTGAAGCTGTTCAACGCTCTTGATCGGGTCTTTTGTCTTCAAACGGTCTTTCAGGTCGTTCACCTGCAAATACGCAGTGTTTAAAACATCGAAAGCGCCTTCTCCCGTTACGGCTTCTATCCTTCGGATGCCAGCGGCTACGGAACCTTCGGATGTTATCTTGAACAGTCCGATGTTTCCTGTGGCTTTAGCATGCGTTCCACCGCATAGTTCAACGGAGAAATCCTTGTCGAACGTAATGACCCGCACCAGATCACCATACTTTTCACCGAATAGCGCCATGGCACCCATTTCCTTGGCGGAATTCAGCGGCACATTCCGCTGTTCGTCCAACTCAATGTTCTCACGGATCTTGGCATTGATACGAGACTCGATCTCTACCAACTCATCATCCGAAACTTTGCTGAAATGAGAGAAATCGAAACGCAAATAATCTGGATTGACCAATGAGCCTTTCTGTTCCACGTGTTCACCAAGCACATCACGAAGCACCGCATGGAGCAGGTGAGTGGCCGAGTGGTTCAACGCTGTAGCCTGTCGCTTCTCGGTATTGACAACGGCTTTGAAACTTGCTTCGGGGTTTGATGGAAGTTCGTTTGCAAAATGCACGATAAGGTCGTTCTCCTTCTTCGTGTCGAAGATGAAAGTCTTTTGACCATTCGTTTCAATGTAGCCTGTATCGCCAACCTGACCACCGCTTTCAGCATAGAATGGCGTGATATTGAAGACCAGTTGGTAGAATTCTTTTCCTTTTGCTGAGACCTTTCTGTAGCGCGTGATGTACACCTCTGCTTCGAGTAGGTCGTAACCCACAAACTCTTCGCGGTCGTCCTTTCTCAGAACGGTCCAATCAGAACTTTCGGTTGCGGTTGCAGCACGCGAACGTTCTTTCTGTTGCTGCAAGCCTTCCTCAAAACCGCGGATGTCGACATTCAAGCCTTGCTCTCGGGCCATCAGTTCTGTCAGATCGATTGGGAAACCGAATGTATCATACAGTTCAAATGCGAAAGCTCCATCGATGGTTTTGCCTTTGAGTCCGGAAACGTAATTGTTGAAGCGGTCAATTCCTTTGTCGAGCGTTTTCAGGAAAGATGATTCTTCCTCTTGGATGACACGCTTTATTAGTTCATTTTGTTTGGCCAATTCAGGGAATGCATCCCCCATTTGTTCTGCCAAGGTTGGCACTAACTGATGCATGAACCCTTTTTTAAATCCGAGGAAACTATAACCATAACGGATAGCCCGCCTGAGAATGCGCTTGATCACATATCCAGCACCAGTATTGCTCGGGATCTGTCCGTCTGCTATGGCAAAGGATACGGCTCGGATGTGATCGGCAATCACACGGATGGCAATGTCCGATTGGCTGTCGGAGGAGGTGTACTTGGTGCCGCTGAGTTCTGATATTTTATTGATCAACGGCCCGAAAACATCCGTATCGTAGTTCGAGGTCTTTCCTTGAAGCGCCATGCAAAGGCGCTCAAATCCCATCCCGGTATCAACATGTTTTGCAGGAAGTCCCACCAAAGAACCATCTGCCTTTCTGTTAAATTGAATGAAGACCAGATTCCAGATTTCCACAACCTGTGGATGGTCGGCATTGACCAGTTCACTACCTGGTTTTGCTTTCCGTTCTTCATCAGATCGAAGGTCGACATGTATCTCAGAGCAGGGGCCACAGGGTCCTTGGTCGCCCATTTCCCAAAAGTTGTCCTTTTTGCTGGCCCTCAGGATACGATCGGCCGGTAGGAATTTTTTCCAAAGGTTCTCGGCTTCCAGATCGGCCTCAAGTCCATCAGCTTCATCCCCTTTGAACACTGTGGCGTATAGTCGGTCAGGATCCAATCCGTATACATCGACCAATAATTCCCAGGCCCATTCTATGGATTCTGTTTTGAAATAATCCCCAAAACTCCAGTTACCTAGCATTTCGAACATGGTGTGGTGGTATGTGTCCACACCAACTTCTTCCAAATCGTTGTGCTTGCCGGAAACGCGCAGACATTTCTGCGTATCTGCAATACGAACGTCTTTCGCAGCACGGTTTCCTAGGAAAATGTCCTTGAACTGATTCATGCCCGCATTCGTGAACATCAGAGTCGGGTCGTCTTTGACCACCATAGGTGCGGAGGGCACTATTCTGTGCTGTTTCTGTTCGAAAAAATCGAGGAATTTCTGTCTGATTTCCTTACTGGTCATTTTGTATTCGATCTGCGGGTCAGGTTTGTTGCCTTAAGTGATTGTAAAATAGTGCGTTGATCAATTTTGCTAAATTCGCACGGCAGGCTTCGTTTTGAGGCGGCCAAAATTAAGGAATCGACAAGGAATGTCTAAGGTCAAATTCCAGTTTGATAAGCGTACGCTCACTTATCGGAAAGTTGAGCTCAACATGCGCCAGCGCCTTCTTAAGGTATTAGGGTGGTTTGCGGCTGCTTCCGTGTTTGCCGCTATCGTCATTATTCTTTTCTCAACCTTCTTCGATAGTCCCAAGGAAAAGCGACTTAAGAGAGAGATCGCTCAGCTGGAACTGCAGTACAAATTGCTAAGCAACCGAATGAGCCGCGTTGATCAAGTGCTTGCGGAACTTCAAGAGAAGGACGATGACATCTATCGGGTAATTTTTGAAGCTGAACCGATTCCAAGTTCTGTGAGAAATGCTGGTTTCGGTGGTGTCAACAGATACCGTGATCTAGAGAATCTGGATAATGCCGAGATCGTTATTGCCACAACCAAACGATTGGATGAATTGACTAAGAAACTTGTGGTTCAATCGCGCTCATTCGATGAGGTCATTGCTTTGGCTAAAAACAAAGAGGCCATGCTTTCCAGTATTCCTGCCATTCAGCCCGTTTCGAATGAGAAACTTACCCGCGTGGCGTCTGGTTTCAACTACAGGATACATCCCATTTACAAGGTTCGACATTTTCATACTGGAATAGATTTTACCGCGCCAAGAGGAACAGAGATCTATGCAACTGGAGATGGTGTGGTCGAGGACGTGATCCTTAAGGGGCGAGGCTATGGAAACCATGTCATCATTGATCATGGATTCGGATATCAAACGCTGTATGCGCACATGAGCCGCTTCAAAGTGCAGAAGGGGGCTAAAGTAAAACGCGGAGATGTGATCGGTTATGTGGGAAGTACGGGCACCAGCACTGCGCCTCACCTTCATTATGAGGTCATCAAGAATGGAGAGAAGATCAACCCTATGAATTTCTTTTTCAACGACCTTACGCCTGAGGAGTATGAAAAAGTTATTGAGTTATCTTCAACCTCTAACCAATCATTCGACTAGCAGATTATGCCTCCGTACAAGGAAAAACCAATTGCCAAACTGTATTACTCTATCGGTGAGGTTTCGAAGATGTTCGGTGTCAATACATCGCTTATCCGCTTTTGGGAGAATGAATTTGATATTCTACAGCCCAAAAAGAACAAGAAGGGAAACAGGCTTTTTACTCAGAAAGACGTAGATAATCTAAAGGTCATCTATCACTTGGTAAAGGAGCGTGGCTTTACATTGGATGGGGCCAAGAAGAAGTTGCGCGAGAATAAGGAGGACACCATACAGAATGAGGAGATAGTGGAGCGATTGAAGGTCATCCGAGGTTTTTTGGTCGAACTCCGCGACAATCTTTGATCACGCTTGCGGCATTGTGGCCTTGGCACGGACTATTTCCCCAAAATCTTTGCCTGAAGATTTTGCCTCTGCCCAAGAAATGAAATCGAAATATTCGAAAGCGCTGCTCTCCAACTGATCGGTTTTAAGTTCGCGCATCTTTTCCAGGAAAACCTCATACTGTTCGTTCTCTGATATTCTGTCTGGAGATTTGAGCAATTTCCCGATCAGTTCTAAGAACGAGGTTTCGAACTTAAAGTAGCGGTTGCGGGTACTCAAGTAACGTTGGGTAGAGCGTAACGCGTATGGCAACAGATTCTTATTGTTCAATTCTATATGGATCAGCAGATTGAGCAATTGTCCGAAACAGTAGATGTCCAAACTCTTAGAGATGTCAATGTCATTGAGAAGCCTGTTGGTCCACCGCAGCGCATCATTGTATTTTTTTGATCCGAAATAGATGATGGCAATATTGAAATAGAAGAATGCCTTACGGACGCTATTCAATTGCTGTTCATATAGAAGCAGTCCGTTTTCTATTTGCGGAATTATCTCCAAGCCCTTTTCAAACTCTCCTGTAAGGAAGTAAATGGTAAGCTCAATGCTGTTTGCACTGGAGAAAAGCTTTATCTCCAGATCTTCATTGTTCTTGATATCCAAGGTATTAGGCAGTTCGCGCAACTTTTTCAAATAATAGAAAACGGCCTTGAAATCCTTCAGCTGACTGGCAACGTAAACAATGTTCGTCAGGATTGAGAAATAGATGTTCGGTTCTTCCTGGAACTTATCCAGATTGGCTTCTATGTGATCTACGTTCGATTTCAGGTACTTGAAGGAATTGGCGTAATCCCCAACCCCGAAATAATACGCGCTGTAAATATGATTGTAGAGATATTCCGATTGGTGAAAAATGTGTCTTGGTTCCCTGTTCAGCAACGTATCATCAATGATGGATTTCAGCTTAGAGAGCCCCTCTTCGGTTCGGGCTTTTCCGCGTTTGTTAAGTATGTTGAACAGGCGGCTTTTAATGCCCCAAAAATCATTGTAGACTTCAATCATTTTGGTGATGCGTGTATTTTCATGCATCATGTCTTCCAACTCCTCATCGCCCACATTTTCATAATTGTCCTTTTCAATGAGAAGTTTCTCCCACATGAATATTTCCAATAGCGATGTGTGCTTGTCGTATTTGTAAGCAAGCTTTTTGGCACTATCCAATAATTTCTGGCTTTGGCCATAAAGACCTTTCTTGTAGAGTATCTCAGCACAGTGCAACGTGCGTTTCAATTGCGCGTCTATCGAACTGTTAGAATGAAACGCATCGAGCGACCTCAGCACAACCTCATAAAGCCTTGTTTTTGCAATAGGTAGAGAGCGGATCAGCGTTGG
>JBJOHR010000128.1:0-33564 GCA_046047575.1 Bacteroidota bacterium | reverse complement strand
TACTGCTTCATAAGTGGCGTTTCGTTCTCTTTTTCAGTTTCTGAATTGGCCAATTGACTAGTGTTTTACTTTAGCAGCTTAAAGCGACTAAGTTAATTATCTGAGAGCAGTAGCGTCTTACATTGACAAGAATGGCCACCACACGGGGAAAGAAATTGACGATGACCGAATTGAGTAGAAAGTCGGTGGCAGAATTCATTAAGGCCGATAAAATTCCTATTGTCATAGTGCTGGACAACATAAGAAGTCTACATAACATCGGTTCGGTATTCAGAACAGCTGATGCATTTTCGATAGAAAAGGTTTTGTTGACAGGCATCACTGCCAGACCACCTCATCGGGAAATTCAGAAAACGGCTTTGGGTGCAACGGAATCTGTTCAGTGGGAATATTGGGAGTCTTGTTGCGATGCTGCAAAACTTCTAAGAACTCAGGGATATCGGGTCATTGGTGTAGAACAGGTGCGGGGCAGTACATCTTTACAAGAGTATGTGTACGCTGATGAAAAGTTGGCACTGATCTTTGGCAATGAAGTAGACGGAGTATCAGAAGAGGTCCTAAGTGTGTGCGATGGATATCTAGAAATTCCTCAAACAGGAACGAAACACTCCCTGAACATATCGGTTTCAGTGGGTATCGTACTGTGGGAGTTGATTCGTAATTCCTTTAAATAAAAAAGGCCCGATTCATTGAATCGGGCCTTTTTCTTAAGAACGAGTTTATTACTCGATAATGAAATCAACTCTTCTGTTAACATTCAAGGCTTCGTCAGAAACAGACAACGGTTTAGATTCGCCATCGCTTACAACGCTGAATCGTCCAGCATCGATTCCGTAGATTTTCACCAAGTGGTCTACCGCTGCTTGTGCACGATTTTGAGCAAGTGAAGTGTTGTAGTCTTCAGCACCGGTTTTGTCAGCGCTTCCTACCACTTTAACCTTGATGCCGCTATCAGCTTTCATGATTTTTGCCACTTCAGCAAGCCTGTCATAGCTAGACCAGTAATCGATTCTGGCACTGTTAACCTTGAAGTAGATAGATGGAAGACCACCAGAAACACTTACAGATGAAGAAGAACCTCCTGCTGCTTCAAGATTGATTGTTTTCCCTTG
The DNA here is from genome assembly GCA_046047575.1 of Bacteroidota bacterium. Taxonomy (GTDB): domain Bacteria; phylum Bacteroidota; class Bacteroidia; order UBA10329; family UBA10329; genus UBA10329. The sequence goes on along the minus strand of JBJOHR010000128.1, from coordinate 32,452 downwards.
GAAGTTAACTAGGGCGCCTTCTGCAGTGTTTGGCTCTATATCCTGACTGTCGGCAACGCCATCATTATCAGAATCCAATTCGGTTCCATTCTCATCAACGCGAGCACCTTTAGTTGTGAATGGATCAGCATCCAAATAATCAGGAACAGCATCACCATCTGTGTCTAAAGCACGACCGCTTCCGTCAACCGCAATATCTGCTGGTGTATTTTCTTCTTTGTCAAAGATGTCAGAAACGCCATCACCGTCCGCATCTTTCGCCAGACCATCAACATTGGCCTGAAGGTCTGCCATATTCTGATTAAGCGCTTGGAATGGGTTGACCCACTCTTTAGAATGTGTTTGCTTACCGATCTTGATGGCAAAGAATGCGTTGAAGTATCCATAACCGTCACTGCCTTTTTTTCCAGCGATGGTTGCGTCCAGCTTATCACTTGAAGGAGCAAATCTTTGGGTGTACTCTAAACCAAGATCGAATCTTCTTGAAAGTCTGAACTTAACCCCTAGTCCTGCTGGAATGATCAATTCAGTTGTTAATTTCTTGGTGTCGTTACCTTGATTGGTGTAGCTCACACTTCCTACAAAATCCCCTGCAGACTCGTTAGGAGTATCTTTAAGTCTAGTTTTCAAACTACGGAAAGAGGAGAATCCAATACCACCGATCACATATGCTGTGAACTTCCGATCCTTGGTCCTGTCTGAATACATCAGGTTTACGAAGTTCACCGTAGTATTCAATGTATAGTCTACAAAAAAGGTACTGAACTTAACATTGTCATTTTTACCTTCCGATTCTGGACCATTTGAGTTAAAAGAACGCTTTGTGCCACCTAGAGTTCCGACCATTACATTAGCTCGGAATCCGATAACGGAATTCAATTGATAATCAACGAACAAACCACCGGCACCATTAGCAATATCCTCCTTGTTCTTGGAGAAACCAAAATCATATTGTCTTACATCACCATAAAATTGGGTCCAGCCGCCATGGAGTCCAACAGCAAAATAATTGAACTTTCTTTTCGTGCTAGTGCCACTCTGTGCGAAAGAGGACGCAACGACAATAAGAGATAGGGCTACAAAGAGTAAACTCTTTTTCATGTGTATTTTTTTTTTCTGTCTTAAAATATTCTAGCAGTTCAATTGCGACTGCGTGCGGCAAAATTAACCATTGTTATCAATTAGCCAAAGACAATGATTCTTTTCGTTGGCGCGGGTACGAACGGATTCTGATCAGGTTTCAATTATTTTCATGCCGAGTTCATATGGTGTTTCTAGAACGCTGAAAACACGGTCCAAGTCAGCTGGTGATCGGACAAAATCCAATTCGTCAGTGTTCAATATGACAATCCTAGAACCTTGCTGTTGCTTGAAAAAGTCAAGATAACCTTTGTTTATCTGTGCTAGGTAATCCTTGCTGATGTCCTGTTCGTAGGTCCTGCCCCGCTTCTTTATCTGCCGAAGGGATTTCTCGGGATTGCAGTATAAGTACAGTAGCAGGTCTGGTTTGGCTAGTCGGCCATGAATGATGCCGAACAGATTCTGATACAGCTCAAACTCGTCTGGATCAAGGTTTATTCGGGCGAAAACAAGTGATTTCGCGAATGAATAATCGCAAACTATTCCAGGTTTGAATAGGTCGGTCTTATTCAATTCATCTCGTTTTTGATGATATCGTTCAGCCAAAAAACTCAACTCCAACGCAAAGCCATGCTGTTTTGGGTTTTCGTAGAATTTGGGTAGAAAGGGGTTGTCCTTGAATTCCTCTAACATCAACCTGGAGTTCCATCTCTCTGCTAAGAGTTTGGTCAAGGTCGTCTTGCCAGAACCGATGTTCCCTTCAATCACCACATATTCATAATTCACAGGTCGTCCCATTACAAACTATGTGAAGGCGGTCTCCGTCAGTTCTGACAGAATGGTGATATATGGTTTATTGAGTACTGGGTGTTTCCAATGTGGAACAAGTTCGCATAGAGGTCTAAGTGCGAATTCTCGATCATGAAGATGTTTGTGTGGAATGTGAAGCGGTTTTGATTCCACTGTAAGTTGATCGGCACAAAGAATGTCAATGTCGATCAGCCTCGATACCCATTGTTCAGTGTGGCGTATCCTGCCCAACTGTCCTTCAATTCCAAGAATTTCCTCTAATACGGCATGGCTATCCAAGCTGGTTTCTATCAGAATGGCCTGATTGAGAAACTTCGTTCTTGAAGCAAAACCCCAAGGCTCGGTTTCATGTACAGTTGATTTCTGCAAGACTTTCCCGATTCTTTGTTCAATCAACGATGCGGCCTGTTTCAGGTTCTCTTTGCGGTTGCCTAGATCAGACCCCGTTAAGAGCACATATTGTTGAAGTCCTGTCGCCATGGCGAACAAATATATGATATGGCTGGCCCGAAGCCGTTCAAGCCCTTAACATTTCATAACAGGCATTTAGACAACACAATGGCTACGTTATTACCTTTGCGGCTCATTTCAATTCAAATCAAGATGAAACAATTCTTCAAATTCATGTTTGCCAGCGCCTTAGGTCTTGTTGTTGGCATATTTCTGCTTCTTGCCATTGTCGTTGGAATAGGTGCGTCCATGGGAAACAAGCAGGTTACCGAGGTCAAGGATAAATCGGTTCTACACGTCAAGCTAGATTTTGAGATCAAAGAGCGTGGTTCAAACAGCCCATTTGGGAATTTTGATCCGGCTACATTTGAACCAAAGCCATCTGTTGGCTTGAATACCATTTTGGAGTGCTTGGACAATGCCGCCAAAGACGACAAGATCAAAGGAATCTACTTGGATATACAGGACATTCCTGCGGGGATGGCCACGATAGAGGAGATTCGAAATGCGCTTCTCAAATTCAAAGAAAGCGGAAAGTGGATTGTTGCTTACAGTGAGATTTACACACAAAAGGCTTATTACGTTGCTTCAGTTTCAGATGAGATCTGGTTGAACCCACAGGGTATGGTGGAGTGGAAAGGACTTGGAGCGCAGCTGATGTTCATGAAAGGCATGTTTGAGAAATTGGAGGTCGAACCACAGATCATTCGATACGGAAAATTCAAAAGTGCGGTAGAACCGTTGATCTTGGACAAGATGAGTCAAGCGAACCGAATGCAAACAATGACTTACGTGTCTGACCTATGGAATAAGATGTTGGTGGGAATATCAACTGGCCGAGACAAATCAGTAGAGGAGTTGAATAAAATGGCTCAGGATGCAACCATTCAGAATGCCAAAGACGCCATGGAAAATGGCCTTGTAGATGAACTGTTGTTCAAAGATCAGGTGTTGGACAATCTCCGTTCTAAACTGGAAATTACTGATGAAGAAGAGAAGATCGAGTTCATCGCATTAGGGAAATACAAGGATGCGCCAGCTCCTAAAGACGAAGAATCCGTTGCAAAAAAGGACAAGATCGCGGTGGTTTATGCTGTTGGTAGCATTGAAGGTGGCGAGGGAGATGATGAGACCATCGGCTCTGAGAAAATATCTGCTGAAATCAGAAAAGCACGCAAGGATGATAAAGTTAAAGCCATTGTGCTACGAGTTAACAGCCCGGGTGGAAGTGCCTTGGCTTCAGATGTGATCTGGAGAGAAGTAGTACTTGCAAAGGCAGTGAAGCCTGTGGTAGTTTCCATGGGCGATGTGGCCGCATCGGGTGGTTATTACATTGCCTGCGCGGCAGATACCATCTTGGCACAGCCTAACACGATCACTGGTTCTATTGGTGTTTTTGGGGTGTTGATGAATGCAAAGAACCTGGTGAACAACAAACTCGGTATCATGGTGGATACGGTTAAGACTAATCGTTTTGCTGATCTTGGAACTCCGTTCAGGCCACTGACCGAAATGGAACGTAGCATCATACAGAATGGAGTGAACGAGATCTACACCGATTTCATTACTAAGGTGGCTGAAGGCCGTGGAATGGCTGTGGCAGATGTGGATAGTATTGGGCAGGGTCGTGTGTGGAGTGGAGAAGATGCGTTGGAGATCGGTTTGGTAGATAAGCTGGGTGGAATTGAAGATGCAATTGAAATTGCTGCCGGTATGGCCTCTGTAGAGAATTACCGAGTGGTGGAGTATCCGAAACAGAAAGACCCCGTGCAAGCATTCATGGAAGAATTGACCGGACAAGGCGAGGAGGTGTTCCTAAAGCACAGATTGGGTCAGTACTACGAGTATGTTAAAGACGTGGAAGAACTGATGAACATGGAAGGTGTTCAGGCCCGATTGCCTTATCAGATCTATATCGACTAAGAGTTTGAAGCTTCAATTGAAAGCCCATTGGTCTTGGCCAATGGGCTTTTTTATTGTCTGACGATTGCGAATGGCTTGGAGAAAACATGGTCCGCGCTGGAAACACGGACGATGTAAAAACCGGTCGGAAGGCCACTCAGCACCAGTTTGTTCCCGCTCAATTGCTGCGTAAGAACTCTTCTTCCTTCGGCATCCAAAACTTCAATATTCCATGTGTCAGAGCTACTCATTCTGATGGTAACATCATCGCCTGAAGGATTCGGATACACCTCAACGTATGTGGCCGATTGATCTCGTACAGATGTGGGAATGCAGATCAGTGTACTTACGGCTGCCTGAGCATTGACCCGACCCGACCCTATTTGGCCAGCGTACGGAACATTCTGAGCAATTCCATCAATGTTGTCGGCAGTAGCTTTAATGTGTTCTATCACATCTAGTGCTCCGGCACATCCGTTCAATGCCCGCACCAATGCCGCCACACCGGCCACAATTGGAGCAGCCATAGACGTTCCGCCCTGCGGTGGAGAATAGAGAAAATTGCCATTGAATGTGGCCGTGGTATAGACGTTGATCCCAGGAGCGCTCACGTCAACTGAATCATTGTGGGTAAAAGGCGCATTGGAGCCATTGTCGAACAGGTCGTTCTGGTCAACGCCCGTTACACTCAGTACATAATTATAAGATGCTGGGTAATATTTGTTGGTAGAAGTGGCGTTTCCAGCGCTGGAAACAAGTACCACATCATTGTTAATTGCAGCCCACGTTACAATATCTTGTGCAAGTTGGCTGAACGTGGTATTTCCCCATGAACAATTGACCACGCTGCATCCTTTCTCAACGCAATACTGAATTCCTTCATAACCGTGCGTAATTACCTGCGAATTGTTGGCCACCTTGACCGGCAGGAATTTGCATTTGAAACCAATTCCAGCATAGCCAATGCCATTATCTGCCGATGCTGATGCAATGGCGCTTACCGCATCGCCATGTATCTCGTTATTGATAAAGAGATTGTTGTCATTGTCTACCATGTCCCAACCGCCAAAATTGTCCACGTAAGAGTCGTTATCATCATCTCCGCCACCAACCGGGTCGTTGTAATTGTATTTGATGTTTCCAACAAATTCTGGATGATTCACATTGACGGCCGTTTCTGTTATACCGATCACCACATTCGTATCGCCCAGCGTAACGTCCCAAGCTTCGTAGGCATTGATGTTGTCGAAATGGTAAGGCATCACGCTGTTCAGATTGGCATCGTTCGGTACATACATGTCGTAGCTCACAAATTGTGGTTCGGCATAAAGCACCCAATCCAACTCTGAAAGTTCTTTTGCTACGCGAATAATGTCTGCATCTTCCGACACCTGTGCTTCATATATCAACGATATGTCGGCCATTCGTAGTCCGTTTTCATTGAATTCTGATGAAGGAGGAGTGGTGTTCGGGAACTTCTTTTTCAAACGGGTCAATCCCGCCTGGTTCAATACATCCAGCACTTCGGTAATTGCGATGGATGTTTTTGAACAGGCCGAGCGGTAGTTGGCATCTATCTTCAGATTGACGATTCCAGCCAGATACTTGTCACCGTTATCGGCCGTTAGAAGTTTATGCTGTGCAAAAACTGACAAGGGAAGAACAAGCAGTAAGAGGATGGAAAGCTTTTTCATAAGCATGTAAGTTACTTAATTGTAGGTAGGAATTTCGTCTAAAAACTCAAATTCGTTCTCATTGGTTACGCGGCAACAATAGTGCTGCAAGCCATTGCTTATCAACAGTAACGCAGCATTCACAAAACGGTTGTATCGGCCAAGCTGAAAGAAAGTCTCCTTGTTCAGTTTTTCGCTTGGGGCCTTGCATTCAACCAGCAATTGTGGTTTGCCTGTTGTGTTATAAATGATCAGGTCGGCACGCTTGGTACGATGCCCGCCTTTCACCTGCCGCTCAATCTTCATGAGCGATAGTGGATACTTCAGATCTAGATTAAGAAACGAGATGAGATGCTGCCGAATCCATTCTTCTGGCGTTAGGACCAGGAATCTTCTTCTTACCTGACAGAAGATGAATGGCTTGCCATCTTCCGTCTTGAGTCGTTGCGCATGCATGGGAAGATTGAGTTTTGGCAGCATGGGCCGAAGATAATCATCGGAATTCGCACGAATCTGTCGAGCCATGTTAATAAAGCGTACATTGCGGCCTTATAAACTATATACAATGAGTAACGGTACAGTAAAATTTTTCAACGAGACCAAAGGATTTGGTTTCATTACCCCAGACAATGGTGGTAAAGATGTTTTCGTTCATGCAAATGGATGTAAAGACGAGATCAGAGATGGTGATAAAGTAAGCTACGAAGTAGAAGAAACACCTAAAGGACTCAGCGCTTCTAATGTAAGAGTGGTCTGATCCGCCCAACATAAGATTCAAACGGGAAGCCCCTCACGCAATTGCATGAGGGGCTTTTTTGTTCAGAATGAGTACATCGCCATGTTTATTCAAGACTTCAATGATCATTAACTTCACCGCCCTATGAAGAACAAAGAAGATATTGTACAGAACTGGTTGCCGCGCTATACAGGCGTGGCTGTGGAAGATTTCGGTAAGTACATTCTGCTTACCAACTTCCAGAATTACGTAGAGAAATTTGCGCAGATGAATGGGGTAGAGGTGAACGGCAAGGGTAATTCCATGCCATCGGCCACGGCAGGAGAGATCACCATCATCAACTTTGGAATGGGAACGGCCAACGCGGCCACCATCATGGATCTGCTTACGGCAGTTCAGCCCAAGGCGTGCTTGTTCCTTGGTAAATGCGGTGGATTGAAGAAGAAGAATGAACTGGGTGATCTGGTATTGCCAATTGCTGCCATCCGTGGCGAAGGGACATCCAATGATTACCTGCCGCCAGAAGTGCCTGCTTTGCCTGCTTTCGGTTTGCAAAAGGCGGTGTCCACCACTATTCGTGATATGGGACACGACTATTGGACGGGAACGGTATACACTACGAACCGCAGGGTTTGGGAGCACGATGAACGCTTTAAGAAGAAGCTACGCAAGATGCGCGCCATGGCGGTAGATATGGAAACGGCTACTCTGTTTGTAACTGGCTTTGCAAATGGCATCCCAACAGGAGCGTTGCTACTGGTTTCCGATCAGCCTATGATTCCCGAAGGCGTAAAAACAGCTGAAAGTGATAAGAAGATAACCACAGGTTTCGTGGATCTGCATATCGAGATCGGGGTAAGTTCGTTGGAGCAGCTCATCAATAATGGTCTTACCGTAAAACATTTGCGTTTCTAATGCCCATTCGTAACATATTGGCCGATATGCGTACGGGGAATTTCAAGCCCATTTACTTCCTGCAGGGAGAAGAACCTTTCTATATTGACCGCATTTCTGACTACATAGCAGAACACGCCCTTACAGAGGATGAACGCAGCTTCAACCAAACGGTGCTTTACGGTTTGGATACCGATGTGTCGACCATTGTTTCGGAAGCCAAGCGCTTTCCAATGATGGCCCCGCGCCAAGTGGTCATTATCAAAGAGGCGCAAATGGTCAAAAACCTCATTCCGGCAGGAGAGGATGCCAAAAGTGAGCTATTGAACTATCTGGAGAATCCATTGCCCACCACTGTGCTCGTCATTTGTCACAAGTACAAGAAGATCGATTCCAGAAAAAAGATCGGCAAGGGAATAAAAGCTGCAGCGGAGAACAACGGGGTTTTCTATACTTCCGAAAAGGTGAAAGACTACCTGTTAAGCGGATGGATATCGGATCACGTACAGTCGCTAGGCTATCACATAGACCCACGCACTTCCACCATTCTGGCTGAATATCTGGGCAATGATCTGGCCAAGATCGATAATGAATTGGGCAAGCTTTTCATTGATCTGAAGCCCGGAGAAAGCATTACGCCCGAACTCATTGAACGCAGTATTGGTATCAGCAAGGACTTTAACGTTTTTGAGTTGCAGAATGCCATTCTGAACCGAGATGTGAACAAGGCCAATCGCATTGTGCTTCATTTTGGTAAGAACCAGAAAGAGCATCCAATTCAAATGTTGGTTGCCACCTTATATTCATTCTTCTTTAAGATACTACTGTTGCACCACTTACAGCAACGGGGAAAGGCCAAAGATGCGGCTAGGATCATGCGGATCAATCCATATTTTCTAAAAGACTATCAGTTAGGAGCCCGTACGTTCAGCGACAAGAAGCTACGGAACATCATTGCGTATCTTCGCGAAGCAGATCTCAAAAGCAAGGGAATTGATAATGTGAGCACTGATGCAGGCGATATTCTTAAAGAGTTCATCTTTAAGGTGATGCACTGATCTATCGTAGCAGTTGGAAGTGGCCGCTGTAAATATGGTCGCGTTGATAGATGTCCAGAATATAGAATTCGTAAACGTACAGACCCGCTTCCACGGGTTTTCCCTTGTAGGTTCCATCCCAATGAAAATCGGGTTCGTTCGATTCGAACAGTAATTCTCCCCAGCGGTCGGAGATCTTCATGTTGTAAATCCTGATGGCTTCTCCTGTTCCAAAGAAAGTTTCGTTGATGCCATCTTCATCGGGCGTAAATGCGGAAGGAATGTAGAAGGTGAAAACCGGATCAACTGTAACCTGCCCAAAGGCGAAATCTTGGCAATCGCCATTGGTCACCTGAAGTACCACATCATAATCGCCCGGCTCCAAGTAGGTATGTTCTGGAATAACATCTGTGGAGGTTGTCCCGTCTCCCAGATTCCAATTCCAGGTGAGTGCATGCTCAGAAGATTGGGTCATTTCCAGCTCGGCATCGAGCATTGAAAGCCTTTCTTCTTCAATGTTGAATCGGGCAACGGGTGTTATGTTGGCACGAACCGCATTGGCAACAGATATCTGTGTGTTGCAACCTTCCGCACTTGTAACCGAAAGACTGATGTCATAGTAACCGGAATCGGCATAGGTGTTCACCGGGTTTGGACTTGTGGAGGTGGTTCCATCACCCAAGTCCCAGAAGTACTGACTCAAAGCCCCTGTGGCAATGGTGGATTCGTCTAAGAAAAAAACCTCGTGCGGGGTACAGCCTTCTGCAGTTTGCAGCACAAAGGCCGGCTCTGGATTGGGAAACACTTCTACGTCAGTAGTTCCAACTGCCACGCAGCCGCTGTCTGTGGTTGCCGTAAGTGTTATGGTATAGGTACCATGGTCGGCATAGGTGTGCGTGGTTGTTATTCCTGATGCGGCAGTACCATCACCCAGATCCCAATCCCAGTTGGTTATGGTATTGTCCTGCGGAATGGTGCTGTTGGTGAAACTCGTTTCATCGTTCAAACAGGTATCAATTCCCGAAATATTCACGGCTGGAACCGGATTAACGTACACAGTATGAACAACGGTGTCTTTACAACCGGCATCTGTTTCTGCAATCAGTTGTGCCTGATACGTTCCGGCCTGTTGATAGAGGTACGATGGGTCTTGTGCGGTAGAAGTTCCGAAGTTGTCTCCGAATTCCCAATCCCAACCGGTAATGTTGGAAAGAACCACGGTGGATTCGTCTGTAAATTCAGTGGCGTTGCCCTCGCATTCAATGGTCGATGAGAATTCAGCCTCAGGTTTATCGTTGATGATGATGACGGTTTGCTGAACATTCACGCAATTGTTGTTATCGATAATGACAAGCGTTACGGTGTACGGACTGAACGCAAAATTGTCGTAGTAGAATGTGGGGTCGTTAAGCGTGCTTTGCGTGTTGGGGAATGCAGGAAGGAAAGCATTGTCGCCAAAATCCCAGATCACATTGGCAAAGCTTCCTACCGTCTGGTTTTCGAACTGAATTTCTTCAAATTCGCAGAATTCCTGCCCGTCAAAAATGTTCATGGCCGGCTGCGGCAACGGAAAGATGGTCACCGACTCCGAAGCCGTGGCCTGACAACCGTTGACGTCTGTCAGCAAAAGGTTGATGTTGAACGTGCCAGCGGTAGCGTAGGTGTTGATCGGGGCTGGGTCGGCACTCACGTTTCCATCGCCAAAGGTCCAAGCGTAGATCAAACCTGTGCCGGTGCTGTTGTCAGAAATGATGGTCGAATTACCTAGGCAGTCATCCAACGGGTCGTCAAAATCGGCAACCGGAAGTGGGAACACGGTCACTTGCACATCGTCTGTTGCCGAACATCCGTTCGCATCGGTTCCTGTAACGGTAAAGGTTGTGGTATTGCTTCCACTGAAGATTGGATTCGAAACATTCGGATCATCTAAACCTGCAGTTGGAAACCAACTGTAGTCTTGCGCACCCAAAGCGGTCAATTGCACGGTTTCCTGATCGCAAATGGCCACATCAGCTCCAGCATTTACCACAGGAACTGAGTTTACCGTAATGGTCATATCGTCCGTGTCCACGCAGCCGTTGGCTTCAGTAACCGTTACAGTATAGGTGGTTGTGACAGTTGGGTTGGCTTGAGTTGTCGGGCTTGTTGCGTCTATCAGATCGGTAACCGGATCCCATTGATACAGAACTCCGCCCGAAGCAGACATATTCACGGGATTTCCTTCGCACAATACTTGGTCAGGGCCAGCATTGGCCACTGGTAGCGGATTTACTGTGATCACAATATCATCTGCATTCACACAGCCGTTCACATCTACAATTCCCAAGGTGTAGGTAGTGGTGGCCGTTGGTGTTGCGGAAGGGTTGGCAACAGCGGGATTGTCCAACCCGGTCACTGGATCCCAGAATATCTGTTCACCGCCTACCAATCCTGCAGGTGCAATTTGGTACGACTCACCATCACAAATGGATTGGTCAGTACCCAAATTGACGGTCGGTTGCGGGTTGATGGTAATTTGAGTGGTGGTGCTTTCTGTACAGCCTTCAGAGGTGATGGCCAGTGTTACTGTGTAAACGCCTGGAGCTGCATAGGTATGTGCAACGTTTGTGCCTGTGGCCGTTCCTCCATCACCGAAATCCCACTGATAATTGGTTACAAAACCGGTAGCAACTGTTGAGGTGCTCTGAAATTCGGTAGGGAGACCTACGCACTGCGCTGGCGATGCCACGATAAAACCCGGATCCAGAGCATTGCAGAATTGGTGGAGGTTATTGGCCCCACCAGTCGCTGAGGTAAATCCCCAGTAGACATTCGGATTGCCTCCAAAGATGTTGTTGATGATGTCTCCAGTGTAGGTAAGCCTCAGGACTCCATCAAAATAGGTGTTCATGGTCTGAGTGACCGGATCCCACGTAACTCGGAACGTGTGCCATCCGCAGTCTTCTACATTATTGTTAGATGCGCTTATCGGAACTGGACCTGCCAGATTGTTGCCTCCAGCGTGCGTCACATCTCCATTTCTTTGTATGGCCATGTGGTCATAACCAGGTTCGCCACCGTTCTGGTAGTTGTCCATTTCTACCGCCAAACTCGGGTTGATCCCTTGATAACCGATCCCTCCTCCAGAACTTCCTGCGTTAATGCTAAGTGGTTGAAGCACAAAGGCAATTCCATCGGCTCCGCCATCGCTGCATCCTAGAAAAACATCAAAATTGAAATCGAACGGGTTGCTAAGGTCAAAGAGATTAATGTTCCAGACAGAACCGTTCTGACCATTGGCAGCCGGTGTCAATTGCCAACAGTTGCAGGACGTTTGCACGGCATTGTTGTTCACCTGATACTGTGCGGATGCATTTATTGCTATCAACCACAGGAATAGCATGGATAAGAAGGACGAAGCTCTTTTCATATTCATCGTTTCTTCATCGCATCAACGTAACATGACCGCGGTATTGGTGGTCGTTATTCTTCCAGTCAAGAATGTAAAAGTAGTAGATGTAAACACCTTGCTCCACCTGTTTGCCCATGTAGGTCCCATCCCAATGTAGATCCTTGTCGTTTGACACGAACAGTAGTTCGCCCCAACGGTCGTAGATGTACATGGAGTATTCTTTGAATCCTTCCCCACTACCGAAAAACTCCTCATTCACTCCATTCGCATCGGGCGTAAAGGCGTTGGGTATGTAGAACGTAAAAATGGGCTCGATCTTCACCGTGGCGCTGACCGTATCCATGCAGCCGTACTGTGTGGTCACGTATTCGGTAACTACATATTCGCCTTCCACTGGCTCGTATCTGTATGTTGGGTTTTCTTCTGCAGAAGATCCTCCGTCACCAAAATCCCATAACCATTCGGTTACATTGATGGATGACAGATCAAAGAAGTTGAATTCCGGTTTCATGATGTCTGTGACCCACGGGTCTGCTGAGAACAGAGCATCTGGTTTTGGGTATTCTGTAATGTAATTGACCACTGTATCTGTGCTAACGCAGCCATTGGCAGAAGTGGCCATTAAAGAAACGGTGTATTGCCCAACGTTCAGGTCACCTAACGAATCGTTGTGATAAACGTTCATGGGATTTTGAGCATTGATGGGTCCATCGCCATCGCCCAGATTCCAAGTGTACTGAGCGATTGAATAAGGTTCGGGAATGGACACGGTTTCTGAAAAAAGAACCCGAAATGGTTGACATCCTTCTGTAAGGTCTGAAGTGAAACTAACCGATGGAAGCGGGAATATCTCCACGTCATTTGTCACAATGTCCGAACAACCTTTATCGGTTACAACGGTTAATGATGCGGGATAGATGCCGTATTGCGGATAAACGTGATGAACGTCTTGCTGCGTAGACGAATAACCATCTGCAAGATCCCAATTCCAGCTTACGATCGCATCGTTCAATAAATTGGGAACCGAAGAATCATCTTCAAACCAGGTGGTGTCATTCAAGCAATTCTTTATGGCGGGGTCGAAACCGGCCAGCGGCAATGGATAAACCACTGCATTGCCCAAGGTTGTCTCATCTGTGCATCCGGCAGAGGTGGCTATGGTCAGTGTGGCACTATAGAACCCATGTTGATTGAACGTTACAACAGGGTTTTGAACCGTTTGATTCTGCTGGTCGCTGAAATTCCAATTCCAAGCTACAATTGGGTAATTTCCGTTCGGGGCTGATAGGTCGATGAAGTGATTTTCGAGACCGAAACAAACAGAATCGAACATGAAATCAGCAGTAGGAACTGGATAGATCTCGATGGTCTGAATGGTGTCGTCCGAGCAGCCGAAATCTGTTTCAACCGTAAGGCTCACTTGGAAAAATCCATCAGAACCATAATTCTGCGTTGGAGGATTCTGGGCAGTTGATGTCTGATTGTTGCCAAACGTCCAATACCAGTCGACCACCTGATCGGAACCGCCAGTAGACGCATCAAAAAATGGTATCTGCTTGTCTTCACAATCGTTCGTAAACGTGAAACTGGCAATTGGTAATGGGTGAATGGTAGTTGATCGGGTCAAGCTATCTGAGCAACCTTGACCAGAAGTTGCAAGCAATTGCACATCATAGCTAATTGCTGCGGAATAATTGTTGGAAGCATTGTAACTGTTGCTGGTGTTCGAATCTCCAAAATCCCACGCGAACGATTGGATGTTCCCACTCGAAATGGTACTGAGGTTCGTAAAATTCGACACTTCGTTGAAGCAAACGTCTTCTACCGAAAAATCCACGTTGGGAAATGGGTGGATGACAACTTGAACAGAATCTGTTTTGACGCATCCACTGCTGCTAGTGACAGTTACTGCATAGGTGGTTGTTGCGGAAGGTGTTGCCGTGGGATTCTGTACCAACGGGTTGTTCAAACCGATGATCGGTGACCATGAAAAGGTGGAATTGACCGCTCCAAGCACGTTCAGTTGTGCCGTTCCGCCAAGGCAGAAAGCAGTATCTCCTACAGCTGCGGCTGGCGATGCCGGTAACTCAGTTATAGAGACAAAATCGGTATCGGAACAGACACCTATGCGTGTGATCATCCTGTAGTCGACATCTCCTACAGGATTAAGAGTTACAGAAGCCGTGTTGCCAACCAACTGATTGTTTGTCAGGTCGAACCATTCGTAGGTATCACCGCCATTTCCTGATAGCGTTACCGGATCGCCAGCGCAGTACGGAATGTCAGGACCGGCATCTGCAACCGGTGTAGGGTCTATGGTAACGGTAGCATCATCGCTTGGTTCTGGAACAGTGGATGCGCAGAAGTCATTTGAAACGACTGTGTAGGTTGTGGTGGTGGTCGGACTCACATAAATTGTGTCCGTTGTCATTCCATTAGACCAGCTATATGTGTGATTTCCGGCACCGCCTTGCGCAACTGCCCAAAGCATGGCTGTTCCACCACAGAAAGCCGTATCACCAAAGGCTTCGACCGTTACGGGCGAAACATCATTGATATAGATCAGAATGGTGTCTGAACCGCAAACACTGGTCTGCACGTCAATGATCACGGTCTCGATTCCTTCCATCGTTCCATCGAAATTCGGTTCTATCAGGAAACTGGTGGAAAGGGTGTTGGCCGGAATGGTTACGGTATTTGGTATCACCGGAAAATCAACCCCGTTCGTTGCTGTGCCCGAAATGTTAAAGTTGACAACGTAATCTGTAGAAATGGTTTCGCTTAAAGTGAAGGTGACTGTGGCATTGGAACAGTTCTCGTACGCGGTAGAATCAGCTGTGGCCGTAGTGGTGGTGATCTCTACTACGGCACTGGTCAAACTTCCTTCTTCCAGAAAAACCCCAGAATCCCAAACACCATCACCGGCATCGGCTATCATCAGCTTGAGGTGGTAGGTCTGGCATGCCTGAACAGTTGACACGGCCATGAGCACGGTTGTGAAAGCGTCATATTGAACTGTTGCGCCACCTGCGTTGTTCACGTAGTACTGCGCATTCGAGCCTGCATTCACGTTGTCAATGGTAACAGGAGTAGCTGTTCCGGGAATCAATGCTATGTTCTGTTGCCCTGCAATGCCCGGACCACTGATGAAAAAAGCAAAAGCGTCATTGTAACCGGAATTAACGAATTCAGGATATTCCTCTGAACCGAACACGTAGTTGAACTCTATTGTATTGGAGAGCGGAATAAAGTCGAATTCGAGCACGAATGCATTGAAGGTGTTCGCTCCGGCCAGACCATTCAATTGAGCGTTGCCCGGGGTTCCGTTATCTTGGCCTGCACTTCCAGAATTGTTGGGTCCGGGTGCAATGGTCACTGGACCGGTGCATAGAATAACTCCGCTGCCCATCCCAATGTTGCTGGCGGTTCCGTCAAACGTTCCGCATGCAGCAGCACTACCCGTGATTGTAGCATTGGTAACGGTTATGCCCGGGCCGGCCAATGTCTGAGCCATCTGCATGGCCGTAGCTCCACCTGTAACTGTTAATTGTGCCTTGGCTGTTTGAGTTCCAATAAGGAGTGCTCCAACAAGTCCTACAAGGTATATCCAAGGCACGCGGTCTGTCATGGAATGGTTTCTCCGATCAAGCTTCTAAAGTATGGTTTCTGTGAGTGATTGCAATCGTGTAACAACCACAAATTCCATACTGTTCAGTTGAAAAGAAAGACCGAAAAAACCATGATCGGTTGCTTCTGACAGTGCTTGGAGACAGTGCAATAATTCTTGGATAATAACAGTTCCAAGACCTTATGTCCCTGTAAGTTTCTGACAACCTGCTGCTTATGCCTTGTATAGTGGTTCTGAGCGCTTCTTCAATCACCTTCCAATTATCCTGTTATTGACAAAATAGCAGTTGATTACTTATACCTTTGCGCGCTTATTTCGATTCTATGAGGCGATCATTTACGATTCTTCTGACCTTGTGCCTTCTTGCCACGACTTCCGTGCTCATGGCGCAGCAAACAGGGAAGATTAAAGGCTTTGTGTACGATAAGGAGAGCGGAGAACCGATACTCTTTACCAACGTAACGTTGAAAGGAACCACTCTTGGAGCGGCCACCGATGTGAACGGTTATTACACGGTTACCAATGTTCCGGTTGGAGATCAGGTTCTCATGGTAACCTATTTGGGCTACGATACGCTGTTTCAGACAGTGACCGTTGCTGCCAACGATCTGGAAACGGCCAATCTTTACCTCACCAAATCTTCCGTTAAGTTGGGAGAAGTTCGGGTAAGTGCAGACCGTCAGGAAGCTTTGACCGAAGTGCGGACATCGGTTACGAAGCTTACACCAAAGGAGATGAAACAGATTCCAACGGTGAGTGGCGAATCTGATCTGGCGCAGGTGCTTCAGGTGCAACCAGGTGTTGTTTTTACTGGCGATCAAGGAGGGCAGCTTTACATACGCGGAGGTTCGCCAATTCAGAACAAGGTACTGTTGGACGGTATGATCATCTATAACCCATTCCACAGCATCGGGTTCTTCTCTGTTTTCGATACGGACATCATTAAAACGGCCGATATCTACACAGGAGGATTCAATGCTGAATTCGGTGATAGGATATCATCCATCATGGATATTAGAACGCGCGGTGGTAATAAGACCAAGTTCTCGGGCAAGGTTTCTTTTAACCCATTCGGTGCCAACGTGCTGCTAGAAGGCCCGATCATCAAGTTCAAAGAGGATAAGGGAAGCTCTCTGACGTATTTGGTTTCCGGTAAAACATCGTATTTGAAGTACACTTCGAAAGCGCTCTATCCGTACATTAACGATGGAGACGGCCTTCCGTTCAACTTCACTGACATATTTGCAAAGATGTCGTATAACGCTGCCGGTGGCAGTCAGATCAATCTGGTAGGTTTCAGTTTCAATGACCAGGTCACGTACCAGTCGATCAATAATTACAAATGGAATTCTTTCGGAGTTGGTTTCAACGCCATTATTGTTCCATCAGGTTCTCAGGTGCTGTTGGAGCCGTTTTTCAACTACTCGAACTACAAGATCGAACTTTCTGAAGCTACTCAGGACGACAGAAGGTACAGTGAGATCGGTGGTTTCAACGGTGGTATGAACTTCACCTACTATTTTGGTAAGAGCGAGTTGAAATTCGGTCCTTTTCTGCAAGGTTTCCAGACCAAATATGAATTCGAGAATTCTGTAGGCCAACTGATCGGGCAGGGAGAATCGCAGAACACTACCGATTTTGGTGCTTATGCCAAATTCAAATGGAGTTGGAGGGATAAAATCGTACTGGAGCCAAGCTTCAGAATTCATTACTACGCGTCACTGGGTGTTGCGTCTCCAGAGCCAAGACTCGGTCTTAAGTGGAACATCACCAAATGGCTGCGTCTGAAATATGCGTTCGGGCTGTTTGCACAGAACATGATCAGCGCCAATTCTGACCGCGATGTTGTGAATCTGTTCTATGGTTTCTTGACCGCCCCAGAAAATCTTCCTGACGAGTTTGATGGAAAGGAAGTAAAGAATCCTTTGCAGCGCTCAATGCACAACATTGTAGGGTTTGAAGTTGACCTAGGCCGCAGATTCTCGTTCAACGTTGAGGGATATCTCAAGAACTTCCTTCAGTTGAGTAACGTCAACAGGAATAAGCTCTTTGCTGATACAGACGATAACTCGGAAGTTCCCGACCAGCTC
The DNA here is from genome assembly GCA_046047575.1 of Bacteroidota bacterium. GTDB lineage: Bacteria > Bacteroidota > Bacteroidia > UBA10329 > UBA10329 > UBA10329. Next base: position 14,761 of record JBJOHR010000128.1, on the reverse strand, counting down.
AAAAAAGACTTCATCATTGAAAATGGTAAAGCAATGGGAATTGACTTTGTGCTTAAGTACAGCTATAAGCGATTGTACGCTTGGGCCGTTTATTCGCTCAGTACCGTTACCCGCTATGACGGCATTACCGAATACTTTCCCCTGTTTGACAGAAGGCATAATGTGAACTTGGTTGCGGCCTACACGTTCGGTAAGAACCTTAATTGGGAAGCCAGTGTGCGTTGGAATCTCGGATCTGGATTCCCGTTCACGCAGACAGCCGGATTCTATGAGAACCTTGTATTTACAGACGGGATCAACACCGATTATACCACACAGAACGGTCAATTGGGAGTTGAATATGGCGAACTGAACAAAGGTCGTTTGCCATACTACCACAGGTTGGATCTTTCGGTCAAGCGCAAATTCGAGATCGGAAGTACAACGTTGGAAGCCATCGTTGGCGTAACCAATGTTTACAATCGCGAGAATATTTTCTACATAGACAGAGTGCGCTACGAACGGGTCAATCAACTTCCCATCCTGCCGAGTTTGGGTATTTCGTGGCAGTTCTGATATGGATTTCATTGCCAAGGAAATAGAGGATTACGCGGAACTTTTCACCCGCGAAGAAGGAGCCGTTCTTTCTGCTCTGAATCGCGAAACGTACGCAAAGGTCCTAACGCCAAGAATGCTTTCGGGTCATTTGCAAGGGCAGGTGCTCCGCATGTTCTCGCAAATGATCAAGCCGAAGAACATTCTAGAGATCGGAACCTACACGGGCTATTCGGCCCTTTGCTTGGTTGATGGACTGCAGGAAGGTGGAAGGTTGATCACGATCGATGTGAATGAGGAATTGCAAGAGATCATTCAGAAGTACGTGAACCAAGCAGGGGCGCAGAACAAGATCGACCTGCGAATTGGAAATGCTGTGGACATCATTCCAACTCTTCCTGAAAGGTTCGATATCGTTTTCATTGATGCCGATAAAGAAAATTATCCGAACTACTTCGATCTGGTAATTGACAAGGTGAGCGCTGGCGGCTATATCATTGCCGATAACGTATTGTGGAGCGGGAAAGTGCTGGAAGTTGATTCCGTGCTTGACAAGGACACCATCGCGTTGAAGGATTACGTCAAAAAGGTGAAAGCAGACCCACGAGTGGAGTGCGTACTGATGCCCATTAGAGATGGCTTGCTCATAGCCAGAAAATTGGCTTAATTTGGCCGTCATATTTCCTTAACCAACCGCCAATCGACACACTTTTCCGATTCTGATTCTTAGATATTCGAGTTGAAAAGGGCCATCGTGTCAGTCATTAACGACCTTAGTACCGACCAGCGCGTGCACAAGCATTGCCTGCTGCTGCAAGAGTTTGGCTATGATGTTCAGTTGGTCGGGAGGCACACTTCCACTAGCCGACCGCTGGAGCAACGGACATATACCACGGTGCGCATGCGATTGCCGTTCGAACGCGGTCCGCTTTTCTATGCCAGCTATAACTTGGCTCTGTTTTTCCGCTTGCTCTTTTCTAACGCAGACCTACTTTTTTCGAACGACCTCGACACCCTGCTTCCGAACTTTTTGGTTTCCAGGCTGAAAAGGAAGAATCTAGTGTACGATAGTCACGAGTATTTCACAGAAGTTCCAGAGCTGGTTTCAAGGCCAAAGGTTAAGGCCATTTGGAAACGCATTGAATCATGGATCCTTCCCAACTTGCAGCACACGCTCACCGTCAATAATTCCATTTCTCAATTATACAGGGATGAATATGGAGTGGAAATGGGTGTGCTTCGAAATGTTCCCAAGTTGGAAGAATTGAAAAGCCGAACTCGCGAAGAATTAGGCCTTCCTCTAGACAAGCGGATCGTGATCCTACAAGGCTCTGGAATCAACATTCAGCGTGGGGCAGAAGAAGCGGTAGAGGCCATGCTTTACGTTGAAAATGCGGTATTGCTGATCATCGGTTCGGGCGATGTGATAGATGTGCTTAAGCACGATACAAAGCGCTTAGCTATCGAAGAGAAAGTGATCTTCAAAGGGAGAATGCCGTATTCCGAAATGATGGCATACACGCAAGTGGCCGATCTGGGTCTGACGCTCGATAAGGACACCAACGTCAATTACCGCTACAGTTTGCCGAATAAACTATTCGACTATATCCACGCGGGCATTCCTGTTCTAGGTTCGAACTTGGTAGAGGTCAAAAACATCATTGAAGAATTCGGGGTCGGAAAAGTTGTCGATTCGGTCGATGCGAGATCCGTGGCACAGGCCATTACCGATATGTTGAATTCAGATTTGATTCCCCAATGGAAGCTGAATTGTAGCAGTGCCCGAAACGTATTGAACTGGCAAACAGAATCACAGGTACTCCGGAAAATGATCGTTGAAATAGATGGATAGGCATTTGCACATCATATCGTTCGATGTTCCGTTTCCGGCCAATTACGGTGGGGTGATCGATGTCTTTTACAAGCTGAAGGCTTTACACCAGTTGGGGGTCAAAATTCACCTCCATTGTTTTGAATATGGCAGGAAACCTTCGGCCGAATTGAACGATTTATGCGAAGAAGTACACTATTATCACCGGAGCACAACGCGAAGCAGTTTGTTCAGAAGACGCCCTTTTATTGCCGTAACACGTTCTTCTGAGGAACTTGTACAGCGGCTGTTGAAAGATGAACATCCCATCCTGTTCGAAGGGCTTCATACCTGTTATCATTTGGATGACGAACGATTGATGAATCGGTTCAAGATCGTTCGCACGCACAATATTGAACATCATTACTATGGCAATCTGGCCAAGGTCGAAAAAGACTTTTTTAAGAAGTATTACTTTTTGAATGAAGTAGGCAAGCTGCAACGGTTCGAACGTACCTTATGCAATGCACAGCTTGTAGCCGCCATTTCCAAGTCTGATACAGCGTATCTCGATTCCAAGTATCCGAATGTTCATCATATTTCTGCCTTTCATCCTAATGGAAAAGTAGAGAGCGCCTTGGGCAAAGGAAAGTTCTGTCTTTATCATGGAAATTTGGAAGTTGGAGAGAACAACGAGGCGGCATTGTTTCTGATCAAGAATATTTTTTCCAACATCAGTTTGCCGCTGATAATAGCTGGTAATCGTCCCTCGGCCGAACTGAAGGCAGAGGTATCCAAGTATCCGCACATTGAACTGCGCGTTGGTCTCAGAACGGAAGAGATCCATCAGCTTATACATGAAGCCCAGGTAAATGTATTGCCAACGTTTCAAGCCACAGGAATCAAATTGAAACTGCTGGCCGCGCTGTATATGGGAAGGCACTGCGTGGTCAACTCGTTCATGGTAGAAAACACCGGCTTAGAATCGTTGTGCAGGGTTGAAGACACCGACAAGCGATTCTCTCAGGCGGTCATCAATTTATTCAACAAGGAGTTTTCCAAATCCGAGATCCATGAGCGAGAGAAGGTGCTTTATTCCCGATTCTGCAATGTGGTGAATGCGGAAAAGTTGGTTGCGCTGATCTACTCTGATCCTCAGCAATAAAAAACCCGACCTGTTTCCAGATCGGGTTTCTAAGATTCACTCTGTTTGTCCTTATCTCGTGATCACCACTTGGAATGAAGTGGTGGAAGCATCCTCAAAGGTCAATTTGAAGGTGTGAAGTCCTGACGCAAGATCAGAAACATCCATTCTGAGTTTGTCGCTCTTCTGGCAGACAGTTTCAGAAAGAACCAACGTTCCTTTTACATCATACACCTCAATGGTGATGTCGCCATTCAAAGTCATACCCATTGGAATGGTGATATTATCTGTTGTTGGATTTGGGTAAGGAACAACATCCAATTGCTCTACTTCTTCTGCTATGCCATTGGCGCTTTCAAGATTCACAACAAGTGCGGGGATGTTATCTGTACCGAATCCGCCTGGGAACCATGTTCCTTGACCTATGTCGTTCACTGGGAAGAAAACCTCATCAACGTAAGTCTCATACATTACGTTATAGTCAAGTCCTCCATCAACAATGATGAAAATGTCATCGGTGAATACGGTTGCACATGCAAGGTATTTCTGTCCGTTCACCAATTCAACCGGTTGAGCAAAGGTATGTGTAACGAATTCGCCTTCAAGGTTAGATGCGTAATCGTAGAATTCGTTGTCGGTCAGTTCGTTCAGGTCATCGAAGGTCACAGCCGTTGACGAGATAGGGTCGTTCCATTCGTAAACTGCTAGCTGAACGGCCTCACTGGTAAGATCGATATCATTAGAAACCAGACCGAAGGTCATTCCCGTGATCTGAAGTGCTTCAGCGTTTTCCGACTCCATGGCGATACACCATTCGTATTCGGTGCTATTGGCAGGTCGGATTCCGTTTCCGCCAACAGGACCGTTGTCTGGGTCAACAGTGCTCTTAGAATAAAGACCCTCCTCATTTATCCAAAATGAAGAAGTAACGGTGTTATCGTCTGGAAACTGATCCTCATCGTCCGTAACAATGGTATATGTTATGGTGTAGATTCCTGGCTCGTATCCGTCTTCGGAATAATCTGGTAGTTGGAAGAATAGGCTGTCTCCAACAGGAATATTGCCTCCAGTTGAGGTTTCGTTGTAAACTTCAGCACCATCTCTGTCAATGCTGGCAGAAACGACTGCATTGGTTGCTCCTGCAGAACCAAAGTTGTAAACCCATGCCCCAACAGGAACGAAAAAATCGCTGCTTGACTGTGCAAATTCAACTGGAATGGAGTAGCTGTTGGCACCGGCAACGTTCGGTCTGTAACTACCGACATTATTAGCATAAAGGCCAGTGTTGTTGCCCAAGAAGATCTCCACAGAACCGGCAATGATAGCATCGCGCAATGCCTCGCCATCTGTATCGCTGATCATTACAACAGGAATAACCACTCCCGCAGAATTGGTGCCGGCACCCATGCCAACTGGCGCTCCTGGGATATTGTTGATAATGATCAACGCCACAGCTCCAGAATCTTGAACGTTGCTTGCTTTGAGCGAGAAGTTGCATTCGCCACGGTAAACTACAGCGATCTTACCTTCAATTTCAGAGCGGTTAATGATCTCTTCGCAGCCGAGTGAATCGGCAGAAGTTGCATCATAGGCGAACGCTGCTTCTGCTGTAATGGCTACGGTGTCCATATCGGCACCCCAGCCATTGCTACTGGAATAGGTGAAATTGTAACTGCCAGCCAGGTTAGATGGCTGCTGTACCAATAGTACGATCTGTGCAGTAGCCTGCATACCTGTAAGGGCAAGCGCTGCGACAGCAATAAATGATAGTAATGATTTCTTCATGATAGTGAATTATGGTTTTTTCAATGGTTTGCGAAGTTATATGCTGGATAGTTTAAATCATAATCAAAAAAAAGCTCGATTCGCGAACGGATCGAGCTTTAACTAGAGGTGATCGACCGATCATCTGGCTATCATAACCTGAAAAGAAGTAGAGCTTCTGTCTTCGAAGGTCAGCCTGAATGTGTGCAGTCCGTTCGCTAAGCCGGTAACGTCAAGTTGCAGATTGCTGCTCTTTTGGCAGATGTTATCCGTAACGACCAATGCACCGGTTACATCATAAACTTCAACGTTGATGTCGCCATTGATGCTCGCTCCAAATGGAATGTTTATCATGTCTACCGTTGGGTTCGGGTAAGGGGTTACATTCAACTGCTCAACTTCCTCTGCAATACCGTTCGCATCATCCAGATTAACGATCAACGCTGGAACATTCTCTGTTCCGAAACCACCAGAATACCACTGTCCGCCATCAATGTCGTTCAACGGGAAGAAGATCTGGTCTGGATACGAATCATAAGTAACGTTGTAATCAATGCCTGCATCAACACCTAAGAACATATCGGCAGTGAAAATGGTCGCGCAGGCAAGGTATTTCTGATCGTTCACCAATTCAATGGGAGAAGCGAATGTGTGTGTTATGAACTCGCCTTGAAGGTCTTCTGTATAATCGTAGAATTCGTTGTCGGTAAGTTCGTTAAGGTCATCAAAGGTTGGGGTTGCAGTCCCGTCAAAAGGATCGTTCCATTCATATACCGCCAATTGTACTGCCTCTCCCTCAAGCGAAAAATCGTTGGTGAGCGTATTGAATGTCATACCAACGATCTGCATGGATTCGGCATTTTCTGACGACATGGCAATGCACCATTCGTACTCAACTCCGTCAGCAGGACGGAGTCCACTTACCCCCTGTGGTCCATTGATCGGGTCAACTCGGCTCTTAGAGTAAGTGCCTTGCTCGTTGATCCAGAAAGTAGCTGTCAGTTCATTGTCTATTGGTAACTCATCATTGGCATCAGAAACCATGCTGTATGTAATGGTGTAAAGACCTGCTTCGTAACCGTCTTCAGCATAATCTGGAAGTGCAATGAATAGGCTGTCTCCCGGCTGAATAGTTGCACCGGACGGAGAGCTTTCATTGTAAACTTCTGCACCATCTCTATCAATTGCAGCGGTAAGTATCACGTTTATAGCGTCAGCGGATCCGAAGTTGAATACCCAAGCACCAATTGGAACAGTGAGGGCTGAACTTGACTGCGCAAATTGTACCGGTATGGAAGCACTGCTTGCCATGGCAATGTGTGGGTCGTACGCTCCGATATTGTTGGTGAAAACACCATTGGGATTGCCAATGAAGACCTCTACATCACCCGACTCAATCGATTCTCTGAGCGTGGCTCCGGTTGCATCGCTAACAAACACCACAGGAATGGTCACTGCCGTTGCGCTGTCTCCTGCCAACATGTTCACCAAATTTCCAGGCTCGTTGTTCACGATCACACAAGCAACCGATCCTGCAGCTTGAGCTTGATAAGCCTTCAGAGAAAAGTTGCAGCCGCCTCTGTAAATGAATGCGATCTTACCAGCGAGTTCAGATGAGTTAACAGCCGGACCACAGCAGGCAGAATCACCTGCGGCACCAAGCGTGCCAACGTAGGTTCCGTCATCATAGGCCCAAGCGGCTTCGGCTGTAACGTAAGTTGAGCTCAGATCAGCTCCCCAACCATCAGCAGAAAACGAATCAGTGAAATCATAGGTTCCCGATAAATTGCTTGGATTCTGCACCAGGAAAAGGGTTTGGGAAAAAGCTCCTGCGCTGAATAGCAGCATGGCCAATCCCGAAAGGGTCAGTCGTAGATTTTTCATCATGTAGGTTATTTGTTTGTTAAGCGAATTTAAGGTCTTCCGCTAATAATCATCAGACTTTCGGGCCTAAAACCATGTAGGATTGAAAGAATTGACAGCTTAATGTCAAAAATCCTCTGGACCTACCTTCTGCAAAGTATCGATCACGTACCCGTTTTCGCATTTCAGCGTTCGGGCAGGATGCTTAGTGAAGAATGAATAGTTGTGAGTGGCAAGCAGTACACTTGTACCTGTCTTGGTTATATCGATCATCAATTGAAGGATGCCATCCGATGTTTCCGGGTCGAGGTTTCCGGTTGGTTCATCGGCCAATATGAGTTCTGGGTGATTGATGAGGGCTCGGGCCACTGCAACGCGCTGTTGTTCGCCACCAGAAAGCTGGTTGGGCATTTTGAACTTTGATTCCAGCGTAATTCCAACCAGTTTCAATACCTCGTCAACGCGCTCATCCATCTTCTGTCGGTCTGTCCAGCCAGTTGCTTCCATCACGAACTTCAGATTCTTCTCAACAGATCGGTCTGTCAGCAACTGAAAATCTTGAAAAACGATTCCCAATTTCCTTCTCAGAAACGGAATCTCTTTCGGTGTGATTCCTGCTAACGTGTGCCCTGCGACATAGCCTTCACCATCTCGCAGAGGAAGGTCGGCATATAGTGTTCTGAGCAAACTGCTTTTTCCGGCACCTGTTCGTCCAATAAGGTAGATGAATTCGCCCTTGTCAATGGCGAATGAAACCTTGTTCAACACCACATTGCCACGGATATAAACCGTAACGTCTGACAGTTGAATGATGTGATCCTGATTTTCCATCGCGAGCGTCCAAAGTTAGTATTCTGAGGCATTGATTAAGCGGCCCAATCTTAACACGCACGCGTTGAAAAGTATTGCCTTTTTCAATTTCATGGGGCAGGCATCAGGATAATTTAGCACAGATGCATACTAGGCAACAGATGGTTCGGATCGGTGGGTTGATTACGTTGCTCGTGATTGCAAGTGTGGCTCAACTTTTTGCTCAGCGAGTTGCCAACGATGTGGATCCGGTACGAGAGTACGCGTTAGGGCTTGAACTTTATCAGAAACAGAAATTCGCGGCATCGCAAGAGCGCTTTGACCGTGCATTGGCCCATCATCGTGATCTGACCAGCATTCAACAGGAAAACGCACGATTTTACCAAGCATCTTCTGCACTGCAACTTTTCAATGAAGATGGGGAAACGCTGATGCGCAACTTCATTCAGGCCCATCCGGAACACCCAATGGTGAATCTGGGCAACTTTGAACTGGCCAAGATGCATTTTGCTAAGAAACGGTACAATTCAGTGCTCAAAAGTCTTGCAGAGGTTGATGTTGAAGCCTTAGATGAGAAGTACTTGGAGGAATACTACTTCAAGAAAGGTTATTCCCATTTTCAGCAAGAAGAGTACGAAGAATCTAAAGCAGCGCTGTCGCAAGTGCTGAACGGTGGCAAGAAGTACCGTTCGCCAGCGCTGTACTATAGCTCGTATATTTTGTATCGCGAGGGGAATAATGAAGCTGCCTGGCCGGATTCAAAGAGTTGGAGAGTGATAAACTATTTGGCAGCGTAGTTCCATTTTATGTGCTGCAGATCTATTACCGACAAGGAAGGAGCGAAGAGGTGTTGGAGTACGGTTCATTGTTGCTGCAAAAGGACTTTGCTGAGAGTAAAAGTGGTGAGATTCATCGCATGATGGGTGAGGCCTACTACAATTTGGGCCGATTTGCCGAGGCTGTTCCAGAAATGGAGATCGCCATATCTGACCTTGGAGGCAATCGCGATGACCGCTATAAATTGGCTTATGCTTCTTATCGTGGTGGCGATTTTACCAAGGCAGTCAATTATTTCCAGCAGGTTACAGACGAGCAGGATGAACTGACCCAGTTGGCATTCTATCATTTGGGAGATTGCTACCTTAAATTGGATCAGAAAATGGAGGCGCGAAGCGCGTTCCGATCAGCCAGCAAGTTCGCGTTCGATCCAGAGATACAGGAAGATGCACTCTTCAACTTTGCCAAAACGGCCTACGAACTTTCTTACGACCCATACAATGAGGCGGTTCAGGCGTTCGAGGAATACATTGACAAGAATCCGAATAGCCTGAGGGTTGACGAAGCTTACGAGTTTCTGCTTCAGGTCTATCTTACAACTAAGAATTATGAGTCGGCCATCAATGCTATTGATAAGATAAAGCAGAAGACGGAACTTCAAAAAGCCACGTACCAGCGCATTTGCTACGTTCGAGGAACCGAGCTGTTCCATGATCTCCGATTCAAGAATGCGGTTCATTATCTCAAGCGTTCAGATAAATACCCCATCGATGCCAAGATCACCTCACAGGCCATTTTCTGGCAAGCGGAGGCTTATTCAAGAATGAAGAACTGGAAAGCTGCCGAAGAGCACTACAAGCTGTTCATGGAAGCACCAGGCTCCATAGGGCTGAAAGAGTTCGGCCTTGCTCATTATGGGTTGGCTTACGTTCATTTTGAGAATGAGCGATTGACAGATGCGATCGCTTGGTTCAGAAAGTTCGTGGATCATGAGAACAAGGATTCGTTGCGTGCCAACGATGCCTTGCTCAGAATTGCCGATGCATACTATCTGCAGAAAGACAACAAACGGGCCATTGAGTTCTACGATAAGGCCATCAAATACAATACGTTTGACACGGATTACGCCATTTTCCAAATAGCTGTCTGCTATGGTCTTGAAGGTCAGAATGCTTCTAAAATAGAGACCCTCAAATCGATGTTGGATAATTATCCTGAGACCGATTTTGCTGCTGACGCGCTCTATGAGATTGCCGAAACCTATTTCTTCACCGATCGATCTCAGGATGCCATTACGTACTTTGATAAAGTGATCAACGGTTATCCGAATTCCCACTATGTTCGAAAAGCCAAGCTGAACAAGGGTCTGCTTCATTATAATCAGAGCCAGGATCAAAAGGCCTTGCCACTTTTTGAAGACGTGGCAGAGAATTATCCAGCAACGGAAGAGGCGAAGGAAGCACTCATGAAGATTCAGAAGATCTACGTGGAGAAAGGCGATGTGCCTGGCTTTGAAGCTTATGTGGCAAAGAACAACTTCCCAGACATTACAACCGGGGCATTGGACACTTCATACTATGAAAGTGCCGAATTCATGTTCCTACGCAGGAATCTGGAAGGCGCCATGGCAGAATTCAAAGCCTATTTGGATAAGTTCCCGAATGGTTTCTTTTCTCTTAACGCAAACTTCTATCGCGCAGAAGCAGCGTTGGAACTGAAGAAATATGATGATGCCATTGTCAATTACGATCGCGTGCTTGATTTCAAGAAGAATCAATTTACCGAACGGTCTTTGATGGCGGCTGCTGAGATCTACTTGTTCAAGAAGAATTATAACGATGCGTTATTGCGATTCACCATGTTGGAGGAAGTGGCCGAAGTGGCCGAGAACCTGATGGAGTCTAGGGTAGGTTTGATGCGTTGCCATTTCCTGCTCAACAATTTCGAAGATGCGAATCGCTATGCAGAAAAACTTAAAAGGTCAGATAAGGTTCCCGAAAGGATACTGCAAGAAGCTAGTCTTACCTCGGCCAAATGCGCATTTGCACAGGGCGACCTCAGAATGGCAGAAGAACGATTTGAAATGACCCTGTTGGAAGCGAACAATGAAATTGGTGCGGAAGCCCTTTATAACCTCGCCAACATTCATTACCTGAATGACTCGATTCTGAAAGCACAATCACTCATTTTTGAAATGGTGAATCTGTTTCCGAATTATGGAGAGTGGCTCACGCGCTCGTTCCTGTTGTTGTCCGATACCTATGTTAAGCAAGGAGAGGAGTTTCAGGCCAAACTCACATTGCAGAATCTGATAGATAATTATGAAGGCGAGTTGAAGGTCGAAGCAGAACGGAAACTTGTGGAACTGGAGGCTAAAAAACCAGTATTGGAAGAGCGCAAAGATGGAGGAGAGTGGGACATTGAGTTTGAGCAGGAGGGTAAAGTAAGAGATGATCTTTTTGAGATTGACGAAGAAGAGGAATACGTACCAAACATGGAAGTGGAATGAGGAGGTTCATGGTTCATATTGCCTTGGTATTGCTGTTAGTTCCGTTGTATGGTTCTGCTCAGGAGAATCTTCCAGATAGCTTGCGCTTTACCATAAAAAAGGATTACCGGCCAGTGGCGCGCGATGCCAATAAGATACTATTACAACCTGAAGTTAAGCATGACTCTGCCCAACTGAAGGACGTAAGATACGCGGTGATTCCTAAGAGCAAGGGAGTGTCGTATGAAGCAGAGCCATTGAAGGCTGCGCAACTTTCTAACGAACCGTTGGCAAAACTGTACAACGGCTTTGCCAAAATCGGATTTGGCAATTACACCATGCCATTCTTTGAGGCCGGATATGGAAGTTTACGCAGTAAGAAGTATCAAGCGGGGTTCTTTGCCCGTTACCACGCATCATTCGCCAAACTCAATAAGAAGCGCAATTTCGGATTTACTGATGCGGGAATTCGAGGCTATGGAAAGTATTTTCTGAAGGAACACGTGCTTGCCGGAGCTGTGGAATACGATGTAGATGAGAATTATTACTACGGTTGGGACATTGCCGATGTCAACAGTCAGAATCTGGGTGCAGTGTCGGATGATAGTCTACATCAAGTATTCCATCATGTAGGTCTTAACCTGGATCTGACCGCGCTGCATGAGAAAAAGTTGAACTTGCTCGATCAGGCATCCTTGGCTTACAGTTATACAAGAGGAAATTTTCAGGAGCAGGAACATTACGCAGCCCTGTCAGCCGGTGTGGGGTTCAAGATCAAGAAGGAACAGTTGTTCATTCGTACTTCTTTCGACTACTGGAATCTTGCTCAACCCAGCCTTACCACCAATAACCTTGTGTGGGGCATTCAGCCAGAATTCAGAGCTAGAAGAGCACGTTGGGCGATAGACCTTGGAGTAGATTTCTCGTTGGATGTGAATGATACCACTACCAAGATCTTGCTGTTCCCGATACTCAAATTCCATTATTTCCTGGTCAAGGATATGCTCAGATTCTATGTAGGAGCAAAAGGTGGTGTCTCTAGAAATGGATTGCGTACCATTTCTCAGGTCAATCCTTATTTCCATACCGATCAGCCGTTCAGCAACAGTTGGGAGCGTTTGAATGTTTATGGAGGCTTCAAGGGTACAATTATCAGAGGCTTGGGATTCGATGTTTCGGTTGCAGAGATCATTACTGGGCAGCAGATGTTCTTCGTAAATGACACTAGCCGAGGTCTGGGCCATCGATTCCTAACGGAATATCACGATACCCGTGTTACACAGTTGAAGGGAGCGTTGAGCTACCAGTTGAAGGAAAAACTGACCGTTGGGGCCGAAGCAGATTACCGCTTCTTCGTGATGCCAACAGATAGCATTGAACCATGGCACGAAGCGCCCTTCCGATTCACCTTTTTTGGAAACTACAATCTGAAGGATAAGCTGATTTTCAAAGCATCTATAACGGCTTATGGTCCTCGTTCTGCACGCAGCTTTAGTACAGATTCCACAGGTACCGTAATGATGACCCCAGTTACACTGAAAGGATATGCAGACGCAAACATTGGTGTTGAATATCGATACAGAAAATGGATCGGGGCGTTTGTTGATTTCCGCAATATTGCGGCTCTTCGGTACGACATCTGGAAACAGTATCCTTCTCAGCGGTTCAGCTTCATTGCAGGGCTCCATTTCAGCTTCTGAAAACCACTGTGTAAAACTGCCCCTTTTTTGTTGATAAAAGCGGCTGAAACCCCTGTATTTACGGGGCTTTCGGGGGCAATTTAAGTATCTTTGACAGTTGATTTTCAATACAAAAATTATGTCCGAAAAAGTGGAAGAAAAAGAGAAGCAGAACAAGGCATATTCGGCCGATAGTATTCAGGCATTAGAAGGAATGGAGCATGTGCGCATGCGGCCTTCCATGTACATTGGTGATGTAGGCGTTCGCGGTCTTCATCACCTCGTTTATGAAGTAGTAGATAACTCCATTGATGAGGCTCTCGCGGGCCATTGCGACACGGTTACCGTGGCCATTACACCGAATAATGGAGTCAGGGTCAAAGACAACGGTCGTGGTATTCCTGTCGACATGCATAAAAAGGAAGGCGTGTCTGCACTGGAGGTGGTAATGACCAAAATTGGTGCTGGTGGTAAGTTCGATAAGGATTCCTACAAAGTTTCCGGTGGACTACATGGGGTTGGAGTTTCCTGTGTCAACGCCCTTTCGATTCACTTGAGAGCCACTGTTTACCGTGATGGGAAAGTTTGGCAACAGGAGTATTCGCAAGGGAAACGGCTGGCACCTGTAGAAGAGATCGGAACGAGCGATTATCGTGGAACGGAGGTTGAGTTTCAACCTGACCCGGCTATTTTCGATTCGCTGGAGTACAACTATGATACTTTGGCCACAAGAATGCGTGAATTGGCATACTTGAACAAGGGCCTAACCATAACCTTGTGCGATGAACGTGTAACAGAGGCAGATGGTAACCATCCTACAGAAACATTCTTTTCTGAACAGGGCCTGAAGGAGTTTGTCACGTTTTTGGATGGTAATCGCGAAAAGCTCATACAAGATGTCATCAGCATTGAAGGCGACAAGACTGGAATTCCTGTGGAAGTGGCCATGGTGTACAATACATCATACACCGAAAACATTCATTCGTATGTAAACAACATCAACACACACGAAGGAGGAACCCATCTTTCGGGATTCAGACGCGGATTAACAACCACACTGAAGAAGTATGCCGAAACATCGGGCATGCTTGAAAAGCTGAAATTCGAAATTTCCGGAGATGACTTTAGGGAAGGGTTAACGGCCATAATTTCCGTTAAAGTTTCTGAACCACAGTTTGAAGGTCAGACTAAGACCAAATTGGGTAACCGAGAAGTTACGGCAGCTGTCAGTCAAGCTGTAAGTGAAATGTTGGAGAATTATCTGGAGGAACATCCGGCTGATGCTCGCACCATTGTTCAGAAAGTAATTCTGGCTGCAACGGCCCGTCATGCCGCCCGCAAAGCGCGCGAAATGGTCCAGCGAAAGAATGTTCTGACCGGAACTGGATTACCTGGTAAGTTATCGGACTGCTCGGACAAGGATCCGGAAAACTGCGAACTATTCCTGGTTGAGGGAGATTCTGCGGGCGGAACTGCCAAGCAGGGACGAGATAGGAATTTTCAGGCCATTCTGCCACTCAGAGGAAAGATTTTGAATGTGGAGAAAGCCATGCAGCACAAGGCTTTCGAGAATGAGGAAATCAAGAATATGTACACTGCACTGGGCGTAACCATTGGTACTGTAGAGGACGAACGGGCACTGAATATGGATAAATTACGCTACCACAAGATCATTATCATGTGCGATGCGGACGTTGACGGTAGCCACATTGCAACCCTGATTCTGACATTTTTCTTCAGATACATGCGCGAGTTGGTTGAGGCTGGTTACTTGTACATAGCCGCACCACCGCTTTACTTGGTAAAGAAAGGAACGAAGCAAGAATATTGCTGGAACGACAACCAAAGGGACGCGGCTATTCTTAGACTCAAAGGAGAGGGTAAGGAGAGCT
>JBJOHR010000127.1:0-10708 GCA_046047575.1 Bacteroidota bacterium | reverse complement strand
TCCAGCCTTACCTGAAGTTCAGTAGGGTTGAACCCGCCACCAACCGTGGTTGGAAAATTGAGCCGAACGGCAAACACCATCTCCAGGACAACCAACAAAAACACGAACGGTGAAGGCCAGGCCCGGTGCTTTTTCAACACCAACATGGTCACAGCCAAGAGCAGCAGGAAGGCCAATTGATAAGCTCCATGGGCCATTAGCCGTTGGCCGAATCTCATTTCGTCTTCCAGTACCGACCAATCGAACAGACTCTGCAACACCTCAAGTGAAAGTGTGGGCCAAGCCGTATAGCCGACCCACGAAACCGTAATGGTGAGTAGCAATACGAATGCCCAACTCCGTGTGAAGCCTTTGTAGTTCGACCCTGGTCTGTCTAAAAAGTTTCCCAGCCCGACACCTGCCACCAGCAGAATCGCCAACTGAGTGAAGTAGGAGAAGAAACTGCTCATTCGGAATAGGTTCATACCTGGAAACAGGTTGAAAAGCCACTCCCGAATGGGAGTAAATGGGCCAAGGCTTGCCAGCAGACAGATGATGCCGAACACGAGAATGACCGTCAGCTCGGTAGACTTTCGGGCAAACAGGCCCATAAGGAAGAACAGCACCACGATGAGGCCTACATACACATTTTGCATGGTGATGTCGGTGGCCGCAAGTCCTTCTTGAGCCGTTACGGAGTAGGGCGCAATAAAAGAGGCAAGAGAACGAGGCGACACATAGCCAACATGCGCTTCCTGAAGCGTGAGACCCGTGAGTCGACCAACATGTGGTGATACGTCCATATACGTAAGTGCCAACATGACGATGGAGCCCAAGACCAGTGATCCGAGAAGAGCGTTCAGACCCGCTTGGCGGCTCAAAGCGGTCGGGCCCTCGGCATTCCATCTATTTACCAAGCTTGTAAGCCCTAAGGCAAGAAGCAGATAAACGAAAATGAGGTTGATGGCCTGATAGCCTCCTGTGAGAAGTAGGAAAATGAAAATTACCAGTTTGAAGAGGTCGGAATACCGCAGCGAACGCTGAAACCGCAGGAAAAAAAACAGAGACCAAGGAAGCCAAGCTGCACCTATGACACCGGCCAATTCCTGACCATGGCCCACAAAAAAACCTGACAACAGGTAGGCAGTGGCAACGATGATCCTTGCCCAATGGTTCGCTACGAAATGTCCCGCCAACCGGTACATTCCCAAACCCGCCACCGTGAGATAGAAAATGAATATGCCGTGGAAAACCTTGAGGCTGTAACCGCCAAAAAGCCCGACCAGCCACGGCTCAGGATAGAAAACCGAGCGCATATCCGCATAGATGGGGTAACCCATATCCTGATAGGGATTCCACAAGGGGAAAACGCGGAATTGAATACACTCGGCCACAAACTGCCGCCACGGATAATAGCAGTCGAGCATGTCCCATTTCAGCGAATCAGAGAAAGAGGCGATGTCCCAATATCCGATCACACTCAATGCGAGAAACAAGATGGCCAGGGCAAGGAACCGTAGGAGATTCATTTCGCGAACAGACGCACTAATTTTGGTGTTTTGGCAAATGTAGGTCAATACGCAAGCACCTTTGTTTCCAGTAGGTCTGTGCGTGGTACAATATATCGGTCAAATAACAGTTATTTCGCATTGCAACCACTATACTTGTTTCTGTATGCCAATTAGTCCATCAAGACAGATTTCCCGTTCCGTTGTTCTTCTGGTCATGACCGCTGTGGTCAATCTGCCATTGTTCGCACAAGTTGCCGTTGGTCAGTGGCGCGATCATTTGCCTTATAGCGATGGAGTTCAGGTGGCCGATGCAGGCGATTGGATCTTTGCCGCCTCGGGAAATGGTCTGTTTCAATATCACAAGCAATCGCAGGATGTGATCCGACTTTCAAAGGTTTCCGGATTATCCGACATAGGTTATTCGGCCATTGCTTGGAGCGAGGTGAACAATACCCTGGTCATTGCCTACGAGAACACCAATCTAGACCTGATACAAGATGGTCAGATCATCAATGTTCCTGACATCAAGGACAAATCCATTTTGGGAAATAAGACCATCAATAAGATCCATATAAAGGATGATTACGCCTACTTGGCCTGCGGATTTGCGGTGGTGGTTCTGGATATGGTGAAGCACGAGATAAAGGACACCTACTACATTGGCCCCAATGGAACTTCGCTGAACGTTTTTGATGTTGCCACTTCAGACACCAGACTTTTTGCCTGCACAGAACAAGGGGTCTACTATGCTGATATCAACAACATCAACCTGGCAAATTTTGAGAACTGGACCCTTTTCTCTCAATTGCCAACTGGCGAATACAACACAGGAACTTGGTTTACCAATAAGTTGTTCGTCAATTACAGTCATCCTGATGTTGCCGACACGGTATTCGTGTGGAATGGCAACGCGTGGAGCAAATTGAACGAAGCAACCGAAACCGAAATCCGGTATCTGGAAAGCACCGCTGAAAAGCTGTTGGTTGTCAACGGTGGTGCAGTGGTAGAATACAACACATCATTGACCCGCGAACGTTTGGCGTACGACTACGGTGGAGGAACATTCGCCAACCCATCACATGCGATCATTGATGAAGATGAAATGATTTGGATAGCCGATAGGCGGAATGGATTGATACGACACAGACCCAGCCCGAGCCTTGCATTCGACCCTATTGGTGTAAATGGCCCATCGTCTGTGCTTAATACCGACATAAGCATTTGGGATGGAAGATGTTACGTGGCCTCGGGCAGTGTCACATCCACCTGGGCAAATGGTTTCAATAAGAATGGACTGTACACTTTTAAGGATAATCAGTGGGGTAACATTAGCGTATACTCGTTTCCGGAAACATCTTCCTTTTCAGACTATCTGAGAGTGATAGTGGATCCGTTTGACAGCAAACGGGTGTTCACCACCGCCTACGGCAAGGGAGTGATCGAACTGTATGACGATCAGTTGGTTGAAATCCATGACACGACCAACAGTCCGCTACAGGACCTTGATGTTGCGCCTGGCAATATTCGTTGCGTTGGCATTGAGGTGGACAAACGGAATGGAAATCTCTGGGTTTCGAGTGGTGGAACAGCCAAAGCGCTTTATGCCAAGGAGCCGAACGGCCTTTGGCATTCCTTTGAGGTGGCTGGTCTTGGTGGTGCAACTCTGGCAGATATCGCCATTGACGACATTGGACAGAAATGGGTGATGGCGCCAAGAGGTGTGGGCGTGATCGTTTACAACGATGGAGGCACGCTTGGAAACACCAACGATGACCAATCGCGCAAGCTGACCCAAAATGCCGGAAACGGAAACTTGGCAAGCAACGAGGTTTTTTGCATTACGGCCGATCTTGATGGCGAGATATGGGTAGGAACCGACAATGGCATATCTGTTTTCTATGCTCCAGAAAGCGTTTTCAGTGGTGGCGATTTCGATGCACAGCAGATCTTGGTAGAACAGGATGGATACGTTCAATATCTATTGGAAAATGAAAGCGTGACCGCCATTGCCGTGGATGGAGCCAACCGTAAATGGATCGGCACTTCCAACGCGGGCGTATTTCTCATGTCAGAAGACGGAACGCAGCAGGTCTATCATTTTACAACCGAGAACAGCCCGTTGTTCTCTGATCAGATAACGGCCATCGGGGTCGACCATCTAAGTGGAGAAGTGTTCATTGGAACCAACAAAGGGATGATCTCTTATCGCGGAACGGCCACTTGGGGAGCACCAGAATTTGTGAAAGACGATGTGTATGCCTTTCCTAATCCGGTTGAACCCGATTATGATGGATTGATCGCCATTAAAGGCTTGGTGAGAGATGCAGATGTGAAGATCACGGATGCAGCAGGTCGGGTGGTCTATGCCACCACGGCAGAAGGCGGACAGGCCATCTGGGACGGTAATCGGATCACGGGTGGCCGCGCGCAAAGTGGCGTTTATCTCGTTTTCGCGTCTAACGAAGACGGAAAGGAAACCATTGTAACCAAGATCCTTTTCATAAACTGAGATGATTCTCAATTGCAGCGGCATCGTGCTAAGTTCGCTGCGCTATTCCGATAGCTCGGTCATTGCTCGTATCTACACAAAGGAGAAAGGTCTTAGGTCTTTCATGGTGCGAACGGGCAAAGGCAAGGCCGCCTTATCAAAGCTTGGTCTGCTGCAGCCGCTGAGCCTGGTCAGTGTTTCGTTCGCGAACGATGAGCGGAAAAACCTGCACACCTTGAGGAACATTGAACGGGAATGCGGACTCCGTTCCATACCGTTCGACCCGGTGAAGACCTGCATTGCCCTGTTCGTGTCAGAGATCATCAGTCGATCGATTGGCGAGGAGGAAACCAACACCGAACTCTTCAAGTTCCTTCATAGTTCAGTACTGCTTTTAGATGACCACGAAGACTCACCTGCCAATTTTCACCTGAAGTTCATGATAGAGTTCTCAAGGTTTTTAGGCTTCTATCCGCAATCCAAGCAACCGAACCAAGCTTTTTTCGATCTGGCCGAAGGTGAATTCACCAGTTCTGAACCGATTCATCCGCACGTTATATTGGAGCCACTTTCAACCGTATTCAACCAGTTGATCCTGGTGGGTATGAGTGGTTTTGATAAGGTCAAAATGTCGAATGAGCAACGAAGAATGCTTGTTCAGAAACTCATCGACTTCTTTCGATTTCATCTTGAAGGGATGAAGGAGATCAGTTCGCACAAGGTGCTGGAAGAAGTGCTTTCTTAATCGTCTGACCGGATCAGGTTGATGCTCTTATAGAAAAAGTATTTCAGCACAAACGCCAATAGGGTGATAGCTGGTGAAGCGATTGCCGCAGGGTAGTCCATCATATCGGTAGCAACCACCTTCATTCCCCACATGACGGCCGTAAAAATGGCAGTGGAATACACGTACTTCCAGAATTGTGGCTCCATGACCCGAAGCCAGAGGTAGCTGTAGTATCGGCCAATATAGAGTATGACGTAACTGATCAGAGCGCCCAGCCAGCCGGGCAGATTCCAATGGTCGATGAACAGGATATCGGAACCAATGTTGATCGCTGTCCAAACGGCCCCCACCAACGAGAATCGCACAAATGTGCTAAGGTCTTTCCTGAACAGTTTGGTCAGCCATTCCATGGCCGCAATATCCGAATAATCAATCCTTCAGATACCCATCGATCGCCTTGGCCATTTCTCGGTAGTAATTGGCATTCGGATGCGCTTCAGTCCAATGTATCCTGTACCGTTTTTGGTCTTTATCCAGTAGCGATGAAAGATCCAAAACATCAAGATTATTACGTTCAAGAACGAAAATGGCACGCCCTGCCAATTCACAGTTCGGGCCAATAACCACCAAGAACTTCCCTTCGGGATATTGCTTCAGAAACTCTTTTTGCGATTCCTTGAGCACCGCAGCGAAAAGCTCCATGTGCTCATTGCTTATAAACCAGGGAATATCAATATCGAACAGGTCGATAAAAGCACTTTGGCTGATCGCCCTATAAAATCTCGTGGTGAGCTGTCTTCCTGTCCAAAAGCTGCCGTTGCGTTTTGGTTCTCCATTTTCCAAATAGTAGTAAGGAAAATGCTTCGCCCATAGTTTGATCAGTCTGCGCGAGCCGATCAATCGATTGATGTGGTCGTCAATGAAAAGGTGGATCAGGACTCCGTTCGGTTCATTTATCTCTGAATGAAGATTCCGCGATTGCAGAATGGCCAAAGTCTGCTGTGTACCATGTCCCGAAACACCATAATTGTAGCCTCGGTTTCCGGTTATACTATCGAGGAAAAAACTGAGCGTTTCCCGTTCAGGTAAACCGTAACCGAAAGCGAAAGAACAACCCGTGACCATTGCAAATTCGGTGTAGGCGGAATCCGGATGCGATGGAGGAATTATGCGTCTTCCGAACTCATCTGTGCGGTAATATTGCTTGTAAATGAGCGAGTCGTTGACCACGTACGCATGCGAAAAAACAGTGTCTTTAAGCAAGGCGGTGCCAAGAATCGAGTCTCGGGTACACGCGTTTGGTTCCCAATAGGTATGTTCGGAATATGGGGCTTGGTATATGTGCTTGAAAAAATACCTGCAAGCGAATTCAACTGAAAGCAACAGACAATAAGTCATAAAGCAGCTCAAATAGATGAGTAGCAGCTTGGAGTGATGGCGCAGCACGTGCTGTATCCGATTCCCAAAAGAGTCATTTGTCCACAGAAAGGTCAGCACAAAAACACCGATGAACACGTCCAGAAACACGGTCATCAATCGAAGAAAGCTGTCTATGGGATCAATTGGGAAAATGAATCGGAAAGCCCATTCGTTGAAAATGAATCCGAAGACAAGCACCATCAGTGCAGCAATGCGTGCCGATTTCATCTTGCCAATATCGATAAAAGCAAGAAGCCCATCACTTGACGGGCTTCCTCACTTCATTTCTGTACGGATCATTTGACCAGCCAAACGGTCATTTTGCCTCCATCTTCGGTAGGCATTTTGTAAACCATTTCGGTTTCGTTCACAGACTGAACGGTAAGCGGAATGCAATTGTTGGGGTCTTCTTCGGTCATGATGTTGATGGAATTGTCCATGCCATTGAAGTACCAATCGCCCTCAACAACTACCGATTTTTCCTCACACACAAAGGTCTTGTCCTCATTGAATCGGATGAAGTCGTTGCGCTGTTCAACAGTCGGTTCGCTTGTAACGCCATCCTGCTCATACTGCACCGGACGCCATTCACCGTAAACATTTTTTTTGGTGATGTCATCGTTAAACGGGAACATGCTCTCGCATGAGGCGAATAGCAAGGCACTGACCACTAATAGACCGGTTGATAAATTGATTTTCATGTCATTGTTGATTTTCACAAATCGAATTTAGAACAAATTTCTTTGGTTGACATTATTGAAAAATTTGGAACGGCATGATAAATTTGTGGTTAAAGATTCACAGAACATGAAGGAATTCCTGTCTTCATTTGTGTCGGTTCTGTTCTTATCGGCATGTGCCTTTGCCCAGAATGTTTACGTGCATACTACAGATATGGCGACACACGCTTACCCACTTATCGATGTCAAAAGCATTGTTTTCGAAGACAACGTCATGCATTTGAATCTGATCACTGGAGAAACGGTGGCCTGGAATATTTCTGTTGTTCGGTACTACGATTATGACCAATGGTACGTATCTGTTCCTGACGGAATGTTGTTGGAGAAAGAAGGAATAGTTGTTTATCCGAATCCTACGTTGGGTGATGTTGCCATAGAATTCAAGTTGGCCTACGAGGCCCAAGCGGATGTCTCTGTATATACCATTGACGGATCACGTGTTGAAACGCTGCACAATGGCCGTTTGGCTGCAGGTGGCCATGGCATGGTTTGGAATACCTTGCAGTCAAAGGTCTCGAACGGAACGTACGTGTGCAGGGTACAGATCGGACATAACGTATTTCATAAACTGATAATTGTAAATCGTTAACATGAGAACTTTAGCCTTCTTGCTTTTCGCTTTATGGTGTGAGGGTGGAAATGCACAAGCACTTATGAACATTCATCAGGCAGGTCAGCCGTTGTTGCAGATTCCGATCAATGATATCGACAGCATTACCTATTCTGTGGTCGGAGACCCAGGTGCACTGCCATTAGTGACCACCTTACCGTTGGGTGCTTTCACGGCAGAAACGGCAGAATTAGGTGGAATTGTGGATGGAAATGGCGGAACCACCATAACCCAAAGAGGAGTAGCATGGGGCACTGCCCCAGCACCGACAACGGCAGGACAATTTACCATTGACGGTTCAGGAACTGGAACCTTTGTCAGCCTAATTGAAGGGCTGTCTTCCAACACCATCTACTATGCCAGAGCCTACGCCATCAATAACGCTGGGATCGCATATGGAAACGACATAATTTTTCAGGTGACAAACGACCCATATCTTCCTGGAAACGGGGTTACAGACATTGATGGCAACTTTTATCAGACCATTCATGCCAGTTCTGGGCAAGAATGGATGATTGAAAACCTGAAAGTTTGCCGTTACGCCAATGGCGATTCCATTTTACACCTTGAGTCTGAACTACCATGGTCAATTTCAGATAGTGGCGCTTGGTGTACCTATAATAACAATAACGCCAACACGGATGTATTCGGCAAGTTGTATAACGGTTGGGCGGTGGAAGATCCGCGGAATGTGTGTCCTGAAGGTTGGCACGTTCCTTCTGCCCCCGAATGGGATGAGCTACATGCAGTGAACAATGGCTATTCCTTCGGAGGAGGCAACTTGAAAAAGACAGGAATAGACCTTTGGCTTGCGCCCAACACGGGGGCTACCAACTCAAGCGGATTTACCGCTCTTCCAGGAGGAAGAAGACTAGGAGGGGGTGTGTTTCAGGAATCATTCGGCTCTGGGTATTGGTGGACCTCGTCTGGCAACTCATCCACACTTACGACCAGAATACTCTACTACACCTCCAATGGGGTATGGATTGATGACCTGAGCAAATACGAAGGTTTGTCCATACGCTGTGTCAAAGACTGATTCAGAAACTCCACTTCAACCGCAGGAAAACGCTGTTGCTCAAGTTCTGATACTTGGTTTCAAGGCCGCTGGAAGTGAGTTCTGGAAACTCCGAAAAGAACAACTGTCCAACCAAGAACACATCCCAATTCTCCACTATAGAGTATGTAATTCCCGGACTGAGGAAAAGCAAGTTGGGACCATATCCGTACAAAGCGGAAAAGCTGATACCGATGAGCGGTGTTGCAGGGTAACTTAGGGTAATAAGTGCGTTGTATTTCGTTGGCATCAGGTTTTTGGCCGTCAGGGCCGAACCGCTGAAGAATGAAGCAAGTTTAAGCGGGTCGCTATCATCAATTCCATTCGAGTTGTAAAGAACCGCGCCACTCAAATAGAGCGAGTTGGTGAACGAATAATCGGCAGAAACAGAACCTGTAACGGTGTGCGTGCTATCCACAAAACCCTCGTATGGCCCGAACCACTGGATCTCCCCTTTCAATCCCGCATTTCCTACATTCCCGGCAAAACCAAAACCTGCTGTTATGTCTGTTCTGTATTGCCCAGCTATGAACTGAAAATCGTAGTTTTTTGCATTGAACTTGTACATGGCCGCAGCAGTAGACCGCTTCCAATTTCTTTGAGGCGCAACTGCCACTTCAAATCCACTCATGTTCTTTCCGAAGTATTGAAAACGAAACGCATCTGCACCTGGCATTTCTTCATAATCGAAGTTGATGAAATTGAATGCGTTGAAAATGTCGTTCGGATTCCAAGCCGTGTTAATGCCCCAATTGATCCGCTGCCGCCCGACCCGTATGTCAACCTTGTCATTTCCCCAACTGACCCACAAGCGGTCCAGAGTGGTATTAAGATGAACGGGGTTGCTGTTATTCCCAATGTTCCAATTCATGTTCACAAGCCCGGGATCCCTTTCCATGGCATCTTTGGCTGCGGGCGAGTTGGCCGTAGCGCCAGCATAAAAGAAACGTGAGCGCAATTCAGCCGCTACGGTAAGCCCCTTAACGGGATATATGCGGAGGTTGAGTCGGTTGTGGAGGAATTGCTCGTTCGAATTGCCGATAAGCCTATTGGGTGAAAATGAAACGATGTTCAGGTTCTTCAAATAACCGTTCAGCGTAACTATTTCCTTGAACTTTCGCTTCGGTTTTACCTCTGTGGTATCTTGCGCCAACGCAGCTGTTGAACACAATGCCAAGGTCAATAGAAATCCGATGATCCTATTTCCGTTCATCGGAAACGATTTCCCCATCTACCAGCGTTACTACTCTCCTTGCACGTTCAATTACGCGCTGATCATGAGTTGAAAAAACAAATGTGATTCCCTCTTCCTTATTCAACCTTGCCATAATATCAAGCAGATTGAAGGCACTGTGCGAATCAAGATTGGCCGTTGGCTCGTCTGCTAGAACAAAGTCAGGTTTGGAAGCGAGGGCGCGCGCTACTGCAACCCTTTGTTGCTGACCGCCAGATAACTGCGATGGTCGGCTATCTTTCTTATCTGAAAGGCCTACCTCTTGCAGTAATTGTTCAACGCGCGCGTCTCTCTGATCTTTAGGAAGCTTCTGTAGAAGCATGATGAACTCGGTGTTTTCCTTGGCCGTCAGTACCGGTATCAGATTGTAACTCTGAAATACGAAGCCAATGTGTCTGAGTCGAAAATCAATTAGTTGATTATCACTTAATTCGGCAAGATCCTGACCGTTGACAAGCATTTGTCCTGAGGTGGGTCTGTCCAATCCTCCGATCATGTTCAGAAGGGTGGTTTTGCCCGAACCTGACGGACCGATTATAGCGGTGAATTCGTTATCCTCGATCTGAAGATTGACCATGTTGACCGCCAGTACAGGCACAACGCCCTCGTAGGTCTTGCACAGGTCTTTGGTTTCTATTACGAACTTGCTCATATCTTTCTTATTGCTTCAACCGGGTTCAAATTCAATGCTTTTATAGCTGGATAAATGGCTGCTACAATGGCCATTATGACCACCATGAACGTTACATCCAAATAGCTCCGACCATCTAAAAACGGATAGATCACGGAAGAAAATCCGACTTCATCGTAAGCACCGCCAAGGTCAATTCCATTGACTCCATAATAGGTCACAAAGGCCCATGATATCAGCAATCCGAGCGGGCCCCCGATCATTGTCAGGATGAGGGTCTCAAGCATGATCATGAAGAAGACCTTCCCTTTT
>JBJOHR010000126.1:0-18625 GCA_046047575.1 Bacteroidota bacterium | reverse complement strand
CCTGCGGTTGCGGCCAGCCAATTTCCCAACGCTTCGCTTGGCGCAGGCAGCGGCATTGTTCCACTCCATCGGGGCATTCTTCCGCTGGTTTTCCGGGCAAGGTGCTCAGCTTGATCTTAAGTCGCTGATGGTTGAACCATCCGATTACTGGAAAACGCATTACACCTTCGGGTCTTCGTCCGTTGAGAAACGGAAACCGATCGGTGCCACTATGGCCAACAATATCGTCATCAATGCGGCCGCACCTTTTCTCTTCGTCACTGCCAAGCGCGAATTCAGGCCCGAATTGCAGGAACTGGCATTGGAAATATTGCAGCACATGGATGCCGAGAAAAATGCCAAGGTGATCGCCTTTGAAAATCTGGGGATCAAGCCACGGAATGCAGCCGAAACGCAGTCGCTGATCGAACTCAAAACCAACTTCTGTGACCATAAAAAATGCTTAATTTGCAGCATAGGTGCCAACATGCTGAAAAGAGATTCATGAGTTCTGACGATAAGAACAAGGTTGTTTCAATTCTTGAGTTCCAATTGTTCGGTGTCTGTAGCTGGCTGGGCGAAAAGCTTGGTATCAAAGCCACCAGCATCCGTATGTATTTCATTTACCTCTCGTTCTTCACCTTCGGTTCGCCCATTATTGTTTACCTGATCAGTTCCTTCATTCTCGAGCACAAGCAATATTTCAAACCGCAGATCCAACCCAAGCGCAAAAGTGTTTGGGATCTATGATGTTACTTTGAGGCGGTGAGAAAGCGCGTTCGTACCATTTACTTCCCCTTCATCATCATCATCTTGCTCCTGTTGGGCGGGGTTTTGGGCTTTATGCTCGTTGAGGATTACGACTTCTTTGAGGCCGTTTACATGACCGTGATAACCGTGACAACAGTAGGTTTCAATGAGGTGAAACCGCTCAGTTTCCACGGACGCATCTTTACCGTGTTCCTCATTCTGAGCAGTTTCGGTACATTCGCGTACACCATCACAGAGATCACCAAGTATGTGATCGATGGTGAATTCAGACGCTTACTCTTGCACATTCGGGTAGATAGATCCATAAACAAATTGAAGAACCACACCATACTTTGCGGCTACGGCCGAAACGGAAAACAGGCATACCAGACCTTGATCGAGAACGGAGTGGAATGCGTGATCGTTGAAAAGGATAAGCAGATCATTGCCGACCTGATGGAAAACGACAGGATTCTCTACGTAGAAGGAGACGCCACGCACGATGAAGTGCTCATGCGGGCCGGTATTACCGAAGCGCGTGCCTTGATAACGGCCTTACCGAACGATGCCGATAACCTCTTTGTGGTACTCACTGCCCGCGTCAATAATCCACACATCAAGATCATCAGCCGCGCCTCCGAAGACAATTCAGATACGAAACTGCGTCATGCGGGAGTCAATAACGTCATCATGCCCGATAGGGTAGGTGGGGCACACATGGCTCAGTTGGTTGTAAAGCCAGACGTGGTAGAGTTCATTGATATGCTTACGGGGCAATCGAGTGTTCAAACTCACATCGAGGAGATTCAATGTAATGCCTTGCCAGATACCTATATCGGCAAGAGCATCAAGGACCTGAACATCCGCAAAAGATGGGGGGCCAATATCATTGGTTTCAAAACCGAAACCGGTGAGTATGTATTCAACCCATCTCCAGATACAGAGATTCAAAAAGGTTCCAAACTCTTTGTACTCGGCACCTCTACAGAGATCCGTAATATGAAAAACGATATTTCTAAGGCCTAGTGAAGAAGATCCTCGTAACAGGTTCCAACGGTCTGCTGGGCCAGAAATTGGTCTATAAACTGAAAGCTCGCAAAGATGTGCAGTTGATAGCCACAGCACGCGGACAGAACAGATTGGCCGATCAGCATGGCTACACCTTCTATTCGTTGGATATTGAGAACCGGCAGAATGTAGATGAGGTGATCGACCGCGTTAAGCCAGACCATATCATCCACACAGCTGCCATGACACAGGTGGACGACTGCGAATTGGACCATGAGGCCTGCGACCGTGCAAATGTCCTTGCCGTACAGCATATTGTAGACGCAGCAGAGCGCAACAACAGCCACTTGGTACATATTTCCACCGACTTCATTTTCAACGGAAAAGAAGGCCCTTACACAGAAGAAGCAAAACCCGACCCGCTCAGCTATTACGGCAACGCCAAGTGGAAGAGCGAACTCATTGTGCAGAACAGCAGACTCAAATGGGCCATTCTTCGCACCGTTCTCGTCTACGGAATAGTGGACAACATGAGCCGTTCCAATATTGTACTATGGGCAAAAGGCTCTTTGGAGAAAGGCGAACCCATACATGTGGTCGATGATCAGTTCCGGTCGCCAACCTTGGCAGAAGATCTGGCAGATGGCTGCATATTGGCCGTGGAGAAGATGGCTACGGGCATCTACAACGTTTCGGGTAAGGATCAACTCTCCATCATCGAACTGGTGCGCACCGTGGCCGATTATTATGGTCTGGACAGAACCCTCATCCATCCGGTTTCTTCAAAGACCCTGAATCAACCCGCCAAACGCCCTCCTGTTACCGGCTTCATATTGGATAAGGCCCGAAGGGAATTGGGCTATAACCCGCATAGCTTTCTGGAAGGCATCGCACTCATGGAAAAACAGATCAAGCAAATGAGCCAGAAGGCACAGGCAAAATGAGCTTAAAGGCCCTCGTGTCAACCTCCTTTTCCGAATTCCCCTATTTCTCTTTTCCATCTTTCCGATCCTGATCTCCCACCCCATCGTCAAATCATCACATCATCACATCATCAAATCAAACTTGCCCATCCCAGCAATTTTAAGACTTTTGTTATCCATCCATTAACCATCCGTTCACACAACCATAATCCGATCGTATGAAACAACTACTCGCATCCTTCACAGCCATCCTCTTTCCCTTCCTATCATTTGCCCAAGAAGAAATGGGTCTCGATGAAAAGATCGATCAGGCATTCGGTGCCTACACAGGTTGGTTCGTGCAAGGCGTGTTTGCCACCGTCAATGTGGCCGGTGTGGCCGTGCCATGGGTGCTGTTTCCACTCATCCTCGGAGCGCTCTTTTTCACCATCATCTTCAAAGTTCCGGGTATCAGACTGTTCGGGGTTGCCATAAACACCGTCCGCGGCAAGTACGAACACGTGCAGGAACTGAAGTCCGACCTCAATATCGTTGATGGAGATGAACCCGACACGATCCGAGTAGAAGGTGCAGAAGGCGAAGTGAACCATTTCCAAGCACTTACCGCAGCCCTTTCTGCCACCGTAGGCCTTGGCAATATTGCCGGTGTGGCCGTGGCAGTCGTCATCGGAGGCCCGGGAGCCACCTTCTGGATGATCCTTGCAGGCATCCTCGGCATGTCGTCCAAGTTTGTAGAATGCACCCTCGGAGTCCGCTTTCGCGAGGTAGATGCCAACGGCCGCGTTTACGGAGGCCCCATGTACTACCTCTCCAAAGGCCTTTCGGCCAAGAACATGGCAGGTCTCGGCAAAGTACTCGCCACCATCTTCGCAATCATGTGCGTAGGCGGTTCATTCGGAGGCGGAAACATGTTTCAGGCCAACCAGGCTGCAAGCATCTTCCTCAGTTCAGCAGGCATACAGTCAGCCTACGGAGGCACCGTCTTCGGCATCATCCTCGCCCTTCTCGTAGGCGTGGTCATCCTGGGCGGAATCCAGCGCATCGCCAAGGTCACCGAAAAAATAGTCCCCTTCATGGCCGTCATCTATGTCGGGGCAGCCCTTGTCATCATCCTCATGAACGCCAACCACATCCCGGCCGCCATCAGCGCCATCTTCAGTGGCGCATTCACAGGCACAGGCATCATTGGTGGGGGCATAGGCGTCCTCATCCAAGGCTTCCGCAGAGCAGCCTTTTCCAACGAGGCCGGTATTGGCTCCGCAGCCATTGCCCACTCCGCAGTTCGCACCAAGCATGCAGCCTCAGAAGGCGTGGTCGCCCTCCTCGAACCCTTCATAGACACCGTCATCATCTGCACCATGACCGCCCTCGTCATCGTCATCTACAACATACAGGGCGCATTCACCTACGGCCATCCCGCAGGCGCGGCAGACATCGCAGGCATAGGCACCCTCTCCGGAGTAGGCCTCACCGCCCACATCTTCGACTCCGCCATACCCCATTTCTCCTACATCCTCACCATAGCCGTGGTCCTCTTCGCATTCTCCACCATGATCTCCTGGTCCTACTACGGCCTCCAGTCCTTCACCTACCTCTTCGGCCGTTCTCATCGCAACGAGGTAATCTACAAGATCCTCTTCTGCGTCTTCGTAATCATAGGCGCAGCGTCCAACATGGGCTCCGTACTCGATTTTTCCGATGCCATGATCTTCGCCATGATGGTCCCCAACATGATCGGACTCTTCATCCTTGCACCTTACGTAAGAGAAGAACTGGGAAAATACCTTGCTGCCATAAAGGGAAAGTAAAGTGGTGTCCCTCTAAGGATCGTTTTCTATCTTCCATTCGAAATTCAAATGGAACGGAATGCTTCCCCATTGGTTTAGAGAGTATCTTTCTTTTCATCGATCAGAAAGAAGAGGGGTGTTGGTCCTCATTGGCATATTGTTCTCACTCATTCTCTTCAACATCTACCAACGGTATTTTTGGAAAACCGATTGGGAACAGATGAGCATCCAATATGGAGAATCAATCATTGAATTTCGAGCTCAGCAAGATTCCTTCGAAGAGCAAAGGGAAGAAACCGGCAGTCCTTGGTTGCCAACGGAGATCAGTTACTTCCAATTCGACCCCAACACCCTCGATAGCACCGGCTGGGTAAGGTTAGGCTTCAGTCCCAAGCAAACCGCAGCCATTTTGAAGTATCGGAGTGCAGGTGCCGTTTTCCGAAAGCCGGAAGACATGAAGAAACTGTTTGTGGTCGATGAAGCGAAGTACGCTGAGTTGGAACCGTTCATCACCATCATTGAACTGCCGAATGAGGCGAAGCCAAGGAACGAATTCAAAGAGTTCGACACGAATAAGGAGAAGAGGTTTGAATCGATAATCGTTGAGATCAACTCTGCTGATACAACTCAATTGCAGCGGCTGCAGGGTATCGGTTCATCCTTTGCCAAACGTATTGTGAAATATCGGGAACTGTTAGGTGGTTACACGTCCAAAAAGCAGGTGCTTGAAGTGTACGGAATGGATTCTGCCCGTTACCTGCCCATACAAGAAAGCCTCTTGGTGGACACAAGCTATCGCATTCGCATCAACATCAACACAGCCGATTTCAAAACACTGCTTCGGCATCCATACCTGAACAAGAATCAGGTCAATGCCATCATCAATTATCGCAAACAGCATGGAGCCTTCAGCAAAGTTTCAGAGCTAAAGAACATTCACCTCATCGATCAGCACACCTACCGCAAACTCGTCCCCTATACTACCACAGATTAGCTACGCCTCTCGTCTTAAGTATGAGTGGAAGCTTCCTCGGCCCATCGATCGCCCATCACCGCAATTCCCCAACTTATCGTAAAATTGCACCCTACTTCTCAGCACAGTAATGCTCCAGTCAAGAATAAAACAGGCCATCAGAGACGTCCCGGACTTCCCCAAACCCGGAATCCTCTTCAAAGACATCACACCCATCCTCTTAGACCATAAACTCTGCATCGACATCGCAGAGCAGATGGCAACACACGTGGCCCATTGGAACATCGATGCCATTGTCGGGGTCGAAAGCCGTGGCTTCCTCTTCGGAATGATGACCGCCCAAGCACTCAAAGTACCCTTCATTCCAGTGCGCAAGGCAGGTAAATTGCCCTACCATACCATCTCTCACGAATACCAGCTCGAATACGGAACCGCCAAGGTCGAAATGCATACCGATGCCATCCGTCCCGGTTGGAACGTCCTCATTCACGATGATCTCCTTGCAACCGGAGGCACCGCTTGCGCAGCCGCAGAGCTCATTCAAAAACAAAACGGTAATGTCGCGGGTTTCGCCTTCATCGTAACACTCGATTTCCTCAACGGAAAACAGCAACTACAGAAATACACAGACAACTTTGTCAGCCTCGTTAACTATTGATACGGCCATATTCGTCATATTCGCGGTTTATTCGTAATTCGTATCAGTACAAACAGAGACTCAATTAAAGACGGAACACCAACATGGATTTTTCACAGAGCGAAAGCCAAAAGATGATTGCGGAAATGTGCCGCGATTTTGCAGAGAAGAACATCCGTCCTAGAATGATGGAGTGGGATGAAACGCAGGAATTTCCTGTTCCATTGTTCAAGCAAATGGGCGAACTGGGCTTAATGGGAATCCTTGTGCCACAGGAGTATGGTGGGGCCGGCCTCGGCTACTTCGAATACGTAACGGCACTCACAGAGATTAGCAGTGTTTGCGGAAGCATCGGTCTATCAGTTGCAGCCCACAATTCGCTCTGTACAGGCCATATTCTTGCGCATGCAAATGAGGAACAGAAAAAACGTTGGCTGCCCAAACTCGCCACTGCCGAATGGATCGGTGCTTGGGGTCTTACCGAACACAACACCGGTTCCGATTCGGGTGGTATGAACACCACAGCCGTAAAGGACGGTGAGTATTGGGTGCTTAACGGAGCCAAGAACTTTATTACCCACGCCATTTCTGGAGACATAGCCGTGGTCATGACCCGCACTGGTGCCAAAGGCGATTCGCACGGAATGACCGCCTTCGCCATCGAAAAAGGAACACCCGGATTCAGTTCCGGCAAAAAAGAGAACAAACTCGGAATGCGTGCCTCCGAAACCGCTGAACTTATTTTTCAAGATTGCCGCGTTCACGAAAGTAACATGATCGGTAAAGAAGGCGATGGATTCATTCAAGCAATGAAAGTGTTGGATGGCGGAAGGATCTCCATAGCCGCACTCTCCTTGGGCATTGCCCGTGGAGCCATTCATGCTGCCACCAAGTATGCCAAAGAGCGCGAGCAGTTTGGTCAACCGATTGCCAATTTCCAAGGCATCGCCTTCAAATTGGCCGATCTCTACACCGAATACGAAGCCGCAGAATTGCTCACCTTCCAGGCAGCCGACCTCAAGAATAGAGGAGAGAAGGTCACAACCAAATCCGCAATGGCCAAATACTACGCTTCAGAGGTGGCAGTTAGGGCTGGCAACGAAGCGGTGCAGATCTTCGGAGGATACGGATACACCAAAGATTTCCCCGCAGAAAAATATTACCGCGACAGTAAACTCTGCACCATTGGCGAAGGAACTTCCGAAATTCAGAAAGTGGTCATCGCCAAAGATCTGATCCGAGGATAACGGAAGGGCAAGTTCCAGTAACTTTCCCACATCATGTCACAACTCGAAAGGCTTCTTGCAGCCCTAAGTGTTTTATTGGTATTCCTCTATGTGCTGCTTCGGGCCGTGCATGTGCCAACCTTTCATGATGAGGCCGCTACATTTTTCCATTATGTGGTAACCGGAAGGTTCTTGCCCTATAACTCCCACTGGGATGCCAACAATCACTTCCTCAATTCAGCCCTGGCCTGGCTTTGCTACCGTTTCATCGGTCCCGAGCAGATCTGGATCCGTCTTCCTAATGTGCTTTCGTTTCTGGTCTACGGCTATTTCGCTGTTCGGATCAGTTTCGAACTGAAGAATGGCCTTGTACGCTGGCTTACGCTCATCGCCATTCTTACTGCTGCATTTCCGTTGGAGTTCTTTGCGCTTGCTCGTGGGTATGCCATGTCTTTGGCCTTCTTGTTGGCAGCCGTTTTCTATGCCACTAGATATTTGAGGTCGGCCCAACTCAACGACCAACTCATGCTGTGGTTCTGGATGATCCTGGCTGTTGCGGCCAGCCTCACATTGACCAATACCTATCTCATCTTCATCGGACTTGTGTTTCTCGCCATCCTCACAAAAGTCGACCAGCAGCGCTGGAATCACCTCGGTGCATGGTTCATTTTAGGCGTGTCGGTTTTCGCTGCGGTCACCTACTACGGTTTCGAACTGAAAGACCGGGGACTCCTTTACACAGGCCTGGCCGATGGTTTCATTCAGGTTACAGTCCGCTCCTTGGTGCGCTATCAGCTCATTAAAGAAACACCCGTTTTTTCCGCGATCATCGCAGTCCTTGGCGCTCTGTGTTCACTAATATTGTTGCTACCGCTTGCGCTCAACCGTCTACCTTGGACCGCCATCAGATTGAGTGCGTTCCTTCTACTTTTCAATGCCGTGGGTTCCATACTGTTGAATCTCTTGTTTGGAATGAATTTCCCAGAGAATAGAGTGGGCATGTACTACATTCCGCTTTTCATATTTACAGTCGGAGGAGCATTGGACCACCTGAGCGTTACCATCAGAAATGCCAAATGGGCAAGTCTTCTCTTCCTTTTCTTCCCGATTCACCTATTGGCTCACTTTAACTTCAACACCACTATCCTATGGCCCAAGTGGCATGCCAGCGATAGCATTTACGCTAAGTTGCTACAACACCAGAGAAACACGGGAGAACCACTGATGATCAGCGCAGAATATTTGAACGAACTTGGCTGGGCCTACTACAATTTTCAGAACAATTCCGAAATGCAATTGCTTCAACGCGACCCAGTGCCAGATACCTTGGCCGATATGATCATTGCCCGCCCTTCCGATTTCGATTTCGCTTCAATTCCGTATGATACCATGTATCATGACCATTCTAACGACATATACCTTCTCAGTCGAACAGAGCCGATTGATTGGTCAGACCCGGTTGCTCCAAAGCTCGTTCGATCTAAGATCAACGGATCGGATGAATTCTACGAACTTCTCAACGATTCCTTACAACACCTACCAGGGAATTATGGAATGTTCCAATTCAAGGCAGTGGTCACTTGCCGGTCAGAACCGTTTCAGGGGCAGTTGGTCATTTCTTCCGAAGCCCCGAACGACCAGGGCACATACAACGCCATTCCCATGCATTGGATCAGATCAAGTTGGCAAGGAGACACCTTAATGATAAAGCGCACCTATTACTTCTCCGAACAGGCAAGCATCATCAAGGTCTATTTCTGGAACATCCACAAGCAGGAACTGAACGTGGACGTGCTCGATTTGCAATTCAGTATCCCAGAATAATTTTTGAATTGGCTTCGCATTGATAAAAATTTATCTTTGCAGCCCATTTCGAATAAAAGGAGGTAAAAAGACATGTTGATCATACCAGTAAAAGAGGGCGAAAGCATTGAAAGAAGTCTTAAGAAATTCAAGCGTAAGTTTGAAAAAACAGGTGCACTTCGAGATCTGCGAGACAGAAAGCAATATGTAAAGCCTTCTGTGACCCGTAGAAAAGAGATCAAGAAAGCTGCCTATGTGCAGACCCTAAGAGAGCAGGAAGGAGAATAATCTCCCTTGCTGCAACATTATTTTCAAATTCCAGTTGGTAACTTACCAGCTGGAATTTTTTTATGGAGTCGATCGTAGATGGGTTTATTTCGTACATCAGTAAGGAGAAGAGGTTTTCTCGGCACACCGTCACGGCTTATTCTAAAGACCTGACTCAGTTCCTTTACCACATTCAGCACAATCTTGAAATTGACAACATTCAGGAAGTGGATCATCACGATATCCGTTCCTGGATCATATCAATTTTGGAAGATGAAAAACTTCAGCCCGTCACAGTCAATCGGAAGATATCCTGCTTGCGCTCCTTGTACAAATACATGGTGAGAAATGGGTTTGTGCAAAAGAATCCAATGGAACGCATTACTTCTCTGAAGACCACAAAGAAGTTGCCACTTTTTCTAGAGCAGAGCCAAATGGAGAGGCTTTTGAATGATCTCGATTTTGGAGATGATTTTGCCGGAGTGAGAGACAAACTGATCATCGAATTGCTCTACTGCACTGGCATGAGGCGCGCTGAACTGATCGGCCTGAAAACCACCGATATCAATTGGTCAAAGTCGGAACTTAAAGTTCTAGGCAAGCGTAATAAGGAAAGAATCATTCCGTTATCTTCAAATATGATGATGTTGGTCGAGGAGTATGTACAAAAGGCAGCAGCTGCTTTTCCGAACTTTAAGCACTCTGTATACTTGGTAGTGAGTGACATTGGTCAGAAGATGTCGGATGGATTTGTTTATAGAAAAGTGAATCGATATCTTCGGTTGGTCACTACGATTGAAAAAAGAAGTCCCCATATTTTGCGGCACACTTTTGCAACACACATGCTCAACAATGGTGCAGACCTCAATGCTATTAAGGAACTGCTTGGCCACGCCAACCTTTCGGCCACGCAGGTTTACACACACAATTCAATAGATAAATTAACACAGATATATAAACAGGCCCATCCAAGGGCATAAAAAGCAGAATGTCATGAAAGTCAAGATCCAATCAATTCATTTCGATGCCGACCAGAAGTTGTTGAACTTCATTGAGAATAAGGTAGGAAAGCTTAACACCTTCAGCAATTCGATCATTGACAGCGAGGTTTTTCTGAGACTTGATAAAAGTGCATCGCACGATAACAAGATAGCGGAGATTAAATTGCTTGTGCCAGGAAACGATCTCTTCGCTAAACGCCAGTGCAAAACATTTGAAGAAGCCACCGACCTTGCTGTAGAAGCCTTGAGAAGGCAACTGAAGAAGCAAAAAGAGAAGACCATGCCATAACCGGAAAGTGTCTCGGTCGACAGACCTTTGTTGAAAAAATCCGACACGACTTTATTTCGTGTCGGATTTTTTTGTTGTAGCAAACAGAAAGTATTACATTTGCAGTCCTTTTTCGAGGGGGTTCTGTGGATAAAATCGCTGTAACCCGCATGAATAAAGGAAAGTAGAGCAAAAGCCGGTGTAGCTCAGTTGGCCAGAGCAGCTGATTTGTAATCAGCTGGTCGGGGGTTCGAATCCCTCCACCGGCTCGTTCTTTGAAAAAGTAATTAGGCTGGGGAGATACTCAAGCGGCCAACGAGGACAGACTGTAAATCTGTTGGTTTATACCTTCGAAGGTTCGAATCCTTCTCTCCCCACCAGAAAGAAAAAAGCGGGAGTAGCTCAGTTGGTAGAGCATTAGCCTTCCAAGCTAAGGGTCGCGAGTTCGAATCTCGTCTCCCGCTCATTTTCTAAAAACCCCGAAGCTGTGGGGGTGTGAAAGCCGATGTAGCTCAGGGGTAGAGCGCTTCCTTGGTAAGGAAGAGGTCAGGGGTTCAATTCCCCTCATTGGCTCTGAATAATTGAATGAGGCGCAGGAAAATTGAAATTGTAAGTAATCAGTAACATAAATAAATAACCAAATTAATCTATAACCATGGCCAAAGAAACCTTTGATCGTTCTAAGCCGCATGTTAACATTGGTACTATCGGCCACGTTGACCACGGTAAAACAACCCTGACAGCTGCCATCACCAAAGTATTGGCTGATGCTGGTCTGTCTGTGGCAAGAAGTTTTGATTCTATTGATAACGCTCCTGAAGAAAAGGAAAGGGGTATCACTATCAATACATCGCACGTTGAGTATTCAACAGCTAACCGTCACTACGCACACGTTGACTGTCCAGGTCACGCTGACTACGTAAAGAACATGGTTACTGGAGCTGCCCAGATGGACGGTGCCATCCTTGTTTGTGCTGCTACTGATGGTCCAATGCCACAGACCCGTGAGCACATCCTTCTTGCGCGCCAAGTAAACGTTCCGAGAATCGTTGTATTCTTGAACAAGTGTGACATGGTTGATGACGAGGAGCTTTTGGAGCTTGTAGATATGGAAGTGCGTGAGTTGCTTTCTTTCTACGAGTATGATGGAGACAACACTCCTGTGATCCAAGGTTCAGCTTTGGGTGGATTGAATGGTGAGCCTAAGTGGGTTGAAACCATCATGCAATTGATGGAGGCTGTAGATAGCTGGATCGAGATTCCACCAAGAGAGATCGATAAGCCTTTCCTTATGCCAGTTGAAGACGTGTTTTCTATCACTGGTCGTGGAACAGTAGCTACAGGTCGTATTGAAACAGGTGTTATCAACACTGGAGATGGTGTTGAGATCCTTGGAATGGGTGATGAGAAGTTGACATCTACCATTACGGGTGTTGAGATGTTCCGTAAGATCCTTGACAGAGGTGAGGCTGGTGACAACGTTGGTCTTCTTTTGAGAGGTATTGAGAAAGAAGCGATCAAGAGAGGTATGGTTATTGCCAAGCCAGGATCGATCACTCCACACACTGATTTCAAAGCTGAGATCTATGTATTGAAGAAAGAAGAAGGTGGACGTCACACTCCATTCCACAACAAGTACCGTCCACAGTTCTACATCAGAACTACTGACGTAACAGGTGAAATTTTCCTTCCAGCAGGACAGGAAATGGTAATGCCTGGAGATAACTTGACTATTACTGTAAAGTTGATCGTGCCTGTTGCAATGAATGTTGGTCTACGATTCGCTATCCGAGAAGGTGGTAGAACTGTAGGTGCTGGACAGATCACAGAGATCATCAAGTAATACCAGAAATAAAGTGATGGTGAAAAGGTGTCCCGACTTGTCGGGATGCCTTTAACCGTCAATAAACGGGTGTAGCTCAGTTGGTAGAGCACAGGTCTCCAAAACCTGGTGTCGGGAGTTCGAGTCTCTCCTCCCGTGCAAAGAGGACAAAGTAACAGCACGAGAAGACGAGTGGATGATTGAAATTCGATTTGAAGAATACCTCTCCTCCCGAAGAAATTAAGAAAAGGAAATGGCAAACATCATTACATACGTAGAAGAGTCATACAACGAGTTGGTGAACAAGGTCTCATGGCCAACTTGGGCTGAGTTACAGAACAGTACTTGGATCGTGGCCATTGCTTCTGTCATTATTGCTCTGATGATTTTTGTGATGGATTTTGTGTTCGGAATCAATGGCGGTGAAGACACTGTTTGGAAAGGAGTTTTAGGATTTTTCTATGAGCTATTCTGATCAACCTGAAGTAAAGACGAGAATGAGCGAAAGCAGTAAAAAGTGGTACGTGGTCCGGGCCGTAAGTGGGCAGGAAGGGAAAGTGAAGGACTATATTGAGGCTGAGATAGCTCATGCAGGCATGTCCGATCACGTAGCGCAAGTTCTCATTCCCAAGGAGAAGGTGTTTCAGATCAGAAAAGGAAAGAAGGTCAGTAAGGAAAGGAACTTTTTCCCAGGTTATATATTGATTGAGGCTGACCTTATTGGAGAGATCCCTCACGTGATCAAAAACATTACTGGTGTCATCGGATTCCTAGGCGAAACCAAAGGCGGAAACCCAGTTCCATTGCGCCAATCTGAAGTAAATAGGATTTTAGGTAAGGTGGATGAGTTGGCTGAAAGCGATGAGGAAATGAACATTCCGTTTGTAGTTGGAGAGGCTGTGAAAGTGATTGATGGACCATTCAACAGTTTTAGTGGAATTATCGAAGAGATCAATGAAGATAAGAAGAAGCTCAAGGTTATGGTAAAGATCTTTGGAAGAAAGACACCATTGGAATTGAGCTACATGCAAGTAGAAAAAGAGTAATTAAACAAAGGATACCTCAGTGCATTGATTTTTGAATGCTTCCCCCTGCACTGTCTATCATATATAAATAGTTCAAATAATAGTTAAACATGGCAAAAGAGATAAGCGCATTTATTAAGCTCCAGGTTAGGGGTGGTGCCGCTAACCCTGCCCCGCCTATCGGACCTGCATTGGGTGCCAAAGGAGTCAATATCATGGACTTCTGCAAGCAATTCAATGCTCGTACGCAGGACTCTCCGGGCAAGGTATTGCCGGTGGTGATCACAGTTTACGCGGACAAGTCGTTCGAGTTTGTGATCAAGAAATCCCCTGTAGCTGTCTCAATTAAGGAGGCGATCAAGCTTAAGACAGGTTCTGCCGAATCCAACCGCGTAAAAGTGGGAAAGATCAGCGTAGACCAGATCAAAGCCATCGCTGAAGAAAAAATGCCTGACATGAACTGTTTTACTGTTGAATCTGCCATGCATATGGTTGCTGGAACAGCACGTAGCATGGGAGTGACTGTAACTGGAACACTTCCACAAAAAGCTTAAGAAAATGGCACTTACTAAAAAAAGAAAGAAAGCCCTTGAGCTTGTGGATGCGGAAAAGACATATTCACTAAGCGATGCAGCAGGGTTGATCAAACAAATGCCAGCAACTAAGTTCGATGCTTCGGTAGACCTAGCCGTGAGGTTGGGTGTTGACCCAAGAAAAGCGAATCAGATGGTGCGTGGTGTTTGCAGCCTGCCGCATGGTACAGGAAAATCAGTAAAAGTTCTTGCGCTTTGTACTCCTGATAAGGAAGAAGAGGCGAAGGCAGCCGGTGCTGACTTTGTTGGACTTGACGAGTATCTCGACAAGATCAAAGGGGGATGGACCGATGTAGATGTTATAGTGACCATGCCAACCGTTATGGCCAAGCTGGGTCCGTTGGGTAGAGTATTGGGTCCTCGTGGACTTATGCCTAACCCTAAGGCGGGAACAGTTACCATGGACATTGGTAAGGCGGTTTCGGATGTGAAAGCCGGTAAGATCGACTTCAAAGTTGACAAGTATGGAATCGTTCATGCATCAGTAGGAAAAGTATCTTTTTCGGAAGATAAGATCGTTGAAAATGCAACTGAATTGATTCAGACACTTGTTAAACTGAAGCCATCTGCGGCCAAAGGAACCTACATTAAAAGTATCGCTCTGTCGGGGACAATGACCCCGAGCGTAAGAGTAGATGTTAAATCAGTTTAATTCGGAATATACCCATTATGAACAAGCAAGAAAAAAATCAAGCAATTGAGGCTTTGACTGTTGAGTTGGAGAGTAATCCGAATTTCTATTTGGCTGACATATCTAACCTGAACGCAGAGCAAACTTATAAGCTTCGTGCTGCGGCACACAAGAAGTCTATCGGTATCAAAGTCGTAAAGAACACGTTGCTTAGAAAGGCAATGGAAAGAGCCTCTGGCAATTACGAAGGTCTTTATGACGTACTGAAAGGAAACACTTCTATCATGTTCTCTGAAACAGGCAATGCTCCGGCAAAGCTGATCAAAGAATACAGAAAGAAGGGAGACCGACCACTTCTTAAAGGAGCTTACGTAGGAGAAAGCATCTATCTGGGAGACGCTAACATTGATGTTCTTGAGAACATCAAGTCTAAAGAAGAATTGCTTGGAGAAATTATCGGACTTCTGCAGTCACCTGCTAAGAACGTTATCTCTGCTCTTCAAACACCTGGAAGAAACATTGCTGGAATACTTAAAACACTTGCCGAAAAAGGCGAATAATTCGCTCATCGGTTTTCAACTAATCAATTTACAAACAC
This sequence comes from Bacteroidota bacterium, assembly GCA_046047575.1. Classification (GTDB taxonomy): domain Bacteria; phylum Bacteroidota; class Bacteroidia; order UBA10329; family UBA10329; genus UBA10329. The sequence continues at coordinate 3,334 of JBJOHR010000126.1, read as the reverse complement.
GAATAACAATTAAATAAAATGGCAGATCTTAAAGAATTCGCAGAACAACTCGTTAGCCTTTCTGTAAAGGAAGTGAACGAACTTGCTCAAATACTTAAAGACGAGTACGGAATTGAGCCTGCTGCTGCTGCAGTTGCTGTTGCTGCTGGCCCTGTGGCCGGAGGCGGTGGCGATGATGCTGCTGAAGCTCAGACCGAATTCGATGTTATACTTAAGTCAGCTGGAGCTTCAAAGCTTGCAGTAGTTAAGTTGGTGAAAGAACTTACAGGTCTTGGTCTTAAAGAGGCTAAGGAACTTGTTGACGCTGCACCAAAACCACTTAAGGAAGGCGTATCTAAAGAAGAAGCAGAAGCCCTTAAATCTTCACTTACTGAGGCAGGAGCCGAAGTTGAAGTTAAGTAATCGCTCTCTTTAAAATTGTAGGGTTGAAGCCAGTCCCGATGAAAATCGGGATTTGGCTTCGGCCTATTACTGTTTGCAGTTAATTCATTTCACAAACCTCAAAATTCAAGACCTTGGCGCTGAACACAAAACACGGACGAAAGAATTTCGCATCCACAAAAAATCAGGTCCCTTATCCTGACTTCCTAGAAATACAGCTCAAGTCTTTTAAAGATTTTTTCCAGCTGGAGACAACTCCAGAGAACCGACACAACGAAGGTCTTTTCAAGGTATTCGCGGAGAACTTCCCGATCACCGACACAAGAAACAACTTCGTTCTTGAGTTCTTGGATTACTTTATAGACCCACCTCGCTATTCGATCGAAGAATGTATCGAAAGAGGACTCACCTACAGCGTTCCTCTTAAGGCGAAGCTGAAACTTTACTGTACCGACCCAGAACACGAGGATTTCGAAACCATTGTACAGGATGTGTACTTGGGCACCATTCCTTACATGACGCCAAAAGGATCGTTCGTGGTGAATGGAGCAGAGCGTGTGGTTGTATCACAGCTTCACCGTTCTCCAGGTGTGTTCTTCGGACAGAGCTATCACGCCAATGGCACCAAACTTTACTCTGCCCGTGTAATTCCGTTCAAGGGTTCTTGGATTGAGTTCGCTACAGATATTCATGGTGCGATGTACGCTTACATCGACCGTAAGAAAAAGCTTCCTGTTACCACACTTCTGAGAGCAATCGGTTTCGAAAGCGATAAGGACATTCTCGAAATTTTCGGACTTGCAGATGAAGTAAAAGTGAGCAAGGCAGGACTGAAGCGGGTTATCGGAAGAAAACTTGCCGCAAGAGTGCTGAAATCATGGGTTGAGGATTTCGTTGACGAGGATACTGGAGAGGTTGTGTCCATTGAGCGTAACGAAGTGATCATTGACCGTGAAACTATCCTTGACAAGGATCACGTTGACCTGATTGTTGAGGCTGGCGTGAAAAGCATCATCCTTCATCATGAAGAAGTGAATGCGGCCGATTTTGCCATCATTTACAATACACTTGCTAAGGATACGTCAAACTCGGAGAAAGAAGCGGTAGAACACATCTATCGTCAACTACGTAACGCTGAACCACCAGATGAGGAAACAGCGCGTGGGATCATTGATAAGTTGTTCTTCTCTGACAAGCGTTATGATCTTGGAGAAGTAGGACGTTTCAGAATCAACAGGAAACTGAAACTGGATATAGCCGAAGATCAGAAAGTACTTACCAAAGAGGATATCATTTCCATCATCAAGTATTTGATCGAGCTGATCAACTCTAAGACTGATGTGGATGATATTGACCACTTGAGCAACAGACGTGTGCGTACGGTTGGTGAGCAGTTGTATGCTCAGTTCGGAGTTGGTCTTGCACGTATGGCAAGAACAATTCGTGAGCGTATGAACGTTCGTGATAACGAGGTCTTCACCCCGATCGATCTGATCAACGCGAAGACCCTTTCTTCGGTTATCAACTCATTCTTCGGTACTAACCAGCTATCTCAGTTCATGGATCAGACGAATCCACTGTCTGAGGTAACGCATAAGCGTAGAATGTCCGCACTCGGACCTGGTGGTCTTTCCCGTGAAAGAGCAGGTTTCGAGGTTCGTGACGTTCACTACACGCACTACGGACGTCTGTGTACAATTGAAACCCCGGAAGGACCGAACATCGGTCTTATCTCTTCGCTTTGTGTGTACGCTAAGGTGAATAAGCTTGGATTCATTGAAACACCTTACAGAAAAGTACAAGGAGGAATCGTTGATCTGAATTCTGAACCACTCTATCTGAGTGCCGAGGATGAAGAGCAGAATACTATTGCTCAGGCCAACGCATTGATTTCCGATAAAGGCAAATTTGAGAGCGATAGGATCAAGGCTCGTTTGGAAGGCGATTTCCCTGTGGAAAGCCCGAATAACATCAACCTGATGGACGTTGCACCTAACCAGATCGCATCCATTGCGGCTTCCTTGATTCCTTTCTTGGAGCATGATGATGCGAACCGTGCCTTGATGGGATCGAACATGATGCGTCAGGCAGTTCCATTGCTGAGACCACAAGCTCCGATCGTTGGAACAGGTCTTGAGCCATTGGTAGCGAGAGATTCTCGTGTATTGATCAATGCTGAGCGTGACGGAGTCGTTGAATACGTGGATGCCAATAAGATAAGCATCCGTTACGAGCGTTCTGATATTGACAAGTTGATAAGCTTTGAGGACGACCTTAAAACGTACAACCTAGTTAAGTTCCGTAAAACGAATCAAAATACAACTGTAAACCTGAAACCGATCGTTGTTAAAGGACAAAAGGTTAAACAAGGTGAAGTGCTTTGCGATGGTTTCGGAACAGAGAAAGGTGAATTGGCAATAGGGCGAAACCTTAAAGTGGCATTCATGCCATGGAAAGGATACAACTTTGAAGATGCGATCGTTATCTCCGAGAAAGTTGCCAAAGAAGACATCTTTACCTCGATTCACATTGACGAGTACACGTTGGAAGTGCGAGACACGAAGCGTGGATTGGAAGAGCTGACTGCAGATATTCCAAACGTAAGTGAAGAAGCTACGAAAGACCTTGACGAGAACGGACTGATCCGAATAGGTGCAGAAGTTCAACCTGGCGACATATTGATCGGAAAAATCACTCCAAAGGGAGAGACCGACCCTTCTCCGGAAGAGAAGCTATTGAGAGCCATCTTCGGTGATAAGGCGGGTGATGTGAAAGATGCTTCGTTAAAGGCACCTCCATCTTTGAATGGTGTTGTTCTTGAGAAGAAATTGTTCTCAAGAAACATCAAAGACAAGAAGAGCAAAGCTGAAGAGAAGCGCGTCCTAGCTAAGATCGATGAGGATTACGAAGTAGAACTTGGTAAACTGAAGGCGATTCTGGTTGACAAGTTGTT
>JBJOHR010000125.1:0-9651 GCA_046047575.1 Bacteroidota bacterium | reverse complement strand
TCATCCGGTCCAAGAATATAGCGCTTTCCGTATGCGTCCATCACTTCAACCATTCCCTCAGGGGCAAAAGTGTTCTGCTTGGTATAGGGTTCTGAATAGACCAGAATACTCTGCGTCACGTCTTTGGTCTCGTATCGGATCCAGGTAAAGTCGTCTTCATCTCTCGCAATGTTGTAGCCTTTAGGCACGTCTAACTTCAGCCCCCATTTCGATTTAACAGAACCCACCACCTCTTCGTTCAGTTGGGCAGCGTAACTACGTTGAATCCGCTCTTGTTCTTTTTTAAGCACATGACCTATGATCTGATTTCGGTTATTACCGAATAGTTCAATGAATTCTTCGTTGGACGAAGCCCATAATTCGATAACCACTTGTGGGGTCGACCACACATCGGTCTTGAGTTCAATTTTCTTCTTGTATTCATTACCTATGTTGGCAATAAGAATGTTCCGATGCGATTGGAAGATCTTGGTAAAGGCCGATGATTTAATGTGAACCACGTTGAAGGTCGGTTCTGCCTGAGGAAGACCATAAACATGGGCCGACAGGGTGTTGAAAACCGTGTCTCCGGGTGCTCCTTTCCAATTCGACTCGTTCATCACCACCACCAATTCGCCCGCCTTGCCAGTAATTCCAGGTAACGGCATTTCTGGAGCTTGACAGCTTGCCATGGCAAGCAACGCGATAAGGAGTGTGGCATACCAACGCATGTTATCCGATCTTCAGTTTGGTGCCTATCTTAAGCGTGTAATTGTCCGAAATGTTGTTCAGTTCCTTGAGTTTGCCAATGGTTATGCCGTTAGACTTGGCAATTCCCCAAAGTGTGTCGCCTGCTTGGACTACATGGTAGCGCGCCCCTGAAGATTCTGAAATCGTGGCAGTTGATGTGCTTGCTGGAGCGGCAGCCGACTTTGCGTAAAGCACCAAGGACTGACCTTCTCTGATAAGATTACCGTGAATATTATTCCAAACTCGCAGATCATCTACACGAACACGATACCGTGCAGCAATTCCGCCTAGGGTCTCGCCCCGCTGAACTTTGTGTGTCTTGCGCACATCCTGCATGATCTCACTTTGCTTGGCATAGGCTTCGTTCACCGGTTCATCGCCAAGTTGGTAGATGGCCGCCTGATTGGAGAGGAATATTCCAACTTTCTCTTTGGGCATGCTTATGGGCAGACCTACCGGTGTTGCCGGTACAATGTCGTGCCTAAATCGGGGATTGAGGAATTTCAGCTGATCGTATGGCACTTTCAATACCGATGCGAGTGTTTTGAGGCTTGTCTGCTTTTTTACGATCACCGTATCCAGTTCATAATTGAAAAATGCTGGCGATACGGGATAAACATTGTTCTCCGAAGCATAGTTCATCACATAGTTGACGGCAAAAAAGGCAGGAACATAACCTTGTGTTTCAGGGGTCAAGTAGGGTCGCACTTCCCAATAATCCCGTTTACCTCCAGAACGTCTTATGGCTTTGAGCAGTGTGCCAGGGCCACCATTATAGGCGGCCAGGACAAGTTGCCAATCTCCGAACATGTCGTATAGAAATCTGAAGTATTCGCAAGCGGCCTGAGTGGACAGATAAGGGTCTTTACGGTCGTCCAAGTAACTCGTGGCGTTCAGATTGTAGATCTTGCCAGTGCGGTACATGAACTGCCAAAGTCCCATGGCACCCGATTTAGAACGTGCGTGCGGGTTAAGTGCAGATTCCACTATGGCCAGGTATTTCAGTTCCAGTGGAAGGTCATATCGGTCCAGCATTTCCTCGAACATGGGGAAATACAACTCTGCCAATCCGAGCATACGTGAAACTTTCTCGCGATTCTTAACAAGGTAGGCATCTATGTAGGCTTTCACTGGCTCGTTGTAAACCAGATTGAAAGGCGTTTGTGCGTCCATTTTTTTAAACGCTTGCACGTAATGTTTCCTATCGAATTTGGGGATCTCGTCCTTTTTCCATTTCCGATGGTTGAGCAACGCGGTATCGGTTGTGAACTCGCTAGCGTGAAAAAACCGCGCTTTGGCCATGCTGTCCAATGCTGCCAGAATCGGGTCGTCTTTCAGTATGGTGGCGCTTGTAGTATCCGGGTCAGTGGCAAATACTCCGAGCGAAATGAGCGCCAGCATCATATTTACCATTAGTTTTTTCATTCCCTTGTCATTCTACGGGTACTCTAACGTTGTCGTATAGCGTAAAATTATGGAAGACGTGGTTGCAAAAAATGTTAACCAAGATAAGCTTTCAACGATGATGATTGAATTACCGGTTGCAGCAAGTTGGCCGTTGCAGCGAATTACTTTGAGCAAAGTTCCTGCACCAATTTTGCTCCGGAGAACATGAGTTTCTCATCGAACCGGTTGGCCATGATCTGAATTCCGAACGGAAGGCCATCCTTTTCGCCAGCGGGTACCGAAATGGCCGGAATCCCTACCAGATTGGCAAGCACAGTGTAAATATCTTCGAGATACATCTTTATGGGATCATCGCTGTTCTCTCCGAATTTAAAGGCCACGTCTGGCGTGGTCGGGGAAAGCAGTAGGTCGTAACTCGAGAATAATCGGTCCGATGTCTCCTTCAGAAGTCTACGAACTCTCTGAGCCTTTCCGTAGTAGGCATCGTAGTATCCGGCCGAGAGTACAAATGTTCCGAGCATTATTCTGCGTTTCACCTCAGGTCCAAAACCTTCTGAACGCGAAAGCTTGTAGGTGCTTTCAAGATCGGTGGCTTTTGCACTGCGGTATCCGTAACGCATGCCATCGTAACGCGAAAGGTTGGACGATGCTTCGGCCGTGGTGAGCACGTAGTAAGTCGGGATCAGGTAGTCAAGTACCGGAAAATCAACCACATCAACCACATGACCCGAGGCTTTCAATTTTTCAATGGCGGCATAGAATGAGGCTTTGATGGCAGGGTCCAAGGCTTCGGTTTCCACGCATTCCTTAAAGTAGGCGAACCTTTTCTTCTCAAGGGCCAGAGGTGCGTAATCTTCTACCGGTCTGGATGAAGCTGTGCTATCGAATTCGTCACTACCTGAAATAACCTCCAGCACAAGCGCAGCATCTTCTATATTGGTCGCAAACGGACCGATCTGATCGAAGCTGGAAGCAAAGGCCAATAATCCGTGACGGGATACGCGACCATAGGTGGGTTTTACCCCTACGATACCACAGAAAGAAGCGGGCTGCCGAACGGAACCACCCGTTTCTGAACCCAACGAAACATGACAGAGGCCCGCGGCAACCGCAACAGCCGAACCTCCGGATGAACCTCCTGGAACGCGAGAATTGTCCAATGGGTTGAGCACATTTCCGAACGCAGAATTCTCGTTGGAACTGCCCATGGCAAACTCATCACAATTAAGTCTGCCAATAATAATGGCATCTGCCCCAAGTAACTTTTCCACGGCCGTGGAACTGTACAAGGACTCGAATCCTTGCAGGATCTTGCTGGATCCGAAAACCCTATGTCCTTCGTAGCAGATGTTGTCCTTTATTCCCACAACAACTCCGGCCAAAGGCCCGGCATTGCCAGTGGCAATTTTTTCATCGATGAATGCCGCTCTTTCAAGTGCTTCATCGGCATAAACCTCTAGAAAGGCGTTGAGGTGTCTGTTAGCTTCAATACGTTCAAGAAAATTCTTAACGGTCTGTGAAACCGAAATGGCACCTTCTTTAAGAGATTGTTGATAGGAAGCGATGTTGGCCATGTGCCCCGATCGTCAGGACTCAGTCCTTTTTCTCTGAGATTTTGTCCACGTCATCGCCCTTTGAGGCGTCTTTGAACTCCTTGATGCCTTTTCCCAAGCCCTTCATCAGTTCAGGAATCTTTCTGCCACCGAACAATAGGAGAACAATTACCAGGATGATTATAATTTCCTGAGGACCTAAAAAACCGAGGATTATTGAGCCTAAAAGCATGCGTCAAAGGTATTTATTTTTTACTCACGATCCAGTTGGCGGGATTGAGTTTGGTGGCACCTTTCCATATTTCGAAATGGAGAACGGTTCTGCCATCTTCTCGGCCAGTGACCACCGTACCAAGTTCTTGTTTGACCGTAAGTTTATCTCCCATTTTAACAATGACGTTCTCCAGATTGGCATATACGCTCAGAAATTCACCATGCCGCACAATTACTGCCTTGTGAGCTCCGGGAATCGATACCACCGCAGACACGGTTCCTTCGTAGACAGCGCGTGCTTTTGCACCTTTATCGGTGGTAATATCAATTCCGTTGTTCTCTATCTTAATGGACGGAAGCGTGGGATGCGGATGTTCTCCGAATGAGGATGTAATGACCCCACGCTCTGCTGGCCAAGGCAGTTTACCTTCATCATTGCTGAATTTGCCGGAAAGTTCCAGTTCAACCGGAGTTAGCGCAAAGCCGGATTTTGTGGTAGTACCTCCGGTTTTTACGGCCTTTTCCTTTGCCTTTCTTATCTCTTCTTCGATAATTCTGGCAATGGCTTTTTCCAATTTCTTGGCATCGCGCTGTTTCTGTTCAAGCTGCTTCCTCAGTTCACCTTCTTTCTTTTTAAGGGTGCCGATCATCTTGTCCTGTTGCTCCTTTTCAGTTGAAAGTTGGATCTTTTCTTTCTCCTTGTCTTCTACCAAGTAAGCCATATTGAGCTTTTTAGCAGCCAACTCATCGTTGCGCGATTCCAAGGCTTTTCTCGTTGCCTCAATTGCCTCAGCCTGTTGCTGGCGGTGCTTAGCGTATTGTTGGAAGTACTTGATGCGCTTGTAGGCCTGATTGAAATCTTCTGATGACAGAATGAACATGAGCCGATCATACTGACTTTGATTCTTGTAGGTATGATAAAGCATCAGGGCATACTCATCTCGCAATCGTTGAAGGTCTTCTTTCAATGAAGACACCACCCCCTTGGTCTCGTCTATTTGCCGTTCAACCAGTTCAACTTCGCGGAGAATGGTGTTGATCAGCTGCTGACGTTTATTGATCTTGGAACTGAGCAGGTTCAATTCGCCTAACGTGGCCTGCTTGTTCTTTTCAGTTTCGTTCAGCAGTTTGTTGGTGAACTCAATGTCCTTAAGCAGCTGCTGTTTCTGTTTCTCCAGATCGGATTTGCTCTGCGCGGTGGCCATGGCACAGAACAGTGTCAGCACGGCAGAAACCAAAAGAAGCTTAGTACGGAACATACTTGTTCGGAACATTGAAAGGGAACCGCAAGGTAGGTTTCTCTTCGATCTTAGACCAGCTAAGGTCAACGGCAATATTCTCTTTTCCTTGTGTTCGGAATCTCATGGTAGTTGGAAACACCTTTGATTCCACCTGAAGGAAATCCGTGTACTCGGCCAGGATCTGTTCGTTCCGTGGTGGATTGCGCAGAATGGTTCGGGTTACACGCCAGATACTGGGGTCAAATTCGGTGCGTTGCTCCAATTTGAGTGTGGCATTGGAAGAGCGGATCTTGTTGGAGTCGGCCACCAAGGTGTAAAGGTCCACCAAGGGCATCAGAGAGTAAACGGCTTCTTCGTACAGAGGAACAAATTCACCAGTAAGTACAGATTGCAGCACTTGATAATTGATCTCCAATTGAAGCAATTCATTGGTCTTGCTGAAGCTCTCCACAAAATATTTCTGGTCGAGGCGATTCACCATTTTAATGCTGTCAGGAGTGATGACCACCCGCACGACCTCTATTCCCATGGCGGGGGTTATGGATACCCAAATGACACTGTCCTTCTTCATTCTCACACGCGCTCCGAATGACTGCGTTCCCTTCTCGTTGGAATGATTCACATTGAGCTTCGCGCTTAGAAATGTGTAGCTGTTGGTGTTTACAGAATCGAGTAGTTCTGCGGTGGTTATTCGCGGAAGACCGGAAGGCGTGGTGGCCATTTTTCCAGTTTTGCAACCAGCTACCGATAGCACCACCAAGGATGCCGAAATTAGCAACGCCAAGCTTCTCATCTGGCTTACGGCAGCTTTTTCATTTCCAGCTTTTCGGCAAGATCATCGCTATGGTCTTCCAGTTCCAAAGCGATCTTCCATTGTTCCAAGGCCTTCTCTGTTTCTCCCAGCCTGAACAAGATATCACCATAGTGTTCAACAATAACTCCGCTTTTCTGCCCACCGCTTTCCATGGCTTTCAGAATCCACTCTAAGGCCTTTTCGTATTTGCCTTGCTGATAAAGGATCCAAGCATAAGTGTCCTGATACGAAGCCTGACGGGGCTGAAGAATGTTCGACTTCTTCGACATCTCTTCGGCCCTTTCCAGATTTTCTGCCCTAAGAGACAGGAAGTAGCTGTAGTTATTTAGGATCAGTGGATTGTTGGGGTCTTTGGTTATGGCCTTTTCAAATGCCTCGTCAGACTCTTTGAACTGTGCAAGGTTGTTATGTGCATCGGCCAGCACGCTCAATAGTTGAACGTTCATGTACGTGTCAGAACGAGTAAAGAGCTCGCCCTCGTTCAGAATGTCAACAGCCTTTTGGTAATTCTTAAGGCTGTTGTTGGCAATTCCATTCAGAAGATACAGCACTCCTTGATTGGGGAAAAGCTCGAGTGCCGCCCGGCTATCCTTTTCCATGATCGGATAATCGCGTAGCTCATAACTGGTGTTGATCAACTGATTCCAGACCATGAAGCGGCTGCTATCCAATTTCACTGTTCGATAAAAAGATTCTCTTGCTTCTTCCAAACGGTTGTCGCGCATCAGAAAATCGGCCTTCATGGCAAATGCCTTGGCATCGTTGGGATGTGCATCGGTCAAAATCCCCAACAATTCATAGGCTTGCCCGATCAATTTGTCGTTGTTCTCTGTGAGGTTGTAGTACGACATCATCACCTGGATCTTGTTGTCAATGTTCAGTGCTGGGCTTGAAAATGCTGCCTTCAGTTCAATGAATGAGGCATCAAAATCGCCCTTTTTACGGAAGTACTCGGCCAGATTGAGATGGAGGACCGGATCGTCCGGATTGTTGTTCTTCATCCGCTTATATACCTCAAAGGCCTTATCCGTCAGGTCGTTGGCCGTGTATACCTCAGCCAACATTCCGAGATAGCGTTGTTCGCGTGGGTAGTTTTCAATCAGTTTTTCCAATTCAGCTACCGCGTTGTCCAGTTTGTCCATTTGCAGAAAGATCTTCTCTTTCTGAACCGATATCTCCTCGTTTACACCAATGATAGCCTCTATCTTATTGTACGTTTCAATGGCCTTGTCCAACTCGTTCAGGTACAGGTAGGTGGTTGCCAATTCATAGAGAAAGTCCACGTTCTCAGGCGCTTTTTCTGAAAGCTTGAGGTAGATCTTAGAAGCCGACCGATAGTCGTTGAGCCCCATCAGGATATCGGCCGTAAAAAGGGCATACCACTGGTTTTCAGGGTCTAGTTCCAGCGCGCGTTGAGCAAAGGGAAGCGCATCTGATAAATGGTCTTTGGCGGTAAGAAGCCCGCCCAATTCGAAGTACGAGGCAGCATGTTCCTGGTCGATCTTAATGCACGAATGATACAGGCCCGCAGCCTCTTCATAATTGCCGAGCATTTTCTGCTTGTTGGCGTCAAAGAACAGTTCAGTGACTTTGCGTTGAGCTTCGTAGCTCAGTTCCTTGGTTTTCTTCTTTCGCTTTTGGGCATGGGTAGAAACAACGGCAAACGCGAGGATCAAGGTCAGAAATATGTGAATCGGTCTTCTCAACTTTTGCCTGTATGTCCGAAGCCACCGGCTCCTCTTACCGTTTCACTCAGACTTTCTACTTCGTTCCATTCCACCCGTTCGTGTTTTGCTACAACCATCTGAGCGATCCGATCTCCGTTTTTGATAACAAACGATTCGTTGGATAGGTTTACCAGCAACACTTTTACTTCTCCACGATAGTCTGCGTCTATGGTTCCAGGAGAGTTCAGGACGGTGAGGCCGTGCTTATAGGCCAGGCCACTTCTAGGCCTGATCTGAGCCTCTGTTCCTTCTGGCAATGCTATGAAAAGACCTGTTGGCACAAGCGCACGTTCCAAGCTTTTCAATTCAATGTCAGAATCGATGTTTGCACGAAGGTCCAACCCGGCCGAAAGAGCGGTTTCGTAGTTCGGTAGAGCATGCTCAGAGCGATTGATGACCTGTATTTCCATTCGTACTTCTGTTCTCAAAAGCCGTGCAAAGCTACTTAAAATTGGTGCGGAGCAAGACCAACGAAACACCTAGGTAGCCCAACAGGAACAAGACGTTGATAAGCAAACCATATTGCATGGCGGATATGTTGAGCACAACACTTGTGGCGTATAGAAGCACAGCTGCCCCAAGAAGGAGGGCCAGCTTTCCTAATTCGTAGGGAACGGGGTAATATTTCTGACCCAAGAGATACGAGACGATCATCATGCTTCCGTAGCAGGCAAAGGTGGCCCAAGCGGAGGCCATGTAACCATACTTAGGGATGAAAAGCAGGTTGAGCACCAAGGTGATGACGGCACCAAAAATGGCCAACGCGGCACCATGAACGGTTTTGTCGGTAAGCTTATACCAAACCGATTGGTTGTAATAGATTCCAAGGAAAATATTGGCCATGAGCAATATGGGAACGACCTTAAGGCCAGGCCAGTAATCCTCGTTCGGAATGAAATACTTGAACAGGTCGATGTAGAGCATGACGAACAGGAATGTTCCGGCCAAAACCCATACGAAGAAGGTCATGACCTTGGCGTATAGCTGTTTGCTGCCAGCTTCTTTCTGCTGCGAAAAGAAAAAGGGCTCTGCCGCATAGCGAAATGCCTGTATCATCAACGATATGACGATGGACAGCTTATAGCACGCACCGTAGACACCAAGCTGATACATGGCCTGATCCTCTCCTACAATGGGATAGAGGATTCGCTTGAACATTACCCGGTCGAGCATTTCATTGACCATACCTGCCAAGCCTGCCACCAACAGCGGAAGCGAGTAAATCAGCATTGGTTTGAGTAGGGATAGTTGAGGCTTGGTTAGACCCTTGAGCATGGTTGGTCCGAGCAACAGGAATTTGACAATGCTTGCAAGAAGGTTGGCAATGAAGACGTAGCCAACGCCTGTGTTGGGATCGTAGAAGGTTTCGGTGAGCCAGTTTCCACCACCTGCTGAAACGAGAGGAAGGCAATATTTAAGGAAGAAGAGGTTGAGGCCGATATTGACCAACACGTTGGCAATGTTGATGCCTGCAAAGGTCTTGGCCTTGTTCTGCGAACGCAGTTTGGCCAATGGGATGGAGGAAACAGCATCTAACCCGACAATGATGGCAAACCACACCACGTATTCCTTATTGTCGGGGTACATTAACCAATCGGCAATTGGCTGTGCGAAGATGACCGCCATGAGAATAAAGACCGAGGTAGAACTGGCCAGGGAAGAAAGTATGGTGGAGAAAACGGTCTGGGGATTGCCTGATTCCTTGGTGGAGAATCGGAAAAAGGCGGTTTCCATGCCGTAGGTAAGGAGGATGATGAGGAATGCCACGTAGGCATACATTTCGGTTATGATGCCGTATTGCTGCGGTACGAAAACAGCGGTGTGCAGCGGCACCAGAAGATAGTTGAGGAATCGGCCCACGATGGAGCTGAGACCGTAAATGGCCGTTTGGCCTGCTAACTTTTTTAAGACAGACAATCTTTTTGGTTTGGTAGATGGGTGTAACGAATGTTAGCCTCCATCATTTA
>JBJOHR010000124.1:0-5680 GCA_046047575.1 Bacteroidota bacterium | reverse complement strand
GTTCCAGCAGAAAAGGCAGATGGGGGAATAATCCTTACCGCAAGCCATAACCCGAAGCAGTGGAATGCCCTTAAGCTTCTGAATCAAAAAGGTGAATTCATTTCTGGGGATGAAGGTGCAGAGCTATTGGCAATTGCTCAGAACGAAGCTTTCCGTTTTGCAGATGTGGACAACTTGGGAAAGGTTACCACCATTCATGATTACATTGATAGACATATCGGGATGATCCTGGCTCTACCGTTGGTGGATGTTGAAGCAATACGCGGTGCCAATTTTCATGTGGCCATTGATTGCGTCAATTCAACGGGTGGAATCGCACTGCCTAAACTGTTGGCAGAACTTGGGGTAGCAAAGATCACTGAACTTTTCTGCGACCCTACAGGCCATTTTCCCCATAATCCGGAACCGTTGCCAGAACATCTGACAGAATTGTCGGGTGTGATAAAAAAGAGCGGAGCAGATGTAGGATTTGTGGTGGATCCAGATGTGGATCGTCTGGCCATGGTATGCGAAGACGGAGAGATGTTCGGTGAGGAATATACGCTTGTTGCTGTGGCAGATTACGTGCTGAGCCAAAAGCCGGGTAATACAGTTTCTAACCTGTCATCAACACGCGCATTGCGAGATGTTACGGAAAAGGCTGGTGGAGTGTACAGCGCCAGTGCGGTTGGTGAGGTGAACGTGGTGACGATGATGAAGGAAGTGAACGCAGTTATTGGTGGAGAAGGCAATGGCGGTATCATCTACCCAGACTTGCATTACGGTAGAGATGCGTTGGTTGGTATAGCATTGTTTCTGACCCATTTGGCAAAAACCGGCAAGTCTGCCAGCGAATTGAAGGCCTCTTATCCGAGTTACCATATTTCCAAGAATAAGATCGAACTCACGCCCGAAACAGACGTTGATGGAATTTTAACTGCTATAGAAAAGAAATATGCTTCGCAGCCTGTCAATACAATTGACGGTGTAAAGATCGAGTTTGATAAGGAATGGGTGCACCTGCGCAGGTCTAATACCGAACCCATTATCCGTATTTACAGCGAAAGCACGAATGAAAGCACAGCTAACAATCTGGCTAACAAGATCATTCAGGACATTAAAGAGTTGATGAAAGCTTGATCCTGATTTCTCGGATATTGTCAGCGAAATGCGATATTGAAGCTTGATTCTCACTAACTATGCGGCCAATTCGGCAAGATGAAAGTGTATCTCGACAATGCTGCTACCACACAGATTGACGCTGAGGTTATAGAAGCGGTCTGTCAGGTCATGCAGAATAATTATGGCAATCCGTCATCCGTTCACGGACATGGACGCACAGCCCGTGCTGAAATTGAGAAGGCCAGAAGACAGGTAGCCAATTTTCTTCAAGCATCGCCATCGGAGATCTTTTTTACGTCTGGCGGGACGGAGGCCGATAACATGGCCATTCTATGCAGCGTTCGTGATCTTGGGGTCAAGCGCATAATCACTTCCAAAATTGAGCATCATGCTGTTCTTCATACTGTAGAATCCCTACAGGACGTTGAAATAGCCTTTGTGAAATTGAATGACATTGGCCAGGTTGATATACAACATTTTGAAGAGCTACTCCAGAAAGACACTAAGACCCTTGTCTCGCTGATGCATGCCAATAACGAGATCGGTAATCTCATTGATCTGAAGCAGATATCAGCTATTTGTCGTGCCAACGGTGCCTATTTTCATTCAGATACTGTGCAGACCATGTGTCATTATACGTTCAATCTGAAAGAGTTGGACATTGACTTTCTCACCGCGTCCGCACATAAATTCCATGGTCCCAAAGGAATCGGGTTCTTGTACATCAATTCCAAGGTCAGAATTAAACCAATGATCCATGGAGGAGCACAGGAGCGTAACATGCGGGGCGGGACCGAGAACATTTACGGTATCGTAGGATTGGCCAAGGCCATGGAGGTCGCATACCGAGATATTGATGAGCACCAAAGGCATATTCAAGGCCTCAAAACCTTCATGATTCAGCGATTGAAGAGTGAAATTCCTGAGGTACATTTCAACGGGGATGCCGAGGGAAGTTCGCTTTACACTGTGCTCAACGTGAGTTTTCCGGACACACCAATTTCCGAAATGCTGCTTTTCAACTTAGACATTATGGGAATATCTGCTTCTGGCGGAAGCGCCTGTTCTTCTGGAAGCAATGTTGGTTCTCATGTGTTGGCAGAATTGAGACGCGATCAAAAAAGACCCGCTATCCGGTTCTCGTTCAGCAAATACAACACTAGAGAAGAAATCGACCACACGGTCAAGCAGTTGTCAACCTTGTTTCAAAAGCAAGGCATGATCAGGTAATTGAACTCAAACATTCGCTTGGGGCGCGCACAATCTATGAGTTTTCCTCAAAATGCTGTGGATAAAAATCAATGAGCAGTCAGGTATAGAGTTCTACCTTTGGTGATATATCTAACGTTACGTAGCGATGAAAAAATCTTTACTGTTTGTGCTAGGATTCGGTGGTTTCACGTTCGGTTCATTTGGACAGACGCAACCTCCTAACATTGATTTTGAAAATTGGGAGACCCTAAGTGGCCCAATTTCTAACCAATATGAAGAGCCTGTAGGGTACGGCACTTCAAATGAGTGCACAGCCTTAATCAACCAATTTGCGGTTACCAAATCTTCTGACGCCCATTCTGGATCATACTCGGTTCGTATGGAAACTTTTCAAGCTTTTGGAAATATTAAGGCAAATGGAGTGATCACCACTGCCGAAATGATCTGTCTTGCAGCAGGAGGCGGACAGCAAGGAGGTATTTCCTATACAGAGGAATTCCCAGATAGTTTGATAGGGTGGTACAAGTATGCACCGGCAAACAACGATTCTGCTTATTCTCAGATCATGTTCCTTTCAAACAATGATCAAGACACTACGTGCTTTACGCGTCTTGATCTTCATGCAGCTGCGGAATGGACACGGTTCTCGGTAGCAATTTGTCCTGGGGTTACTGGTAGCGCAGAGAAACTGAGTTTATTCTTTAGTTCTAGCTGGGGAGACGGTAGTCTTGGGCAAGCAGAAGTAGGGTCTATACTCTATATTGACGATATCCAGTTTCTAACAACAGTTGGCATTGATGAAGCCCCTTCTGAAAATACATGGAACGTTTATCCGAACCCTACAGAAGGAGTTTTGAATGTACAGGTGTTGAAGGGAGCTCAAGCCGAAATCCAAATTTTAGACCTTGCAGGTAAATTGGTAAAGGTTGCAACGGTAAACGATGCAGGTCAGACAGTTGATCTTAGCGAGTTGAAGGATGGTATTTATATATATCGATTGAAATCGATTGATGATGTGACTTTGAGAACTGGGCGGTTATTGGTAAATCCATAATCGTTCATGCGCAAAAGTTAAAAGGGAATACACCATGTTTCGGTGTTTCCCTTTTCTATTATTTAAACGGATGGAATGATGAGACTTGTACTATGCGTATTTGTGTTGTTTCAAGCAATAGCTGCTATTGCTCAAGACAGGGGAACCGTTAAAGGAATTGTTAGTGATGATGCTACCGATGAGACCTTGATCGGTGCGAATGTGGTGCTAGAATCAGACAAAAGCATAGGAGCTTCTTCCGATATACAAGGTGAGTATGCATTCACTTTACCGGCAGGAACGCATAAATTGATCTGTTCGTTTACTGGTATGAAATCGGATACGGTCGTTGTGGTCGTCAGAGCTGGAGAGGTGACCCTGCATGATTTTGTTCTTGGCATGAATGCCGAGCAGCTCGGAACGGTGGTTGTTTCAGCTGGTAAATTTGAACAGAAGTTAGAGGAGTTAACGGTAACCATGAATGTCATCAAACCGGAACTCATTGACAATCGAAACTCGACCAATATTACTTCAGCACTTGAACAGACGCCAGGCCTTACCATTATGGATGAGGAGCCTCAGATAAGAAGCGGCAGTGGCTATAGTTTCGGAATTGGAAGTAGGGTAGCCATCCTTGTAGACGACCTTCCGATACTAAATGGCGACATCGGGAAAGCAGAATGGAGTTTCATTCCCACCGAAAACGTGGAGCAGATCGAGGTTATCAAAGGAGCATCATCCGTTCTGTATGGTTCGTCCGCTTTGAGTGGCGCGATCAATGTCCGGACCGCGTATCCAAAGGATAAGCCGATCACGAAGGTGAATGTGTTCACAGGATTCCGATCAGCCATTTTGGAAGACGATGCTTCTGTTGGCAAGAGGATTGCGAATTTTTTCGGTTTGGATGCCTCTGCTGCCAATGGCAAGAAGTGGTGGGATGGCGTTGCCAATTTCAGCGGAATGAACTTCATGCATTCAAGGAAGATCGAACTCTGGGATGTGGTGATAGGTGGCAATTTCTTATATGATTATGGCTACTTGGGTCCTCAGAAACCAATTCGTGAGGTGGAACTTAACCCAGATTGGGCGTTTCAGTTACAGAATACAGGTTACGTTGATTGGAGCGACCCCACCGACACGATAGCAGATATAGGTAATGACGAGGTCAGAGAAATCAGAGGAAGACTCAACTTCAACATCCGTAAAAGGAGTAAAAAATGCAGTGGATTGAACTACGGTCTGAACGGGAATTTTATGCGTAGCAGCAAGAATTTCTCTTTGGTATGGCAGGCAACCGAAAGAGATGATTCTGGCAGGTTCCGTTCTTATCCGGGAACTATGACCCTTACTGAGATCACAACGTTTTACTTGGATCCTTTCGTCAATTACGTTACAGCTCGGGGCGTTCAGCATGCGTTCAGGTCGCGAATTCTCTTTAACAACAGCGACAACTCAAATAATCAATCGGTACAAAGCACTGTCTATTTCGGTGAGTATCAGATACAACGCACTTTCTCAAAAATGCGCGACTTAAACTTGATAGGGGGCGTATCTGGAAGCTATTCTACTTCCAAGTCTGACCTGTTCATTGGCGGGGATTCATCTGGAGTGAACAATGCCAAGAATTTCAGTGTGTACATGCAATTGGATAAGAAGTTTTTTAAAGTACTCAATGTTTCAGCAGGAGTCAGAGGAGAATACTTCCAGATCAACAATACGGAGTTCGTAGTTAGGCCAGTATTCAGAGCTGGTTTGAGCTGGAAGGCAGGGCGCGAAAGTTATGTTAGAGCGTCCTATGGTCAAGGATATCGATTCCCCACAATTGCGGAAAAATACATTTTGACCACATCTGGCGGTCTTGGAGTTTTTCCGAACCCAGATTTAAAACCTGAAACATCATGGAATGCTGAATTAGGCTTTAAGCAGGGGTTCAAGGTTGGTAAGTTCTTTGGTTATTTCGATCTGGTCGGTTTCTGGCAGGAGTACACCAACAGCATTGAGTTTGTAATGGGACGCTATTCAACAGACGTGGTTCTACCAGGATTTAAGTTTCTTAATACAGGAAGAAACCGAGTGAGGGGAATTGAAACCTCTATTATGGGTGGAGGACAGTTCACCAAGTCGTTCGGTACCACGCTGATCGTTGGTTATACCTATACAATTCCTCAATCAGTCAACCCAGATAGCGTTTTCTACAGAGACAATACAGGTGGTTCATTACAGCAACATTCCCATCATAGCACGTCCATCCAAGAAACCAACATTCTTAAGTACAGATTTCAGCATTTGGCAAACTTGGACGTAGAATTCAGCTATCGTAAATGGGCACTTGGG
>JBJOHR010000123.1:0-13289 GCA_046047575.1 Bacteroidota bacterium | reverse complement strand
CATACGTCCGCACCAAGAAGATTCTTTCGGATAACAAGGACAAACTGGAGAAGTTGGCCGAAGAACTCCTCGTTAAGGAAGTGATTTTTAAGGAGAACTTGGAAGAGATATTCGGAAAGCGACAATGGCAAGAACGGGAGGAATTGGCTTCAGTTCCGGCTGCGAGCAATTCGTCAACAGAAAGTGCGGATAAAGTCACCGAGGTTTCGGAGGCAGATGTGGCAACCAACGAAATTCCGAATTCAGGCGATCCGTTACCTCAAAGTTGATAAATTGCCCTTGTGGAAAAGGGTTGGGTAATGATTCTGTCAACATCTTTGAATAAGGCCGAATTGCAATGTGCCCTGCTAAATGAATCAGAAATAAAAGCGGTCATCATCAACAAGCAGGACTCATCATATCTGTTCGGGGAAGCCGAGTTATATGTTCGACAAGACGATGTGATACGCGCCAAAAGGATACTTGATGAAGAAAATGCCTGATCTTCTGTTACGAATTGTGGTGGGCCTGATCGTGTTCGCCATTTTTCTGGCCGCCATTTTTTTGGGGAAAGAAGTTGGGTTCATGGTGCTGTTCTGTGCTGCATTGGTGCTTGGCCTTCAGGAATTCTACGGATTGGTGGAAATGGGTGGTTTCAAACCGCAGCGCCTTACGGGTTATCTGCTGGGCGTATCCATGTTCGTTGGTAATGGCATGATGACCTTCTACGGTCATTCAGAGAAATACCTGTTGTTTCCGTTGCTTTGCCTGTTTTTGATCCTTCCCATCGAACTTTATCGAAAACGCGAGCACCCGTTCACCAATATTGCACACGGTTTTCTAGGGCTCATCTATGTTGCGGTTCCGGTAACCCTGCTCATTAATATCATTCATCCTAACGATGAGATAGGATACAACCCGCTTTTCTTTCTTGGTTGGCTCATGCTGATACTTGGAAGCGATTCGGGCGCATACTTGGCCGGATCGGCTTTCGGCAAGCATAGGTTGTTTGAGCGCATCAGCCCCAAAAAGAGTTGGGAAGGTGCCGCAGGCGGACTGCTCATGAGCATTGGTTTTGCCATCGGCTTCTCTTATTTTCTCGATTTTCTGACGGTTTGGGAATGGATCGGACTCTCGGTTGTTTCTGTGGTAGCAGGCATCTATGGCGATCTGGTGGAAAGCCTGCTGAAGCGGAATGTTGGTGCCAAGGACAGTGGGAAACTATTGCCTGGCCACGGTGGCGTGCTCGATAGGCTGGACAGCATCGTGCTGGCCACACCTTTCGCATTTGTGTACCTAAAGCTTTTTCTCTGAACATAGGTTGAACCAAAGTTTACCTTTGCGGGTTCTATGGCAAGAATGACCATTCATAAAGAAGGCTACCGAATGCTGACGTTGTTGGCCTTGGCGGTGGTCGGTGTAACATGGGCAACCGTTCACTTTTTACCGGAACTGAAGTGGGTTCACTACCTGGTTGGTGTCGGTGGTGCTATCATTTTCCTCATCTTCCTTCAATTCTTCCGCAGCCCGAAGCGTAAACTGGTCATTTCCTCAAGAAGCATTGTCTGTCCTGCAGACGGTCGCGTAGTGGCAATTGAGGAAGTGGAAGAACCCGAGTACTTCAATGGCGAAAAGCGCATACAGGTTTCCGTGTTCATGTCGCCACTCAACGTGCATCTCAATCGCTATCCAATATCTGGGAAGATAGCTTATTCCAAGTATCATCCGGGCCTTTTCCTTGTGGCTTGGCATCCTAAATCGAGCACGGAGAATGAACGTAATACGGTGGTGATCGAAACGGAATTCGGACCTTCAGTGCTAATCCGTCAGATTGCCGGGTTCGTTGCCAGACGCATTGTGTGGTATTGCCACCAGGGTGATGTTGTAAAGCAAGGCGATGAATTGGGCTTCATTAAATTCGGTTCGCGGGTAGATCTTTTTCTACCGCTCAATGCCAAAATAAAGGTGGAATTGGAAGAGAAAGTGAAGGGAGGGATAAGCGTATTGGCGGAGATTTAGAGTGTCTCCATCAATTCCCTCAAATGATGAATATGAACGAATTCGCTATCGTTCATCTTTGGTAAGGAAGGTTCAAAGAATACAGCTTTCCAGCCTGCTCCCATGGCACCTTGCACATCGGCCTTCAGATGGTCTCCAATCATGATGCTGTTTGTAGGTCTGGCCCCAGTTAGCATTTCGGCATGCCGGAAAATGAGTGGGCTGGGCTTTTTGGCTCCTGCATTTTCTGAGGTAATGATGTGCTTGAAGAAAGGGAGGAGACCCGAGCTGGACATTTTAATGTGTTGCACTTCGTCAAACCCGTTGGTGATGATGTGCAGTTGATACCTTGGACTGAGGTACTGCAACACATCCAAGGCACCATCTACCAGACCTACTTTGCGTGGACTGCGCCAGATGTACAGTTCTCCGATTTCCATTGCCATCTTGCGGTCGGTATGGCCGAAGAATTTTAGGGCTGCTTCAAAACGGGCATAGCGCAACTC
The DNA here is from genome assembly GCA_046047575.1 of Bacteroidota bacterium. GTDB lineage: Bacteria > Bacteroidota > Bacteroidia > UBA10329 > UBA10329 > UBA10329. The sequence continues at coordinate 10,806 of JBJOHR010000123.1, read as the reverse complement.
CTCTTTCTGAATGACGCCATTGCGATAATCTTCCCAGAAAAGCTCGTTAATGCGTTTGTATTCCTGAATGAAATCGTTGTCGGAAACACCCAGTTTTTCGGTCAACCCGAACTCAGAAAAGAGTTCCTTCAGAGTGGCTTCAGAATTCGACTCAAAGTCCCACAGGGTGCGGTCCAGATCGAAGAAAACATGTTCTATGGTTCTCAATTGCTCAGAAAATGATGACCACCGAAGAAACAATGACCGACCACACAATGACCGATGCCGAGAGGTAGGTGATCACCTTTTTCTTGTCGGGAAAATAGCGTGCGGCCAAAAAAGTGCCAACAGGAATGGAAAGAATGGTCGGGGTGATAGCCGCCACGCCAATAAGGCCATATTCGCGCTTTATATGAACGATGAGCTTGTTCTTCCACGTGAATTTACGCTTTGGCCTCACCGATTTCTTTTTACTTGAACTGCCAGCCAACTTCTTGAATAAAAGCATGATAGCTGAACTGAGATAGAAGAAAAAGAACACACCTATCAATCCGCCAACGGTGGTGATGATCAGGGTTTCGAGGTAGCCGAAGCCAATATTCAGTGATGTAATAGGAGCGGTGAGAAACTTGGTAGCACTCAGTATGATCACCAGTAATATCTGCAATATCTTCTCCACCGTGCTCTCTACGCCTTCGCTTGAATTAAGTTGTGCTTTAATGTGTTATTCCTTGCTTCCGTAGGCAAGGTCTCCTGCATCGCCAAGACCTGGAACAATGTAGGAATGAGCTGTTAGTTCTTCGTCAAGGCCCGCTATCCAGATAGTGCAGCTCTTTGGCAAGTGCCGTTGGCAGTATTCCAAGCCTTCTCTGCTGGCAATGGCTGCCAGAATATGAACGTGTTTGGGTTTTCCTCTTCTCAGCAGCGCCTTGTATGCCAATACCATCGAACCGCCCGTGGCCAACATGGGGTCGCACAGTATCACGGTCCGTCCTTCTACAGAAGGGCTTGAGAGATATTCGACCTTGATGTCGAAGGTGCCGTCTTCGCGGTGATTCATTCTGTAGGCAGATATGAAGCAGTTGTCGGCATGGTCAAAATAGTTCAGCACGCCTTGGTGCATGGGCAGTCCTGCACGCAGAATGGTGGCAATAACCGGTTGTTGGTCTAACACGGGGAGTTCTGCTTCTCCAAGCGGGGTTGTTACCTTGCTGGGCCTCCAATCGAGCGTCTTGCTCAGTTCATAGGCCATCAGTTCGCCAATGCGTTCCAGATTTCTTCGGAAACGCATTCGGTCATTCTGAACATCTACATTTCTGAGTTCGCCAAGAAATTGGTCGATCAGTGATCCTTTACCTGCGAGAATATGTGTCATTTAACGGGAATTTTCTCTCAACCTGATGAGCTTGATTACGTCCGTCCAATGTACGGAATGCTAAGAGGCCTAAAGTGTTAAAAGTTACTGTTTTCCTTCCTTTACCATATGCAGGAACACATCGCGCCAACCTTGCCAAAGTCCAGTGTCGGTAAGGGTTTCATTATGCCATAGGCCAATGAATGTTCCGTTAACAGCCCTCACTTTGCCAATAAGTTCGGAAATCACCTGTTTGGCCTGCTCCGGATCTACCTTCATGTAGTACTTTAGGGTTGCTTCCATCATTGTAAACGGATATACGGTCAGTTCCATGGGTGTTTCCATATCCAGATCGTAGAAGCGATACGGTGTGCAGGTGCCGGCACGGAAGCCCACATGGGCCGCGTAGCCCATTGTAAAGTCTTCACTTATGTCGTTCTCCACCAGTTTCTGGTAAGTATGCGGAAGATGAAGGATCAGAAAATGTTGCCGGCTTTTGGTGACCGCTGTATGCAAAATATGTTCGAGCCGTTTTTTCTCGGTCCTGAGCTTGTCGTTCTTTTGGTTGGAGTTGAAGCCTGGATGAATGCCAATAGCTGCATAATCAGCCAAATGTTTGATCAACGATTGGAATTCGAGATTATAGTACGGCACGTTCTTGTCGTTCATGCCATAATCTGCCAGTAGCAGGAAGTAGATGGTTTCCAGGCCAAATTCCTTCTGCACCTGCAGTTGAAAATCATAGGTGTCGTAAGGGTCTTTCTTACTGCCAAGCAGAACCTTGGTGCGATCAACCACTTCCTTAAGATCGCCATTCATGATCGATCGGCCAAAGCCACCTGCTGTTCGCATGAAACCCTTGTTGCGGTAGGCGTAAGCATTGTCAATATCTATGGTCGAAATGAATCGGTAGCTGCGATCTTTGAACTGCATCTGCGGAAAGTGTTCCACTAAAGTGTCTTTTAATCGCAGCAGCCATTGATCCACCAGCGGTTCAGTCAGGAAACCGTGCTTGAATCCCAAACTTTCAGAAGCTTCGAACCGATTGTACTGATCACGCAAGTGCGGCAAACACTCCTCGTATCTGGACAGCAGGAAAAAGGAGGCTGCGAACACATCGAAGTTGAAGGCCGAATCTTGCGAATTGTGAGTATAGAAATACTTTCCCTTATCGTTTTCCTGCACACGGATGTTCTGATCGTTCACGCCTTTTTCGTGCAGTAGTCCTATGGACCGGAAATGGAGTTCATCCGTCAACCTGGCATGCGAATAGCTCAGCTTGGGTCCGCTGCTTGCAATGAAATCCTCGCGTTTGGATGTGAACTTGAGCTGCAGTCCCAGCATATCACCCAGCATTACCTTGAAGATGTAGCGAATGCGTGGAGTGATGGTATGACTGTATACCAGCATTACGGAAGATTTTCCAGAATGGATTTGCAGATGAATTCAGCGGCAGCGCCATCTCCGAAAATGTTCGGATAGTGCTTAGGTGGGTATTGTTTGAAGTGCTGGTAACCTTCCATTATCTTCTTGGCATCCGACCCTGTAAGCACAGCACAGCCACAATCCACAATTTCTACCCATTCCGTTTCAGGACGAAGGATGACGCACGGCTTTTGCATGAAGAATGCTTCTTTCTGCACGCCACCGCTATCGGTCATCACCATGCGTGCGTGTTTCTCCAGAAGGATCATTTCAAGAAATCCAACAGGTTCAATGATCTTGAATAATGGATTCTTGGAGAGTTCTCGGATTGCAGTATCATTCGACTTGGCGATCATGTTGGCTGTTCGCGGATGAAGCGGCAGAACAACTTCAATCTTGTCTTCCAAAGAGATTGCATTCAACGCAGTCAGAATTCCTGAGAGGATTTCAATTTCATCTGTATTCTGTGGGCGATGAATGGTTGAAAGGATGAAATTGTTCGGGTCGATTCTATACTTCTCGAACAGATCAGCAAAGTCATCGGCCTTTTTAGAGTAGAAGAGCGTGTTGTCATACATCAGATCCCCACAATGGAATACGTACGGATTATCAATGTCTGCCGCGCCTTTCCTTTTGGCCTCATCAAGCGGAAGGAAGCCTTCACTCTTCAGACTCTTCAGGCCTGCGTTGGTAGGAGTGTAAAGTAACGTGCTGGCATGATCGGCCATAATGCGGTTTATCTCCTCGGGCATACGCTTATTAAACGATCGGAGGCCAGCCTCAATATGAATGACCGGTACATGCATCTTGGCCGCTGCCAAGGCCCCGGCAAGCGTTGAATTGGTATCGCCATAGATCACAAGCGCATCGGGTTTTTCTAGCGTTATTACCCGTTCTATCTCGTCCAGCATTCTACCTGTTTGCTTTCCGTGGCTACCAGAACCTATTCCCAATTGATGATCAGGTTGCGGAATGCCCATTTCTTCAAAGAAGATGTCAGACATGCCATGGTCATAGTGTTGGCCAGTATGCACCAGAACTTCAAGCAATTGGTCAGAGAACTTGGTCTGAATGGCGCGGTTCAACGCAGCCGCCTTGATGATCTGCGGTCGCGCACCGATAATGGACAATAGTTTTTTCACTCAGATAAGATTTCCCTAAAACACACCTTCATCCGCAAAGCTATAGTAATTGCAGTCTCCGATTATGAGATGGTCCAGAACAGGAATATCAAGCGCATTTCCAGCTTCCTTCAGTTTTCTGGTAAGTTGGTGGTCCGCCTGACTAGGTTTCAATTGTCCCGAAGGATGATTGTGCGCCAAAACAATGGCCGAAGCAGGAAACTGAACGGCAGCTTTGAACACCACTTTCGGATCTACGATCGTTCCTGAAACGCCACCCTTTGAAACATTCTCTTTGCCGATAACTTCATTGGCTCGGTTCAGGTAGAGTACCCAGAATTCCTCATGCTTCAGATCTCCCAAGAAAGGGTAAAATATCTCGAACGCTGACCTGCTATCGCTGATCTTTACTCGTTTATCAGGTTCGGATTCTTTCCGCCTTCGTCCTAACTCCATGGCAGCAATGATGCTGATGGCCTTGGCCTCACCGATCCCTTTGAATTTGGTAAGGTCCTTCACCGAAAGTTTTCCGAGTTCCGAAAGTTGATTGTTCAGACTTTGAAGGATACGTTTCGAAAGATCGACAGCAGTTTCGTTCGCACTTCCTGAACCGATCAGAATGGCGATCAACTCCGCATCGCTTAAAGCCGCCTTTCCTTTCATAAGCAACTTTTCGCGGGGTCTGTCATCCTCGGCCCACGAACGGATACCGTTTATCACCTTGTAATCTTCCATCATCAGGTCGAAAATACGCAAAGGACCGAACAAAGAAAGCCCCGTTCCGACATGCCGGAACGGGGCTTGAATATTAGTTGGAATTCGTCTTAAAGTCCGTTAACGTGAAGCGTCAACTTAGACTTCAGGTTGGCAGCTTTGTTCTTGTGAATGATGTTGTTCTTGGCCAATTTGTCAACCAAAGCAATTACCACTGGGTATTGTTCCGCAGCAACTTTCTTGTCTGTTGTGGCACGAAGTTCACGGACAGCATTACGTGTTGTCTTGTGAACATATTTGTTTCTCACACGCTTGGTTTCGTTTGAGCGGATTCTCTTTAGAGATGATTTGTGATTAGCCATTGCTTCTCGTAGTCAAATTTTAGGGCTGCAAATGTAAACAATAAGTTTCTAGTTGCAAGCCGCAAGTTTCAAGAAAATAATCGTGTGGTTTTTGATTGGTTATCGAGAGAAAAAACGGGTTTCAAATTACTTTGTTTCGGATTTTAATCTCCCTAATTCATATTAGCGATAATCTCATCACCGAATTCCGAGGTTGAAAGCAGCTCGGCATTTTCCATCAAACGATGAAAATCGAATGTGACGCGCTTGCTTGCAATGGCTCTTTCTACTGCGCTCTCAATCAATTTAGAAACATCTGTCCAGCCCATGTATTCAAACATCATGGCGCCTGAAAGTATGATTGAGCTCGGGTTGACCATATTCTTACCTGCCAATTTTGGAGCGGTCCCGTGAGTGGCTTCAAAAATTGAATAGCCAGTTGAGTAGTTGATGTTCGCTCCTGGCGCAATACCGATTCCGCCTACGCAGGCAGCCAAAGCATCAGAGATGTAATCACCGTTCAAATTCAAGGTTGCAACCACAGAATGTTGTTTCGGATAGAGAAGGATCTCCTGCAGGAATGCATCAGCAATACAGTCCTTGATCAGCACTTTTCCAGCAGCTGCAGCATCATCTTGCGCTTGATTGGCAGCGTCTACACCATCCACCGAAAGGATCTTATCATACATTTCCCAAGTAAAAACCCGATCGGCAAATTCACGCTCAGCCAGATCATACCCCCATTTCTTGAAACTTCCTTCGGTAAATTTCATGATGTTGCCCTTGTGGACAATGGTCACAGATGGTTTTTTGTGCTCAATGGCATACTCGATAGAAGCGCGGATCAATCTCTCTGTCCCTTCCTTGGAAACAGGTTTGATACCAATGGAAGTTGTTTCAGGGAATCGGATTCCACGTGCTCCAAAATCATCTTGGAGAATGTTTACCAACTTCTTGCATTCCGGAGTCTCAGCTTGAAATTCGATTCCAGCGTAGATGTCTTCCGTATTTTCCCGAAAGATCACCATGTCGGTGTATTCAGGATGAACCAAAGGCGAAGGAACTCCCTTGAACCAACGCACAGGGCGCAGACACACATAAAGATCAAGTGTTTGTCTCAATTGAACATTCAACGAACGGATTCCACCTCCGATCGGAGTTGTGAGTGGCCCTTTGATGGCTACCAGATGTTGCTGAATCGCATCCAACGATTCTTTTGGGAGCCATTCACCCGTTTGGTGATAGGCTTTTTCCCCAGCTAGAATTTCAAGCCATTCCACTTTTTTCTCCGAGCCGTAAACTTTCGCCACCGCGGCATCGAAAACCTTTCTTGCCGGTTCCCAAATATCAACTCCGATTCCATCTCCTTCAATGAAAGGGATGATCGGATTATTGGGAACGGATAGTTTTCCGTCTTTTATCGTAATTGAACTGGAATTCATATTGTTTATGAGTATTTGGTTGGCGAAAATATCGAACTACTGGAAATCAAACGCCAGACTGAAACTTTGGTTGTAATCCTTCTTGTTGAATTGGAATAGTTGAGCAGGTTTGTGCGCCACACCTTTCTGTTTTTCATCGAGAGGAACGATGAATTTCATTCCAAGGATCTTCCTACGGAAATTGCGCTTGTCAATCTCTGATCCAAGAACGGCCTCGTAAAGTGATTGTAACTGCCGCAGCGTGAATTTCTTTGGAAGGAGTTCAAATCCAACCGGAACAGTGCGCATTTTCAGCTTCAAAGCTTCAAGCGCAGCCGATAGAATTTGATTGTGGTCGAATGCCAATTCTGGTACATCATTCTTGTTCACCCATTCCGCCTTTCTGGCAAAGGAGTTGGCGGTTGGCTTAAAATTTTCTGATTTGATGAGTGCGTAATAGCCAATGGTCACAACGCGCGCATCGGGGTCTTTACGAACACTTCGTAGCCACTCCAGATCGTTTTCCCTTTTCACGCGTTGTGGGTCTCCAAAAGCGGCAAATTGCTCAAGAAACAGCTTGTCTATGTTGGTCAATTCCTTCAGAACGCGGTTGGCCGCCTCATCCAGATTCTCGTCATTGTGAATGAGGTCGCCAGGCAACTGGTAGTTTTTTCCTTCCGTGTTATCGGGATTTTCGCGTTCAATTAAAAGAACCTTCAGTCCATTTTTATCAAAGCCGAACACCACGCAATCCACCGATACGTTCGGGTTTACATTGAAAGAAAGATGGTTTTGGTCCATGAATAATAGTTAGTGTCAAAATAACACTAACTTGCCTTTCTTTGCAAGTAAATTCAGACAATAAAGAGGTTCAATGATATTGATTGCAGACAGCGGTAGTACCAAGTGCGATTGGAAGCTGATGGATGGAAATCGGGAGGTTGGCGCTATCAGCACCATGGGATTCAACCCGTTCTTTCATAGTGAATCCATCATTAGCGCAACCATCAAAGCGCAAGGAATGCTCTATAAGTATGCCGAACAGGTTGATGAGATCTTCATCTACAGCGCTGGATGTTCAAGCCCAGAATTGAATAAAGTGTTGGAAAATGGCTTGCGATCGGTTTTCCGGAAATCAAAGATCCATGTGGACCATGATGTCTTAGGTGCGGCTTTAGCAGCATGCCAAGGCGAACCTGGCATTGCATGTATACTCGGAACCGGCTCCAACTCATGCTATTACGATGGTGTTGGTATTTATGAAGAGATTCCATCGCTCGCCTACATTCTGGGAGATGAGGGAAGCGGCAGTTGGTATGGCAAACAGGTACTGCGCGATTACCTTTACAAGGAACCTATTCCAGCAGAATTGAGGCAGGAATTGATCGATCAAGGACACACGAAAACCTCCATTCTGGAGAATATTTACATGAAGCCGCATGCAAATGTCTATTTGGCCTCATTCATGAAAACCATTTCCAAATTCCGAGAAACCGAATATGTCGATAGCATGATTCATGACGGAATGCGCGCATTTTTAGAGCGTCATGTCTGCTGCTTCAAAAATCACAAGGAAGTGCCAACGAACTTCGTTGGTTCCATTGCATACTACTTTCAAGATATTTTGAAGGAAGAGGCCGAAAAACTGGGCATCACTATCGGAAATATCATCAAAAAACCGATAGATGGATTGGTTGAATATCATCTTAAACACACGGTGCAAGGATGAAACAATTGTTCCAATCGCTAGGGGCGGTGATCGCTTTCAACGAGACGAAAAACGGGGTGCTTTTAAGTACGGATGAGGCAGAAGTTCGAATCACTGTTTACTCCGATTCTATTGTTCGTGTTTTTATTGAAAGAACCGAAAATGATGGAGCCGAATTGCCGTACGCTGTAGTTGAAAAGCCACAAAAGACAAAGTTTGAGGTAAAGGAAACCGAAGACGTTATCTTCCTGCGTACTTCCAAGCTGAAAGTGATGGTTTCTCGCAAGCCGTTGCGTATTTCGTTCACAGATCTTGAAGGGAAATTCCTGAATGAGGATGATTGCTCTTTCGGAACAGGTTGGATGGGCGATACGGTAGTTACTTATAAAGCCCTGATGGAAGGCGAGAAATTCATCGGTCTGGGTGAAAAAAACGGTCCATTGAATCGTGCAGGAAATGCCTACACGCATTGGAATACAGACCATTTCGGATATCCGACCAATGCTGATCCGATCTATTTGAGTACGCCATTCTACATGGGAATTCATAGAGAAGGTCACTACGGAATCTTCCTTAATAATTCGCATCGTTCCGTGATCAATTTTGGAGCAAGCAACGACCGTTTTTCGTCCATTCAGGTCGAGGGCGGACCCATGGATTATTTCTTCTTTCATAATGATTCGGTGGCGGAGATGGTGTCGGATTATTCGTGGCTTACGGGAAGAATTCCACTTCCGCCAAAATGGGCCCTTGGGTTTCAGCAATGCCGCTACAGTTATTATCCCGATTCAGAGGTTTTGAACGTAGCAAGAACGTTTCGCGAGAAGAAAATCCCTGCGGATGTCATTTACCTCGACATCCATTACATGCAGGATTACAAGGTTTTTACGTTTGATGAAGAGCGTTTTCCGAATCCGAAACAACTGACCGCTGATCTGGAGAAAGACGGCTTCAAAACGGTTGTCATTGTCGATCCCGGTGTGAAGAAGGAAAAAGGCTATGAGCCTTGTGAGGATGGTGTGAAGAAGGATGTGTTTGTAAAATATCCTGACGGAGAATTGCATGCTGCTCAGGTTTGGCCAGGCTGGAGTTACTTCCCCGACTTCACGATGGAAAAGGCCAGAAACTGGTGGTCTGACCAAATGAAATTCTACACCGATAACGGCATTCGTGGTTTCTGGAATGACATGAACGAACCTGCCAGTTGGGGACAAATGACTCCAGACCTGATAGAGTTCGATTTTGATGGAAACAAGACATCACATCGCGAAGCAAGAAACGTTTACGGAGGGTTGATGTCTCGTGCGACCAAAGAGGGAGCCGATAAGTATTTGGACAACAAGCGTCCGCTGATGTTGACGCGTGCAGGTTTCTCAGGCGTGCAGCGGTATGCCGCAGTTTGGACAGGTGATAATATCGCTTCAGATGAACACATGATGGCTGGCGTTCGACTCATCAACAGCATGGGTTTGACCGGAATTCCATTTGCTGGTTATGACGTTGGTGGATTCGTGGATGAAGCTTCACCAGATCTTTTTGCCCGTTGGATTTCCATCGGAGCGTTCAGTCCGTTTTTCCGTGCGCACAGCATGATCGGAACGCGAAATGCAGAGCCTTGGACTTTTGGAGAAACAACTACGGCCATTGCTCGGAATTACATCAACTTGCGCTACAAATTGATGCCAACGATTTACACGGCAATGCACCGTGCAACAATTGACGGAATGCCTTTGGTACGGTCGCTCGCGCTGATTTATCCAACGGACGAGAAGGTTTACGAGCCAGCGTATCAGAACCAGTATATGTTTGGGGAATCACTGCTGGTATGCCCTGTCGAAAGCACGAAAGACCTGGTGCGTGTTTATCTGCCAGAAGGCACCTGGTACGACCTACTAACCGACAAATACTACAAAGGAAATCAGGAAGTTGTGGTTGATTGTCCGGTTGAGAAATTGCCTGTGTTTGTGAAACGTGGAGCGCCAATTATTACTCAAAGTTTGGTTCAGTCAACTGCCGATAAGCATGATGGTGTTCTGAATCTGCACGTGTGGTTCAAGGCAGAAGGAACCGCGTGCATTTACGAAGATGATGGCGAAAGCTATGACCATAAAAGGGGCAAATGGAGCTCGCGAGAGATCAAATACGATTGCCCGAACAATACCATCTTGTTTGGCGGTCAGGAAGGAGATTATGCTTCAGATTTTGATAATGTAAGAGTGATTTGGCATGGATTCCATGATAGAAAAGTGAAAACTGTTGAGGTGCATGGAAAATCGCTGAAAGCCAAATCCGAAGAACACCGTTGGGTTGATGCGCTCCCGAGTTTTGATCCGTTGGGAGCGAGTGTAACTGATTACAAGTGTGATGTTTTCACGGTTGAATTCAAGAATACGGATAAGGCGTTTGATTTAACATGGGAAAGCGAACTCAACGATTAACACACAACATGACCAACCGAATTCCACTCTTTCTAATTGCCATTTTCCTTTTCTCATGTTCTGATGAGAAACGGGCCGAAGTAAAACATTCGAATCTCATTCTTGGACTTGCCTCAACCATCAGTTTGCCAGTTGAAAGTCCAGCAGAAATTAATCTGAATGACTACGTTTTAGAGCTTGAATTGCTGGATAGTATTTCTGTCCATACTCCGTTTTCTGTTTCAAGAAATGACGGATTGGCTTCGCTTTCTTGGTCAGGAGAAATTCCACCGATTTCAGAATTGAAATTGTGGTCGGATGGCATT
>JBJOHR010000122.1:0-4322 GCA_046047575.1 Bacteroidota bacterium | reverse complement strand
TCTTTCCGCTCTCAGATGTAACCGATACTTTACCTGTTTCTGCGTTCGGTTGAACGTGTTTCACACCATCCTTCACCAGAATTTTGGTGTTCTTCAAGCTGTCTGCCATCAATTGGATGTAGTGCTTCACACCGCCTTTCATCACTTTCCATTCAAAACCGCTCAAACCACTTGGTTTGTGGTAAACCAAATACTTCATCAACGGATAAATGGAGAAATCCTCGGTTTGGTCGAACGGGCTGCCCCAAACACCCGAAAGCAGCGGTTTGAGGAAATCATTCCGTTGCTTGTCGCTCAGGTTCAGCTGTTCCATAAACTGTCCAAGCGTCAATTCGGTCTCGTGATTGTCAACGATCTTTTGCGATGCGTTGATGACCTTGTTCATCAGTAACAGTTCCGGCAACCGATGTGCTTTGGTGAACATCTGCATGAATCTTCTCGGAGTGGAAGGTGGCATGCAATTCACGTTTCCCGTCAATGTGTTGTAGTAGGTCATCGACATTGGAACCCACTCAAACGGGATCTTTTGCAACTCCAACAACCGATTGAACAGCGGATAGATCTTGGGCGAAAACCAATTGGCGCCATCATCCACGTAGTGTAGAATGCCGTTCACTTCAACCTCAACGGTGTGTGTGTTTCCACCCAGGTAATCCTTCTTCTCAAACAGGGTGATTTCATGGCCTTGGTCGAGTAACCAAGCCGTACACATTCCGGCTCCACCTGAGCCTACGATTCCGATCTTCAAAATTTCAGTCTTTTAGAGACAAAGCACCAGACGGACACTCGGCCACTTGCGCGGCTATTTCTTCAGAAGAGGCGTTTTCCATCTGAATCCAAGGTTTTTCGCGCGGTTTGAAAACCTGCGGTAATCCTTTGGCACAGTTGCCGCAATGGATGCATTTATCAGCCTGCCACACGACAGTGACCTCTCCGTTGGTGTATTCTTTTTTCATGGCTGAAATTTACAATCTCAGCGCATAACTACTTTCCCAGTTGATATCCAATCGCCATCGGTAACTTGATAGAAGTACATTCCTGATGTCAATCCTTCGGCTGAAATGGTGAATTTCCCTGAAGAGGATTTCATTGATTGCACGGTTCTTCCAGCACGGTCAAACAACGTTAGCGAGTACATGCCATTTGAAGTTGGTTTTACCACTTCGATGGTGGCTTCATGCGAGAACGGATTCGGATAAACCGCCACACCCTTGTTGTTCAAACGTTCTCTGATTCCAACCGCTGTGTACTGTTCGCAACCATTGCCGTTCAGGTTCAATTTCAGGAACATGTCATCGAAATAGGAGTCGTTGTCACTACCAGCATTTCTTGTTCCCATCAGAATCAGTCTTATTTCTTCGGTTCCAGTTGGAACCAGATCGGCTTCACTCATGTAGGTCCAATCGGATGTTTGGTTTCCATAAGTAGATGATGTTCCTAAAGATGCACCCTGTCCGTCCATGAATTCCACTTTGAATTCTGGCCTGTCGGAACCGTTGTAATCGCTCAAGTAGCCACCAAAGTTCACTGAAACCGTTCCTGAGGCGATCTCGGTTTGGTAAGCGCTTACATCTACAGACTGGTAACCTTCGCCATAGGCATTGTCATCACATACACCACCAACGGCAAACAGTTTGCTGCCGGTGTGAGCGTCATTTCCAGCGCACTCGCCACTGTTTATTGATTCGAACGAACCAGCCGTTTCTACCCAATTGTTGGTTCCGTCTTCCGCTCCTTCATTCACTAAGAGGTTACCTGTTAGCGCTGATGTTGTTGTTTGGAACATCACCGCATCCGACCATTCGCTCCACGCCAAACTCTTATCGCGGTAGCGAACCTGCCAATAATAAGTTGTGTTCTCTGAGAGGCCGATCACTTCCTGATCGACCATGTTGTTGCCCGCCATCAGATCTACATCGAAGTACCAGTTTTCGTGCTGATACCACTCATCGTAAACGACATTGCTGAAGTTGGCATCTGTGGCAATGCGCCATTGGGTGGCACCATGCTCGTCACCGTCCGGGTCGCTGAATTCGCTGCCTAAGAAAATGATGCAATCGGGTGTCAACATTTCTCCTTGTCCCGGGAAAATTCCGGTTGGGGTGGTAGGTGCTGGATTGTTGAACTTTACCCGAAGCGTGTCTTTCAGAACGTTGGTTACCAATCCATCTTCATAGCTACCATGGCTCAAACGTTTTAGCACGAATTGCGGGTCAGTACCCGCCTGTATTTCCATGATCACATAGCCGAAATCATCATCGCTGCGCGAGTATTCTTCATAATCCTGCTGCGCGAATTCGCCCCAATTGTCAATAGCGCCTCCAGCACTGGCCACATTCACCATCACGTGTCGGTGTTCCTTGCTCTGTCCGCGAGAATAGCCATGCGTGTGACCGAAAAAATGCACACTTGGTTTGCCAGATGAGGTGGAGAAGTTCTCCAGCAATTCAATTACATCGCCTGTGTAGTCCGTGTTTCCGGCAATCCAAAGTTCGCTTTCGTAAGGGTGATGAAGCTGCGCGAAAACGAAGTCAATGTCGGCATCGTTGGCAGCATCATCCAAAACGGTCTGTAGCCAATCCAACTGCGCTTGCACACGATATCCAACATTCGATTCCAATCCGATCAAGCGCACGTTAGAGTAATCTTTATACCACCAATGTTCAGGATAATCATTGGTCATAGTTCCATTCATCGGCAAGTTGAAATACTGGAAGAAATAAGGCGTATTTCCTTCATGATTGCCGGGGACAGGGTAGAGCGGAACGTAGGGCAGAAGGTTTTCAGCAGGCTCAAAGAACGTGCTGGCCCAAGAGGAATAGACACTGCCCGTTTGTACAAGATCACCAGGCACAATAAAATAGCCCAAGTGCTCTGCCAGGTCATTACCGTATTCCTGTTGCATGTACGGAATCAGGTTGTCATCTATGATATCGTTGAAGACCGAAGGATGTGCCCAATCCTGCTGCATATCGCTCATGGCAACAATATTGAATGACGCCTCAGACGATTTCAAAGGAGGCGTGATGAAGTGGTAGACATAGCTTTCCAAACCACTGGTTACAGCTTTATAGTAGTACTTGGTGGCAGGTTGAAGCCCTGTCAATTCAACGTCATGAACGTAAGATGCACCTGAACCTGTAAAAGCTGTTCCGACAACTGAAGTCCCTAATGATGTTGTGGTTCCGTATTCAACTACAGAGGAGTTGTCGGAACTGGTTTCCCACATGATGTGGATGGAGGTCGGTTCAGCGTTTTGCAGGTATGGCTTTACAACCAGATTCTGAGATGAGGCACCAAGTGCAGCAAGCGAAAAGACGAGAGATAAAAAAGAACGCATCAAATTTGAGTTTAGCCAAAGTTAACTGAATGTTAAGAGGTTTGAAGTGATGAAGTGATGAAGTGATGAAGTGATGAAGTGATGAGGTGATGAGGTGATGAAGTTCAGGCTGGCACTTTGTAGGACTTCATTTCTTCATTCCATCACAACTTCATTCCTTAAGGTATATTCGTCTCCCAAATTTCAATCATGCGAAAAAAGATACTCTTACTCGGAAGTGGCGAATTGGGAAAGGAACTGGTCATTGCTTTACAGCGATACGGCCAATATGTGATTGCGGTGGATAGCTACGAGGGTGCACCGGCCATGCAAGTGGCTCACGAGTTTGAGGTCATTAACATGTTGGATGGCGCAGCTTTGGATGCGTTGGTTGAAAAGCATCAGCCTGATCTGGTTGTGCCCGAGATTGAGGCCATCCGAACAGAGCGTTTCTACGATTATGAGAAACAGGGAATTCAGGTTGTTCCAAGTGCGAAGGCAGCCAATTTTACTATGAACCGAAAGGCCATCCGAGATCTTGCTGCCAAGGAATTAGGATTGAAAACGGCCAATTACAGATATGCAACTTCGGCTGAGGAGTTGAAAGCTGCTGTGGCAGAAGTTGGAATTCCGTGTGTGGTTAAACCGTTAATGTCATCATCGGGAAAAGGTCAATCTTCCATTAAAAATGAAGATGAGATTCTGAAGGCTTGGGAGAATGCAGTTTCTGGTTCGAGAGGCGACTTGGTGGAAGTGATTGTGGAAGAATTCATTCCGTTTGAATCGGAGATCACGCTTTTGACGGTAAGTCAGAAGAATGGACCGACACTTTTTTGTCCGGCCATTGGTCACAGACAGGAGCGAGGTGACTACCAGGAAAGTTGGCAGCCAGCCGCTTTGAGTGATGCGGCTTTGAAAACAGCTCAAGACATGGCCGATAAGGTAACAGCAGCTTTAACGGGTGCTGGAATTTGGGGTGTTGAGTTCTTCATTTCAGGTGACA
>JBJOHR010000121.1:0-10763 GCA_046047575.1 Bacteroidota bacterium | reverse complement strand
GCGCAATTCGAATTCCATCCAATTCATCTTCAGCCAAGTAATCGGAAACACCTGAAATCTTAGAATGCATTTCTGCTCCACCTAGTGTTTCGTCATCCACCACTTCGTTCGTGGCCATTTTCACCAATGGCGGCCCGGCCAAAAACACCTTCGCTTGGTCCTTCACGAAGATGGAATAATCGGACATCCCAGGAATGTATGCACCACCTGCCGTGGCGTTTCCGAACACGACCGAAATGGATGGAATGCCTTTTTTGGAACGTCTGGTGATCTCACGGAAACTCGTTCCACCGAGATTGAATATCTTGGCCTGATCAGGCAGATTGGCGCCTGAGCTTTCAACCAAGTTGATGCTCGGCAGTTCGTTCTCATCGGCAATTTCTGCCAATCGCAATCCTTTCTGGAGCGTGGGGAAATCGATGGAACCGCCTTTGTTGGTTCCTACGTTGGAAACGACCATGCACAACCTTCCGGAAACGATGCCGATACCGCCAACGGTCGTTCCTCCCGTTCCGAAGCCTTTTCCGCCCAAGCCTGCAAGTGGCAGAAGTTCGAGGAACGGACTGTCTTGATCGAGGAGCAATTCGATGCGTTCGCGAGCGAGGAATTGTCCCTTGGCTCGGGCACGTTCAACGTGCTTTTCCTGTCCTTGAAAACGGCTTTCCTCGTAGTGTATTTCGAGTTTTTCGAGCAGCTTGAGCATGCCATCGCGATTGGAGGCATACTGCTGCGTTTTCGTATTGACCTTAGATGTGAGTTTCATGGGTTACTAATTACGAATAGGTGCGAATATTCGAATGAATTGAACCGCAAAGACGCGGAGATGACACAAAGTGCGCAGAGAAATTTGATCTACTTCTATTCAGCATTTTGAACTTCTTCAGTGAAATCGATCTTATTGAAATTGGCGAGGCCTTTCTCTGTGAGTAGCGGAATGGTCAAATTCCAAATGGCACTTCGGGCCTGATTGTAAAGGTTGCCTTTCTGATCACGTAACTCGCGCTGCGCCAACCAGAAGGTTATGATCATCCAAACGGTTTCGGCCAGTTGCTGGTATTGCCCCAACCTTGCCTCTGGCTTCATGTTTCCAGAACCCACAGAGTAATCGATGATCGCTTTGATGTATCTGATCTGGTTCTTGAACTGTCCACGCATGATCTCGGCCAAATGAGGATACGCTCGGCTCACCTCCAAAATATCCTGCTGCAAAAAGCGATATCGCTCGTACAATTGAAGCAGCGGAACCATCTGTCGGTGGATGTTCTCAATCGAAGGAATCATCTGTACTGATTCCAGCATCACGTTGCGTTCTTCAATGATGCGGTCATGAATGGCCTCCATCAGCTCTTCCTTCTTCTTGAAGTGATACGTGAGGTTTCCGAGGCTCATGTCCAACTCATTAGCTAGGTCGCGCATGGTCACACTCACGAAGCCTTTCGCATTGAAAAGCTCCACAGCAGTGGAGATGATGCGTTCTTTGGTTGACATTAGTACAGAAAAACCATTATCAGATGCAATAATAGTACAATTGTACTAAATATTTTAACTCCTTGTTGCGAATATGTTTTGCCAAATTTGCGGAATGAGAAGTTTCGTTCTTATCGGATTGGCTGTAACATGCTTTTGGGCATGTTCCAACAAACTCTTACTAAGCAATTGGAAAAGTTCCAATGAGCAATCAGGATCGTTTCGATTTTACGAACCCGAATCAAAGATCAGGTACAACATTGAAAACGATTCATCATACGTGTATTTCTCGTTTGATGTGATCGATCAACTCACGATCCAGAAAATTCTGACCACCGGATTAAGGATTTTCTTAGACGGAGATGCGAAGAACAAACAACGAACAGAGGTTCAGTTTCCAATCTATTCAGACAAAGTTCCTATTGAAGAGCTTCAGCAGTATGGAGATGATTATGATCAAAGTATCCAACTTGGAAAACAACGACTTGACCAAATGATACCCACTGACGGTTATCTGAAAGTGAATGGAGAAACAACCCAGATTTTCAATCTGGCTGAGACAAACGGAGTACAGGTGTTCATGCAATTTGATGAAACACGTTCACTCGTTTACCGATTACGTGTCCCAATGCAACTGATCGATCCGACATCAGATATTGTTTCCATAGGTATTGAAACTGGCGGCTACGAGATGCCATCTCAGCCTCAGAATGACCCTAACAACAGCGTTGTCAATCCTAATCAACTTACAGCTGGCGATAGAGCAATGGGCAGAGGTAATGATCCTTACGGATTGAATACACCAGATGGTAGCACTGCCGCAGGAATGGCCATGCGCAACTCAACAACCTACAACAAGTTTGCAGAGCCGATCAGGTTTTGGGTGAAGGCCAAACTGAATTTAAGATCTTAATGAATCCAAGGCTCAGAGACAGAACCACCGGTTTGATATTCGAGCATGCACCATAGAGCGAGCACGGTGGTTTTGGTATTAGTGAGTGAATTTTTGGCTGTTCTATAAAATCCCCCATTACTTGCCTGATGCCCCGTCATTATCCTGATCCAAGAAGGATTTACAAGGTCGATTCGATTCATACCATACAAAAAGCAGATTCCCTCAATAGCTATATCATCCTTAAAGCTTGACTCATTTACCATATTTGCCACACGAATCGCTATTTCATCAGCAAGATTCCGACCATCGTCCAGTCTTTCCAAGCATCCGTTTTCTTGCATTAATTGAAGTGCCCATAATGCATGGGTTAGGGAGTACTTGCCTTTCTCCGAAGCCTTCTTGAGGGTATGTAGAAAGGACTTTGGAAGCGGAAAACGATCACAATAGATGGAACGAAGCGTTACTTGATCGATTTCGCTTCCGGCTTTGGAGAAAATCGTGCTGTCAACCTTAGGATCACCTCCCGATACCAATCTCAAGAATGGATAAAAAATGTGGTCAGTTGGAAGGTTCTTTTCTAGTTTCTCATCCGAAATTGGTTTCAGATCAAACTTTCTCTCAACATATTGGTACAAGAACAGTGACTGTAGATCAAGTTCAGCTCCCTCAGAAGCAAGATAGTTCTGAGCACTAGATATAGCCTTGTTCAGAACCCTTTCCTCCTCGTCAGGAATCTGTGCCTGAGAGAACGAAAATCCAAGAATCAAAATTGCCGCTATCAGACCAAGCCTACTTACCACTACTGATTTTCTGACGAGGCTCTTCATCTGTATGATTATCAAACAAAGGATAGTAGAATCTTCCTGGTTGCAAAAGTATCTGCACCTGATTGCTTCCCTCCTGTTGGTTTTCAACCGCATAACCAATAACAGTTCCTGGTTTGATGGCTTTCATTGCCAGGCCGCGTTGCGGTGATGAGGTGATAAAATCGCCACTTTTGATGAGTGGCATACCAGGAACCAACTTTACGTTTACCCGACCGGCCAACGCTACCGGAGGGCCTACGGTGGGACTATTCAACACCACCGAAGGATTTTCTGAAACAACTCCAAGAATATATGGGTCGTAGCCTTTTTCGCTGAGCTTGTATTGGTTTTCAGACCCTGGTATCAGGCTCACCAAATGCCCAGTTTGAACATCTTCATCCACCACTTCAAAATATTCTGCCATATCGCCCATTTCAATAGTGGAGTTGGCATAAATACGCCCTTCGGCCAGTATGGTGCCAGCCTGAGGGGATGTTGTATACTCATAGTAGACTGTTACTTCTATATTGTAAAGCGAGAAGTAATCGTTATTACAAAAAAGACAGGTTTCGTTCTCTTCTACGAGTTGAAACTGCACGGTTTGATTCGATGAATAAGTCCAGTTCAGATTTTCCTCAGCAAAATTCCAATCGTAATACTGGTCTCCGCCACCCCCGAATGTCCAGCTGCTGGTCAGTGTCCAACCTGTTACGTTGCCGCCTATTTTAGCGTAAATACCAATGGATTCATCAGTATCACGTCTATATCCGGTCATGTTGTAAGTTATGGCTTTCACTGTAATGTTTGCTGCTCCAGGGGGCAGGTCCAATTGTCCCATGTTCCACGTGTAATCATAATTACCTGTGCCGTTGTATATGTTGATCGTACTTCCATCAACGAAGGTTTTCTTTCCCTTTTTAACGGTAGATGCGGTATTCGGATTTCCGACCTTGAGATATCCGCTCACCTGTCCATTTCCCACAACATCAAGCTTATCGTCAGGGGCTCCAATTCCAATACCGAGGTTGCCTGATCCATTTAAGCGCATACGCGGGTTGTTTATGTCCATAGCGTCTTCGTCATACACACTTAATATACCTCCAGTCCCATCACCTGGACTCCAAATGGCCGCTGTATTCCCATTGGCAAAGAAGCCACCACTTTCAGAGTCACCTCCCTCTATCAAAATTCCTTGAGGCGAGGTGGCATCGTCAAAATCAAAAGAGGCTGCTGAACCATAATCCCCTGTCTGATCATCAGTTGAACGAATGATGTTATTACCCGATCCTAATTTTATCCGGCCTACAGCAGCATTCTGTCTACCCCACAGACCCATTGTATTGGCTTCGTTTACATCGCGTAATTCATGGTCGTCACCACCACGTAAGTACCAGTTTCCGTTCGCATTCGCCACTAAGGTGGTAGCTTCGCCTTGTCCAGAGATCCTCCAATCGGCTCCCTGATTCACAGTATTCTGATTCCATATATAATCTGAATCGCTGCTCGGAAGATCATTGGATATGACAAGGTCACCGGTCGCATTTGCTTGAACCATTCTATTACCAGTTCCTGCAAGGGAACTGTATCGTCCAGTCCCGACAACATGAAGAGCTTGCGCAGGGGCAGTGGTACCGATTCCAACATTGCCGCTAACCAAGCTCATAGTATGTATTGAACCGCTTGTTAGCGTGTTGCTGGCAGTTCCATTGCTTACATAAAAATCAATGGCGTTCTGGCTGTTTGCAGAGTTATGTCTTGTTTGAATAAAGTGCTGGTAGTTATTGGTTCCATTATAACCGAAGGCAATCTGAGCACCGTTATTGAATCCGTTGTTATTGTTACCACTTAACAGGCCGAGAATCGGATCCGTGTCTGAATTACTGCCGTTGACCGTCAATTTATTGGACGGGGCATTTGTCGAGACCCCGATGTTACCAGAAACGTTCTGAAGATACAGGGCGTTGGTTATGGTATTGGAGCCAATTCTGAAATCCCGGGACTTGGTTTCAAGGTTATTCATACTGTTGTATGCACCTAGATTCATGTATTCGTACACATCAGCCGTACTGCCAAATGCAATTCGCGGACCAGAACCATTGGCCCCATCAACATCTATCATGTAAGACCCTCGGCTTCTCATGATTCCGTTAGCCTGCAGTTTTTGATCTGGGTCCGTGGTTCCAACACCTACATTTCCATCTGTTTTAATGGTCAATGCTGTGCCCGAAGAGAGGTTGCTCCAACTTGGAGCGATCTTGAAACGATTCGCGTGGTCATTGTCAACACCCATCGACCACCCCGCTTCACCACTAACGTCCATGGAGAAGAATGGGTCTCCGGCAGAAGTTCCAGCAACGCGCGCGGATATGATCGCATCTTCTCCGGCAGAATTTGTCGGGTTGGACGCAAGAATGGCATTGGCATCAGGATTTCCTGCCCCTGCTGCGGCCACATGTAGGGGGGCGGATGGGTTGGAACTGGCACCCACACCGATGCCCACACGGCCGTTGGTGTAGATCCAATCGTTGATGCTGGTTGGGGTGTTGGTGCTCAGTGTCTGATACCAATCATCATCGGCAAAAGCTGAGGCAGGACCGAAAACCCCAGTTCCCAAGAGTACATCTGTTCCACTTCCTGTCATCGGAACCTTACCTAACACTCCAGCAGGATTTGAAATAACAATGGCGCTGTTAGGGTCTGCAAGATTGTTTACCCGTACCCTTCCGTCAGATTGCACGGCCATTCGTTCATTGGCTCCATCCGTTAAAAACTCGATGTCTTTTCCTGAACCACTTTCAAGTTTTAAAAAGTTCCCATCACTCTGATCAGTGTAGATATAGTTGGATCCGGCAACATCATTGGTCATCTGAATGAACACATCTTGCGTATTGTTTCCTTCGATCAGAATTCCCCCTCTTCCGGTGAATTGCACTTCCAGTTTTTCTGAAGGCGTAGTAGTACCAATTCCAACATTTGAACCGACCGTCAGAAAACCAGCGCCTTGAATCTCTACATTTCCAGCATCAGCCGTAATGGTGCGGCCAAGACCACTGCCACCACCGTCATAAGCATCATCCAAGGTATTGACGCTTCCGATACCTGTGCCGACCTGACTCCACTGTAACAACGAGCCATCCCAGTATTTGAATGCTTTCAGATCGGTATCATAAATGATCATACCGTCATCGCCAGTGTTCAAGGTAGTCGCCAAGGTAGCAGCTTGGGCCGTTGTCATTCTAGGAAGTTGAACCCCCTTGGTAGTGCTGGAAACATCCAATATGGTCTGGGCATCGGGTGCTGCACCGGTTGCGTTTATCGAAACCCCCGTTTGAGCAAGGACATCGAATGAGAGTATCACAATTGTGAAGGAGTAAAGCCAAACTTTCATTTGCATTAATTTTCCTACAAAGTTCGTGAATACTGGACCCGTATCTACCACAATTACAGTCGTTCTCTCAAGCAAACAACCGAATCGGAATGGAAAAAATAAAATGCAGATGAAAGCTACAAGTACCTGAATTCCTGACAAATGAGTTTATCAAACGCCAAAATCTACATGACTGACTATTAATTATTCTGCGAATTTGGACGTCTCAATCACTTCAAGAAGAAGAGCATCCATTGTTTTGATCAAACAATTCCAATCATATCTTTCTGCAAAACGGAAAGTTTCAATTTTCTGAAGCACTTCGAATCGGAGAATGGATTCCTGCAACTTGCCAACGAACTCTCCTTCTGCGTAGAAAAAATTCGAATGCTGATCATGTGGAACGTGTTCCGGATAAGCAAGTCTGTAAGGCAGCAAAGGTTTTACGTTACAGTACATCGCTTCTAAAATACTTCCACCAAAAAAGTCCTGATAGGATGTGACGGGCAAGATATCTGACTGCCAAAGCCATTTCGCATATTCTTGCTTCGAATTCACATAACCCCAATGCAAAATCCGGTCTTTCAGCTCCGCTTTTGCCACGTTGAAAATCCGTGGCGCATTCCTGAACTCTTGCCCTAACACAACCAAGTTGAATTCAATCTCCCTGCTTTTAAGTTCAATCAACGCTCGAAAAAACTGATCCGGGTTCTTGTCAAATTCCCAACGGTGATTCCATAGAATTGTCGGTCTATCTGAAGGTGCTGTGTTCAAAGACTCGAAGCGATCGAGTTCCCGAAGATCCATTCCAAGGTGCATTACCCTGCTTTTTCTAGAGATCTCTTGGACTGTTTCCAAATTCCGATGATCGGGAAATTGACCAAAGAATTGTGGTAGTGAGCTTAAAAAAGACCGCAGATGATATTCGGAATTGAACCAAACCGCATCAGCGCTCAAAGCAGTGGTGTAATTGATGAATCCATAGTGGTTGTCGCGATTCAATTTCAGGTCCTGATCTTGTGGCGACCACGGATATGTTATCTGATTTTCGTGGAAATAAGCGACCACCGGAACATCCTTGAATCTTTCCCTTGTAAGCGCAAGAAATGTAGCCAGATCCAACATGTCCGTCACCACAATAAGGTCAACATTCGGATATTCCAACGCACGTTTCGCAAGCGTTACAGCCGCCCCATGCATTCTCCATTTCCAATGAGCGGCAGGTAACGAAAGTATTTCCACCTTATGCTTACTATACTTCTTGAATCCTTCTGCCCATTGTTGGTGAGATCCACCAAAAAACGGTTCAACAAGAAGTATTGACCTTTGCTCATTCATCTTCAATTGTAAAAGTAAGCCGACCCGTTGAACCTTAAAAATCAGAAAAATAGGTTGTTGTAATCACCTTGAGATCGAAACTAGGGCATGCGGTTTTTAATACTTTTGGTACGATGCGTATTCTGAGTGCCCTTATTTGCTTCCTGCTCTTGACCGGGACAGTTGTCGGTCAGTCGGCCGATCAGTTCTACCGTAAGGCTGAAGCCAAGGCCGGCATGCAAGATTTCAGAGGTGCTTTGGCCGATCTCAATAAGGCCATTGAGTTGGATCCAAGATTCATCAAGGCTTTCAATTTCCGAGGATACATTAAGGATGAGCTTGACGATTATTACGGAGCACTTAAGGATTACAATATTGCCATCGCGCTTAAATCTGACTACAGCGATGCTTATGCAAACCGAGGTAGGGCAAAACGCAAATTGAATGACTTCAACGGGGCGATAGACGATTACACCACTGCCATACAATTGAATCCTTCTGAGAAGGAAGCTTATTTGGGAAGAGGTTTGGCCCTTAAGGAAGTGAAGGATTACAAGCGCGCCATTGAAGACCTGAACAAGGCAGTTTCAATCGATCCGGAATACGCCAAAACCTACACACTGCGGGGCGAGGTCAAGTTCTTGTCCGGTGACATCCGAGGTGCATGCGATGACATCTTGAAAGCCCAGAAGCTCGGATACATGGTAGCCATGGTATCCTTTGCTGAATATTGCGACCGTTAAGGGCGATCACAATTTTCTGTCAGGTACAATAGTGCATATGACTATTTTTGGCCGCATCTAAGAAAATCTATTCACATGCCCAGAATCCTTCTCATTATAGCCCTTTCAGCCATTTCTCAACTTACCTTCTCGCAAACCGCTAAGGAAAACTACACACTGGCATTAGGAAAAATTGAGGCGGGCGAATTCGGTGAAGCCATCGAGTTGCTGAACAAGGCTCTGGCTGATGACAAGAACAATACAGATTACCTTCTTAAAAGAGGTGAGGCCAAGTATCGTTCTGGTAAAGGAATTCTTGCCATTCAGGATTTCAACAAGGTCATTCAGATCAATTCTGACAATAGTATGGCATACGCGTTCAGAAGCGCCATTTACGTTGAAATGAAAGATTACAAAGGCGCCATTGAAGACTGTAAGAAGGCCTTGGAACTTGACCCCAAGAACGAGTTGGCGTATGTAAGAATGGGTGATGCATTTTTTTCAATGGAACCGGCTGATTACGTTGAAGCAATGAAAGCGTACAATTATGCTATCAACTTGAATGAAAAGAATAAGACCGCCCTTCATAACAGAGGTGTTGCCAAAAAAGAACTGAAGGATTATCATGGTGCCATCGATGACTTTAACAAGTCGATCATAATCGATGCCGAATACGCATCGGCATACATGAACCGTGGAATTTGCAAAAGCCTTTTGGGTGACACCCCTGGAGCATGCATTGATTGGTACTTGGCCGGTGAAATGGGCGAAGCAGAAGCTGCTGAGTACATCGCGAGCCGTTGTAATCAATAAACCATGGAAAAGCGTGCTGAAGATTTCGTTGCAGATGGCGATCTGAAATTCGAAAGCAAAGACTTTGAAGGGGCTGTATCGGATTATGACAGTGCTTTGAGAATCGACCCTCAGAACGCTGATATCCTTTATAACAGAGGTTTGGCCAAGGTGTTTGCCAACCAGATAAGCGGAGCATGGGAAGATTTTTCCGCAACGCTATCCATAAACCCGAAACATGAAGATGCTCTCTTCAATCGAGCACGAATTGCGGCCATGTTGGGTTCTTTTCAGAAAGCACTCATTGATTATGACCAAGCGATTGAGCTGAATGACGAGGATGGAGAGCTTTTCACTAATCGTGGAGCGGTAAGGCTGCAATTGAATGACATTCGAGGAGCGATTCTAGATTTTACCGCAGCTGTTGACATCAATCCATCCGATGGAAAAGCATATTATAACCGAGCTATGGCCTACTTGCGGGTCCACAATAAAGATCAAGCTTATGCTGATTTAGTGCTCGCCTATCAAAATGGGGTGATTCAAGCAAAAGAAACGCTCCTTTCGCTTCATAATTGATGTCATGAGTTGCCAAACCTTGATATTCCGATTTTTGGCGCTAGCGATTCTGTCCTTCGCAATGGTTGACTGCCATTCACAAACGTCCAAAGACAATTTCATTCAAGGTTTGCTGCGTACCAATCGTGGTGAAGACGACCAGGCCATTCCATTCTTCAACAAGGCGATAGAACTTAAGCCTGACTACCTGGAAGCGTACATGATGCGCGGTTCTACCTATATGAGATTGGGCGATCCCATGAATGCTATCATCGATTTTGATAAAGCGCTTGAACTGGATCCAACGATGATCAAGGCTTACAACTACCGCGGGTTCTGCTACATGGAGAAAAAAGACCTAAAACGGGCGGTTGCTGACTTCAGTAAAGTAATTGAGCTAAAATCAGATTACGCCAACGCGTATGAAAGCCGAGGTCATGCTTTATCGTTGCTCAACAAACACGCAGATGCGTTAGGAGATTATAATAAGGCCATTGAAATGAATCCATCATTTCATGAGGCATTTCATCACCGCGCAATCAGCAAATTGGCATTGAAGGACACAAGCGGTGCCATTGCAGATTTTCTTCAGGCAATAGAACTGGACGCATACAACGCAGTGTATCATGACGATCTGGGCCACACTTATTTCCTGATCAAAGACCACAATGAGGCATTGAAGTACTTGAATAAGGCCGTCAAACTAGACCCATTTCTTGCCTTGGCCTTTCTTCATCGCGCTCAGTTGCGAATAGAATCAGGAAAACCGAAACAGAGTTGCAAAGATCTGCAGACAGCCGCTGAACTCGAGAATAATGAGGCCAAGGAATTGATGGCCG
>JBJOHR010000120.1:0-13593 GCA_046047575.1 Bacteroidota bacterium | reverse complement strand
TGAATGACCTGTTATCATTCTCTTCCTCTAATTTCACGAATGAACCGTTCTGTATCAGGGTGGTTCTCAGGGTATCTTCAATTTTGGAATTGTACTTCTCATAGTTAATGTCCTTACTCTTCTTTACCCTTTGTTTAACCTCATCCCAATACTTCTTTTCCAGTAATGGTAACCTCAATGAACGGTATGTTTTCTTTCGATTTTCAATCCGTTGTAGATAAATGTACCCGATTGAACGTTCATCATTAACTTGATTTCCTTCTTTTACCCTGAATACAAACTTCAAACTGATACCCATTCTCAAATTGTGTAGAACATTTGTAGAACAAAAGTATAATTTTCATTGAATGTAGAACATTTGTAGAACATTTTTTAGGGTCTAACACGTTGATTATCAGTTATTTAACTTTTTCAAACCCCCTAAAATTTGAATAGAAGTTTCCTAAACTTTTGATACAGGTTCGATTCCTGTCGAGGCTGCACAAAAAGCATCCATTTTCGGATGCTTTTTTTTGTTCCTTTGGTTTCCCCTTCGTTAAGATTACATCAAGGATGACCTCAAAACCCCTACTGGTCCTTATGGCCATATTGCTTTGTGCAATTACCGCCTGGGCACAACCCAACACATTTCAAATTAGCTACGATGTAGGTCTACTTGACCTCATGGGAAGTGTAAAACAACTCCCAAGCGACAACTACTTGGTTAGCGGTAGCACTGGAACTGGCTTTCTGCCATTACCTAACGCAACGCTCATGGAGGTGGATGACGCAGGCTCCATTGTTTGGGCAAAATCATACGGAATGGGGTTTTTGTCTCCATCGACCTTAAATGATGCTAGACGAACTTCGGATGGTGGTTTTATTGGAGCCGGCTCTGGACCCAATAGCGGAGAACAAGGTCTTTTGATCAAGACAACGTCAAACGGGTCGGTTACTTGGGCCAAAGGGTTTGGTGGAAGTGATACGGAGTATTTTGATGTTGCGAGGCAAACAAATGATGGCGGTTACATTGCCTGCGGAACAACCCGCAGTTTTGGTGGCAAGGATAGTACCAACGTTTATGTAGCCAAGGTGAGTTCTGCGGGAGCGCTCACTTGGGACCGAGCTATTGTCATGGCGCCTTCAAATGACCTCAACCACACCGCAAACGACATTGTTGAAAATCCGGGTGACGGATACTACTGCACTGGGACGGTGAGCGAGATCAATGGCTCGGATACCACTGCGGACATACTTTTATTCAAGTTGAACACATCTGGAGTTGTTCAATGGATAAAGAGCTACGGAGCCATTGGCGATTACGAAGAAGGCTATTCCATCGAATTGCTTCCAACCAACGAATTATTGATAACGGGAACCACCGATGCTTCATCTACTGGTTTGGATGCTGGCGATGCGTTCATGATGAAGACGGATCTTTCGGGAAATATTATTTGGTCAAGGGCCTACAATATTGGAATAGAAGACATTAGCAACAATGGCTATTTGATGTCTGACGGCAATTTCTGTTCTGTTGGTTGGACAATTGCAGCTGCATTTCCACTGACCATTTCCGCCTACGTTGTAAAGGCAAATAGCTCAACGGGAGCAGTGATGTTTGCGGAGCGATTCAACGTAGGTATCGGAAACATCTTGGGCGAAGGTCAGGAGACCAGCGATGGCGGTTTTGTTGTTGCCGGTATGACCGGAAACACCTCATGGGATTGGCACTTGATCAAAACGGATGGCAGCGCCTTAAGTGGATGTAATCAATCGAGTTATGGTGCGGTTCTTCGAACTTTTAACCCTCCGGTTACAACGCCTTCGCCAGCTTATTACAGTGGCGGAAGTACAACCAATTACAGCCCAACCGTCACCAACCTTACTCCAACCATATTGGTAGACTGCATTGATGTGCCGTGTACGCCTCCAACGGCTCCAACTGCCACGGCTTCCCCAACAACCATCTGTCAAGGTCAATCGAGTTCAATCACCGGAAGTGGTTCGGGAGCGAATATCACCTACAACGTTTATACCGCGGCCACAAACGGAACAAACCTTGGGTCAACTCCGGTTTCCGTTTCACCATCTACAACCACTACATATTATGTGGAAGCGGTCGATCAACTGCTATGCTCCAGCACGCGAACCCCAGTCACCGTGACGGTTATTCCAACAGCAAACCCAGCTTGGACATCTCCAGGTTCGGTTTGCCAAACAGGAGCAACAATCAACCTCAACACATTCATCACGGGCACAACGGGCGGAACTTTCTCAGGAACGGGAGTTTCGGGTAACGTGTTCAATCCAGCGACTGCTGGTGCTGGTTCATTCACCATCACATATTCAGTTGGTGCTTCGCCTTGTACGCAAACGCAGAATCAGACCATTACGGTGATAGGAGAACCAAACCCTGCGTGGACTTCACCCGGTTCTGTTTGCGCCTCTGCTGGAAATGTCAATCTAACCCCTTTAGTAACAGGTAACGCTGGCGGAACGTGGAGCGGACCGGGCGTTTCTGGAACAACGTTCAACCCAATAACTGCGGGAGTTGGAACGCACACCATTACCTACACTGTTGGAACAAATCCTTGTCAAGAAAGCGAGAACCACACGATTACGGTCATTGCCGATGTTGATCCATCATGGACAGGAACAACCGTTTGCGAAAGCGGAGCAATTCTAGACCTAACGACTTTGGTAACTGGAACCGCTGGCGGAACATGGAGTGGACCGGGCGTTTCGGGAACCAACTTCAACCCGGCAACTGCCGGAGGCGGTTCGCACATCATCACCTACACCGTAGGAACAAATCCTTGTCAGGAAACCCAACAGCAAACGATCAATGTGGTTGATCAAGCAAATGCTGCTTGGAATGCTCCAGCCTCTGCGTGTGTTGCTGCGGGAAATATTGACCTTTCCACACTTATCACGGGCGATAGTGGCGGTACATTCAGTGGACCTGGAGTAAGTGGCAACACCTTCAATCCGACCACGGCTGGAGTTGGAACGCACACCATCGTTTACACGGTTGGTGTCAATCCATGTCAGGAGACCGAAAGCCATGATATTACGGTAATTGGAGATGTTGACCCATCATGGACAACCACAACGAGTTGTGCAGATGTGCCAACTATTGATCTTACGACATTAGTGACGGGAACGGCAGGAGGAACTTGGAGTGGTCCTGGGATTTCTGGCTCATTGTTCAGCCCTGCTTCTGTTGGAGCAGGAACACACTCCATTACTTACACCGTTGGAACGGCACCATGTGAAGAGACATTGACCCAAGATATTGTGGTTGAACCTGTTTCCAATGCCAGCTGGAACGCGCCTTCTGTTGTTTGTGAGGCGGCAGGAATCGTCAACTTGAACAACTTGATCACAGGAACCACGGGAGGAACATGGAGCGGAACAGGCGTTTCTGGAACCACTTTCGACCCAGGTGTGGCAGGAAACGGAACACACGCCATCACTTACACGGTTGGCAATTCTCCTTGCGAGGCCGTTTCAACCCAGAATATTCAGGTTGAATTGGACGTGGATGCGAGTTGGACCACTCCTGGAACAATTTGCGAAGCAGATGGTGTTATCGACCTCAACACATTGATAACGGGAGATGCAGGTGGAACTTGGTCTGGAAATGGAGTTTCGGGCAACATTTTCAACCCTACAGGTTTATCGGGAGCGATATCAGTCAGTTACTCCGTTGGAAACAGTCCGTGTGCTGAAGTTTCTACGCAGGCCATAAACGTTACGCCAACTGTATCAGCGGCATGGACAAGCCCAGGCGTGGTGTGTGAAGCTGGCGGAACAGTCAATCTGAACGCATTGCTGACAGGAACTTCAGGAGGAACGTGGAGCGGAACGGGCGTTTCGGGCAGCACCTTCGACCCAACCGGATTGAACGGAAGCTACACCGTTACCTATACAATTGGAACAGCGCCTTGCGATGACAGTGAAAGTCACGACATAACCGTATTGCCAGAAGTCGATGCGGCTTGGACTGCTCCTACTGTTGTTTGCGAGGTGAATGGAATTGTCGACCTAACGGCTCTTGTAACAGGAACCGCTGGTGGAGCTTGGAGTGGAACAGGTGTGAACAGCAACAATGGAACCTTCGACCCAAGCGGATTGGACGGACAAACGATTGCCATCACCTACACGGTTGGGCAAAACCTCTGCGAAGACAGCAATACGCAATCGGTTCAAGTGGAGAATGTATCTGCGGCTTGGGCTGGTCCAGATACCATCTGCGAAAGCAACGGCATTATTGCTCTGAACGGGCTTGTTACGGGCGATGCGGGCGGATCATGGAGTGGAACGGGCGTTACTGGAAGTAGCTTTGATCCAGCAGGAATTTCAGGTTCAGTTACGCTGACCTATTCGGTTGGAACCAACCCTTGTGTGGCTGATGAAAGCCATGATATTTACGTTCGCCCTTCGCCATTGGAACCAACCGTTTCTGCTTCAGATGCAGAGATCTGTGTAGGCGAAGAAACCACGTTAACCGCATCAGGATCAGGAGTAAACATCACTTACAATGTTTATGATGCCGCTTCGGGCGGAACCCTTCTTGGAGAAACGAATCTGACGGTCTCGCCAACGGCAACTACGACTTACTACATTATTGCTGAAAGCGAGGATGGCTGTACCAACTTGAGCGGAAGACAGCCGATCACGGTTACCGTAAATGAGTTACCGATTATCGATGCGGGAGACAACGAAGTGGTTTGCTTGAATGATGAGCTTACGTTGACGGCTTCGGGTGCAACCAGCTACGTTTGGAGCACTACGGAAACCACCGAAAGCATTACCGTTAGCGCAGTTACGGATCAATGGTATTCGGTTGTTGGAACGGACGCTAACGGTTGTTCTTCATCCGATAGCGTGCTGGTTGAGGTGAATGTGGCCGTGGTTCCAATAGCGGTCTTGGATACAGGAACGACTGAGAATGTCGACCCGATAATCATTGTGGTTTTAGCCAACGATACGGCTGGTTCGGTAGTGGTTTCCATCATCACAGATGGAACCAATGGAACTGCTATGGTTGACCTGAATGATGTGACCTATACGCCAAACGCAGGCTACGTAGGGCCAGACAGCATTCAGTACACGATCTGTGATGATTTCTGTCAGAATGTGTGCGATACAACTTGGATCTACATTGATGTGATAGATGAGATTCCGCTATTTATTCCAAGTGGATTTTCACCTAATGGAGACGGTTTCAACGATGAATTCGAGATACTCGGACTGCACGAATTCCCAGATCACAAGCTCATGGTCTTTAACCGTTGGGGCGACCTGGTATACGAATCTGCACCATACCTCAACGATTGGCATGGACAAACACCCAATGCCAAACTCAGATTGGCGGGCGATGAAGTGGTGAATGGGACGTTTTTCTACGTGTTCTATCCGTACGGGACGGAAGAGGATATAAGGCGAGGAACCATCGAATTAAGAAGAAACCAGTAAACGGAAATCGCCATGAAAACAACTATACAAAATAGCACGGTGAGAACCTTTTTCAGCATTACGATTGCTGGTCTTCTCCTGTTTTTAGGAACTGAAACAAAGGCGCAGCAGCAGTTGCATATTTCGCAATACACGCTGCATCAGCCGTTTCTCAATCCTGCCTCCATTGCCATGAACAACAACATCAATGGCGCACTGGTCTACAGACAGCAATGGGTCGGTTTTTCGGGTGCGCCAAGCGTGGCCGGGTTCAATTTCAACATGCCGTTCAAGAAGAAAAAGAACTTTTTGGGATTGACCGTTTTCAACGACAGGATCGGGGTGAACAACCGCACCGACCTTTCGCTGAGTTACGCGTACCGAATTTCTCTCTCGCAAAAGAGCTCTCTTTCGTTCGGATTGGCTGCCACCGTGGCCATGCTCAAAAGCAATCTGAGTGATGTTGAAACCACGGATGATGGCGATCCGGTATTCTCGTCCAACACGAAAACCTTTGCTGCGCCCGATTTCAAATTCGGAATCAACTTCTTCATGGAAAGGTTCTATGTCGGATTTGCATTGCCGAGAATTCTGGACAATGAGATCATCTATCAGCAAGGTTACAAGGGCGATATAGGTTTCGATTATAAAACCCTGCACTATCACCTTCATTCAGGCTACAAGATCAGACTTAGCGATAGACTCGATCTGCCGGTGGCATTCCTGATGAAGTTCGTTTACGGTGCGCCCGTTCAGTTTGATGTTAATGCCATGATCGATTACAACAACATTTTCGCTATCGGTGCAGCCTATCGTTCTCAGAAGATAATGGTGGCCATGGCCAATGTGCGGATCACCAAGTATCTGCGACTGGGCTACGCTTACGATTACAACTTCACCCAATTGCGACAAGTGAATTCGGGTAGTCACGAGATCATGTTGGTTTTCAATCTGATCAAGAATACGCAGGAAGTGAAGATCGATGCACCACGTTTTTAAGTTGAGGATGAAAGCACAGATGAATTATAGAATCAGAACGGCCGGCAGCCTTTTTCTCCTCTTTTTAAGCCTTGTTGGATTTGCTCAAAGCGAAGATCCTATTGCGGTGGCCGACAACTATTTCAAGCTCGGAAAATATCGTGAGGCATTGAACGCGTATAGTGCTATTGAGAAGAAAGCGGCACACGAATACGAGCGAATTGCCAACTGCCATTATTACCTGAATGAGTATTTGAATGCTGAAGCGGAGTTGAGCAAGTTGATGGATGTGAAAGAAATTCAGCCAAGCACCATTTTGCACTATGCCGAAGTACTCATCAATCAGAAGAAGTACATGGAGGCTTCCATCGTGCTGGAGCGATATGCCGCCACCGCAGATGCAATCAGTGTTGAACATTTACAGCAAACGTGTGAATGGGCGCCAGAGCATCAGAACGATAATCCACAATTTCAAGTTTTCGCGACAAACATTGAAACGGGCGGAAGAAGTATGGGATTGGCCGTGACCGCTGAAGGGGCTTTCTATTCTGTTCCACAGAAAAAGGAAGTGGAAGACCAAACGGTGTATTACGACCTCGTTTTCGCTACAAGATCAGACAGTCTCACGTTTGGCGAAGCTCAGCCGCTCAACAAGGAAATGAACTCGAAATACTATGAAGGAAGCCCGTGCGTGAGCCCCGATGGTAAATTCCTCTACTTCAGTAGAAATGCTTCTAAAAAGGACGAGGTGAATGTGAAGAAGAAGGCCAAAAACAACATTAGCGAAGAAGGTGTGAACGTGCTCAAAATAATGCAAGCACAGAAGATCAATGGAGAATGGTCTAACATCACTGAATTGCCTATGAATGATATTCAGTTCAGCTGTACGCATCCGAGCCTTACGGCAGATGGTAAGACCCTGTATTTCGTGTCCAACATGCCAGGCGGACAGGGCGGTTATGACGTTTACAGTGTGACACAGAACGGTGCAGGCGTTTGGAGCAAACCACTCAACCTTGGCCCGAAATTGAATACAAAAGGCAACGAGATGTTCCCACATTTCTTTGATGGAACGCTCTACTTTGCCACTAATGGCGGTGTTGGTTTTGGAGGATATGATATCTTCCGTTCAGTTAAAAAGGAAGATGGTTTTTCGCAGCGCGAGAACGTTGGTCGGGGCATGAATTCTTCGAAAGATGATTTTGCCGTGGTCTTCAACGCAGATGGAGAAAGCGGCTATCTTTCTTCCAACCGCGAAGGCGAAAATGGTGGTGATCGGATGTTCTATTTCAATGAGATCAATTATCCGTTCACCATTGACGCACTGGTGATGGATAAGGTGAGTACCAAGGCGATTGAAGGCGCTAAGGTTGAGGTGGCGTACAAGAGCGGAAATCTGTGGGTAGAGAAGTTGAGCGATGAAAAAGGTGCACTGAGTTTCGAGCTCTATCCGAAAACTGATTACGTCATCACCTTCTCGAAAGAGGGCTACGAAACCAAGGTGATCGAAGTGCCCGCGGGAACGCCAAAAGACAGCATCATTGCCATGCTCGGCAACATTGAAATGGGCATTGAGGTGAAGAAAGATGTGGTCATCAACTTGGATAACATCTATTTCGGATTGGCACAAGCACAACCGTTACCAGAAAGCCTGCCGATTCTTGACCGTTTGGTAAAGTTCATGAACGAACATCCAGAAGCACGGATCGAACTGAGCGCGCATACCGATTGCCGCGGAGGAGATGAATATAATCGCGATCTCAGCGACAAGCGCGCCAAGGCCTGTTCAGACTACCTGCGCGATGCAGGAATTGACACCAAGCGAACCGTTCCGATAGGCTACGGAGAAAGTCGCCTGTTGAACAAATGCTCAGATGGCGTTTTCTGTGATGAAAGTCTTCACCAGAAGAACCGAAGAGTGGAGATCAAGATTCTTTAAACTTCTTATTTCGATAAACAACTTCCTCACTCACATGTTTACGGGGTTTAACGTAGGTGGCCGCCATCTCAAATCTTAATTTTGTCCGCCCTAGTAAAGTGTAGATGAGGAATCTGTATGTTCTTGTTCTATTACTTGTAATGCCTGCGTTGCTGTTCGCGCAAACGCAGACCATACGCGGCACCGTGGTTGATGGTGAGAACAAAATGCCCATTATCGGAGCGGCTGTCATAGTTGTGGGCAGCGACCCGATCATTGGAACCACCACAGACCTAGACGGAAAGTTCAATCTGCCAAAAGTTGAGATCGGCAGAATTGACCTTCAGGTAACGTATCTCGGTTACGCTCCTCGCACTCTTTCCGGTCTTGAATTGAACAGCGGCAAGGAGCTGGTACTCAACGTGGAAATGCAGGAGATGGTCGTTAAGCAGGAGGAAGTTGTGGTTTCAGCTTCGCGCAGGAAGGATGAAGTTCTGAATACCATGACCACGGTCTCGGCACGCGTGTTTTCTACCGAAGAAGCATCAAGGTATGCCGGCACACGGAATGATGTCTCTAGAATGGCAACCAACTTTGCTGGCGTACGGGGAGCGAACGATGCCACCAATGATATCGTTATCCGTGGAAACTCGCCAACCGGTTTGCTCTGGCGGTTGGAAGACATAGACATTCCCAATCCGAACCATTTCGGGAACTTGGGCTCAACGGGCGGCCCCGTGAGCATGCTCAATAGTAATGTTCTTTCCAATTCAGACTTCCTGACGGGCGCATTCCCTTCCGATTATGGGAATGGTATTTCAGGGGTATTCGACCTTAAAATGCGCCACGGGAACAACGAGAAACATGAGTTCCTTGGACAGATAGGTTTCAACGGTGTTGAACTTGGTGCAGAAGGACCTTTTTCCAAGAAAAGCGGTGCCTCCTATCTCTTCAATTTCCGTTACTCAACCTTGGCATTGTTCGCCCTTGGCGGAGTCGATTTCGGAACCGGAGATGCCATTCCCGAATACACCGACCTCAGTTTCAAGGTAAGAATCCCGACCAAAAAGATCGGGATCTTTGAGGCCTTCGGAATGGGCGGCATCAGCAGCATTGAGTTTTTGGCCAGTCAGGCAGAAGACGATGCAAGCAACTTTTACACTTCTGGTGGAATCGATGTGTATGACAAGACGATGACCGGAGTGGTGGGCGCTTCGCACACCTATCTGTTCAAGAATAGCAGCTACATCAAAACCACATTTGCTGCAAGCACGCAGATCAATCAGGACGTGATAGATAGTGTCGATATCAACAAGCATCCGTTCGAATGGTACAAACAGAATTTTCAGGATCATCGGTTCCAAGGCTCCATCTATTACAAGAAGAAATTCAACGCCAAGCACAATCTGAAAGTCGGCACCAGGACCACCGTGTTCTATTCCATTCTTCAGGACAGCGCCTTCATTCCCAGTTGGAACGATTATGAGACCATTACCGATTTTGACGGTGTAACAGCCTTGATCCAACCCTATGCGCAGTGGCAATGGCGCTGGAACGATGCTTGGACCATGAACACCGGTCTGCATGGCCAAGTGCTAACGCTTAACGGTTCTTACGCCATTGAGCCTCGCTGGGGGTTACAATGGAAACTGAACCCACGACACAGACTTTCTCTTGCCTACGGTCTGCACAGCCAAATGGTAGCCCTCGATAAGTACTTTCTGGTCATGGAAGATTCTACCGGGAATAGGGAAACGCCCAATAAAGACCTCGACTTTGTAAAGAGTCACCATGTAGTGCTTGGCTACGATTGGAGCCTGCCTTTTGATATGCGCATCAAACTGGAGGCCTATTATCAGTACATATACGATGCAGGTATCGATGCAGACAGCAGCTCATTCTCTACGCTCAACATAGGAAGCTTCTCTCAAGAAGGACCTGACGATATTGTAAACGGTGGTACTGGAACCAATTATGGTTTGGAACTCACCTTCGAAAAGTTTTTGACCAAAGGCTATTATTGGCTGCTGACAGCCTCGTTGTATGATAGCCGCTATATCGCCAGTGACGGCATTGAGCGCAACACGGTTTTCAATGGTAATTATGTGGTGAACGTACTTGGCGGATATGAGCTCAATCTTAAGCGCAAGAATCCAAAGCAGAAGTTGCCGCCTGCCCGTATTGAATTGAAAGAAAATAAATTGGTGAAGTGGAACAGGAAACAGGAGCGCAGAAAGGCCAGTCAGATCTCCTTGAAGTTCGATGCCAAATTCACCTTGGCGGGAGGTTCGCGTTTCACCCCGATAGATCTTGAAGCCTCGTCACTTGCCAAACGCGCAGTATACATGGATGAAGCGGCCTACTCCGAGCAGTTCAAACCTTACTACAGATTGGACCTTGGACTTACGCTTCGGATGAGTCGAGGCAGAGTGACGCAAGAATTCTCAGCATCTTGCCAGAACGTGACCAACAAAAAGAATCCGCTCTATAACCAGTATGATCCCGACCAGAACAGACTTGTGAACGTGAATCAGTTGGGAATCTACCCCTTGCTGCAATACAGGATCCTGTTCTGATCTACTCGTTGACCACGCCCATTTTCAAGGCATATTTTACCAGACCCACCACGTTTTTCACCTCCAATTTTCTGATCAGATTACGCTTATGGGTGTCAACAGTTCTGATGCCACAATTCAGGTGATCGGCAATTTCCTGATTGCTGCATTCCTGAGCAATAAGGCGCAGCACTTCGGCCTCCTTTTTGGTCAGCATGGGATCGGACTGCGCTTGAGGATTGACGAATTCCTGAGAGATCTTGGCCAGCACATCGCTACCGAAATGTTGTTTATTGGCTGCCACTTCGCGTATGGCCGTAACAATCTCATCCTTGGTAGAGTGCTTGAGGATGTAGCCTGAGGCTCCAGCACTCAGTATTTCTTTGATAAAACGGGGTTCATCATTGATGGTAACGGCCAAGACGCGTGTATTCGGGCAACTTTCTTTGATGGATCTCGTGGCATCAACCCCATTCATCACAGGCATCATCACATCCATCAGCACTACATCAATCTCCCTCAGTTTGCAAATTTCAACCGCCTCTTTGCCATTCTGTGCCATTTCAACCACATGGATGTCGCTTTCGCCTCTTATCAGAGACGAAAGTCCGTTGCGGATCATTTCGTGGTCGTCAGTTATAAGAACTCGTATCATGCCCGTAATTCGTGGGTTAAAGGTATTTCAATTGTTGTTACCGTTCCTTGTCCTGTGGCAGAGTCTATATCCAACACACCTCCGAACACCTCTACTCTTGAGCGGATATTCTGCAAACCGAATCCTGTTGCATCCGCGTCAAGGTCAAAACCAACTCCATCGTCTTCAACCATTAGCATGAGCGAGTTACCGTGGTTGATCAATTGAACATAAATATTACTCGCCTTGCTATGACGGATGGCATTGTTGATCAATTCCTGACAGACTCTGAACAGTGCCTTTTCCAGATCGTGTGAGAAACGGTGGTCCATTTCTACCATTTCCAAGAAAAGTTTCATTTCGCTGGTTGAATTCCACTTGTCCACCAGATCTTCCACGGCAGGCTTCAGCCCGAATTGCCAGAGCACATCGGGCATCAGATTGCGCGAAATGTTCCGCACCTCATTGAACGCCACTGCAATGTTACCTTCCAGCATATCAAATCCTTCCGAGAGTGTTTGGTTCGTGCTCAGGTCGATGTTGCTTCTGATCTGTTGCAGATTAAGTTTAATGGCCGTGAAAAGCTGACCCAGACCATCGTGGAGTTCTTGCGAAACGCGCATTCTTTCCTTTTCCTGACCCTCTATCAATGCTTCCTTGGTCTGCTTCTCAAGCTTCTTCATGTCCGTAATATCGCGGGCAATGCAGACCACCGAAATCACACGCTTTCCGTGCGTTATGGGAGATAATGCAATTCCGAAAGTGGTTCGCTGACCATTCCGCGAAAGATCAAGTTCGATCTCCGTCTTTATCGGACTTGAATTAATGACCACGCTATGGAGAAGATCGTGCAGGCGATTGGCACTTTCGGAAGGTAGAACCTCTTCGATGGTGCGGCCTGCCCAGCGCTTTTCCTTAGGGATGCCTACGTACTCGTTTATTGACAGTATGTAGCCGTCCGTATTCAAGGTAAGGATAAGGTCATCAGCGTAATTGAATACCGACCGCCACCTGGCCTCAGAGGCAGCCAAGGCATCCTGTGCCATTTTTCTGGATGTAACGTCTGTACCCACAACCTGATATCCAAGCAGAATTCCTGAACTTCCGAAAAACGCGGTGACCGACCATTCCTGCCAAACCAGATTGCCCTCCTCATCATAATTGTACAATTCAAAGACGATATTGGGGCTGCCTGCAGAAAGCGATCTCAACTTTTTCTCGCAGACCTCTAATTCGTCAGGAGGGAAAAGGGTGGTGAATTTTCCGTTTTCGTCTGGCTGCTTAAAGTCAAAGAAGCGTGAGAATGCCATGTTTTTGAACAGGATTTTCCCATTGGCGTTTAGACGGCAGATCATTTCGGTCTGCGCCTCCACAATACTCTGATAGCGGTGTTTGATGTTTGACAGCTCGCTGGCCATCTGCTTAGAGTCAGTAACATCCACAGCAGATATCAAGACCAAAGACAGGGTTTCTTCATGGCCTGGAAGAACGTTCAACGAGAAGATCACCTCCAAATGCTCTCCATTGTTGTTTACAAACGAGCCTTCTGTTCTGAACTCAGTAGCGCCTTTTGCCAACGCTACAAATTCATCCATGAAGATGGTTTCTGATTCGGGCGTGAAATTTCGGTGAACTTTGGTCAGTAGTGCCTCTTTTTCGTTCTCGGCATTCATAACCAAGGTGCTGCGGTTCACATTAAGCACCTTTATCAGGCCAACGCATTTATCAAGTTCCGTTGGATTTGCTTTAAAGTATGCCTCCACATCGGTTACGCCATTGGCTTTCAGATTGTCGAGATACAGCTTCACTTCCGAAAAATCCTCTTCCCAAAATGCAATTGGGGCGTTGTCGAAGATGAACCGGTATTTGTCTTCAGCGGTCTTGGTCTCTGTAATATCTCTGGAGACTCCAATCAAACCGATCATTTCACCGGAACTGCTTTTCAATGGAGATTTGCTGGTCCAGAAATGTTTGGACTCACCATTTATTAACGAACTACTTTCGTAAACAACAGCCTCACCGGATTCAAAAAGTCTTTGATCCCAGATCATTATTCGCTTTCCTTCATT
>JBJOHR010000119.1:0-3786 GCA_046047575.1 Bacteroidota bacterium | reverse complement strand
TCTTCGAGTTTCAGCAGATTTTTCATGGCAGTTATTCTAAGACGATTCCAACTGGGCAGTGGTCCGAACCTTCCACTTCATTTAGAATGAAGGCCTCTTTCACTCGTGAGGCCAAACTCTCAGAAACCAGGAAGTAATCGATTCTCCAGCCCACGTTATTCTTCCGTGCTCCAGCGCGATAGCTCCACCACGAGTATTTCACCGTTTCTGGATGCAGATGTCGAAAGGTGTCCACCAAACCTGAGTTGATGTAATTGTCGATCCCATCGATCTCTTCTTGCATGTAGCCTGCGCTCTTGTTGTAGTTGGCTTTGTCGTTCTTCAGATCGATTCCACGATGCGCCACGTTCAAGTCGCCACAGAAAACCACAGGCTTTTTCCCTTCCAGACCCTTGATGTAGGAAAGAAGTGCCGCATCCCACGTTTGGCGATAAGGTAAGCGGGCCAATTCGCTTCCAGAATTAGGTACATAGACGTTCAAAAAGTAGAAAACTTCGAATTCGCACGTAATGGCGCGACCCTGATCATCGTGCTCCGGAATTCCGATGCCGTATGCAACGCTCAGCGGTTCAATCCTGCTGATGACGGCTGTGCCCGAATAACCTGCCTTTTCTGCCGCGTATGCATAGATGTGGTAATCGAGGCCGAAAAGCACCTCATGCACTTGATCCTGGGTCGATTTGATCTCTTGGAATCCCATAATGTCGGGATTCATTTCCTGAATGCTTCCCAGCAGTCCTTTTTTGGCCGCTGCGCGAATGCCGTTTACGTTGAATGAGATGAGTTTCATGCTTTCAGAGAAATTGAATCCCTCGAAATAACGAATAATCGGTAATTGGCCTTGATTGTTGTCGGAAAGCTAATTGCCCAAGCAGTTCAACTGAACGGAGAATCTGTCAGGTATTGTTAATAAATCGCTGATGGATACTGTGAGTCGTACTCAGGTTGCTTTTTTGAGTGTTGATAATCCGATCGGTCAATCTGGTTCGAAACTTAAAAACGATCAAAACCTAGAACGACTATATCCACTTCTTAGATCAGCCTTAACGATCTTGCCCGCTTAGGCAGATACATTTGCCGCCCGATTGAATTTTTCGCTCGAAAATGTGAAGGAACGACTGGTACATATGGTTGATGGCGGTAGAGCAGTGCTGAGCTTGTGGGG
The DNA here is from genome assembly GCA_046047575.1 of Bacteroidota bacterium. Classification (GTDB taxonomy): domain Bacteria; phylum Bacteroidota; class Bacteroidia; order UBA10329; family UBA10329; genus UBA10329. The sequence continues at coordinate 2,621 of JBJOHR010000119.1, read as the reverse complement.
CGTCATTTTGACCGTGCTGTGTGTTGGACGTTTCAGCGTTTTTGCGCAATCAGATGTCATCATCAGCCAATACATAGAAACTAATTCTGGCTCCACACCCAAAGGCATTGAAATATTCAACGTTTCGGGGTCTGACATAGATTTTTCTGTTTCCAACCTTCAGGTCTATCAAGGCACAAATGGTGGAGCTTGCAGCGCCATTGGTGCTACATTGATTACTTCTGGAATACTGGCAGCCGATGAGGTTTGGGTTATAGGTACTTCCAATTTGACGAGTTATGCATCCACAAATGGTAGTGGACTTAGCGGAACCACCACATATGCTTTTACATTCAACGGTGACGATGCTCTACAAGTATACTTAGGAGGAGTATTACAAGACCAATTCGGAAACTGTGGTTCTGATCCTGGAAGTTCTTGGAGTGGAGGAGGTGTTTCTACGGCAGATAACAATCTTCAGATCCAAGCGTCCATCTGTGATGGTTCTGCCGGTTGGACGAACCCAAGCACAAGGTTTGATCAGATTGCCAATGGATCTACAATGACGGGTTTTGGAAATCCGCCAGCAAGTTGTAGCCCACCTCCTTCGGCAACCATCACCACTTCTTCAATTTCAGGTTCACCTTTCTGCGTGGGGAATGGAGTTACGGCTTCGGTAAGTGTTCCCTTCACTATCACTGGAACATTCGCAGGCACCAACGATTTCGCGGCAGAGCTTTCTGATGCTTCTGGAAGTTTCGCATCGCCAACAGTCATTGGTACACTTGATAACACATCAACGGCAGGAACCATTTCGGCAACCATTCCGGCTTCCGTTAGTGCGGGCACCGGTTATCGCATCCGGGTTGTGGGAAATGACCCTTCAACAGTTGGTTCAGATAACGGCACGAACCTCGTGGTGAACAATTTTGCGGCACCGACCAGTTTCGCAGCATCGTGTGGAAACGGAGAAGCATCCGCAGCTTGGACAAACCCGGGATGCTTTGATGAAGTGATGGTGGTCGCATCCAGTTCGGCCTTCACAACAGCTTTACCAACGGGCAATGGCTCGGCCTACACGGCAAGTCTCACCTTCGGGTCAGGAACGACCTTCGATGGCGGTTCGGTGGTTTACAAGGGAACAGGTACTTCCAGTGGCACGATCACTGCATTGAGCAACGGTACCGCTTATAACTTCAAGATATTCGGAAGACATGGAACAACGTGGGTGGCAGGAAGCGTGGAAACCTGCACTCCATCTGCCATTACTGAATGTTTAAACGATGATTTCAACGCGGGATACGGAAACTGGACGGGCGGTAGCGGAACGTACCAGAATACAGGTGCCGGTTTGACCGGAAACGGAACCGGTTTCAATGACCAGGGAGACGACATCATTACGACCACTTTCCTGACAGACCCTCAAGAGGTGGTTTTCTGGCTGGCAAGGTCATCGTCAACAGCCAATAAGACCATGAGTGTGGAGTATTCTACTTCCTCTTCCGGTCCTTGGACTTCGGCCCAGGATATTCTTGTTGGTTCAACGACCACAACCTTTCAGGAGTTTACTGTTGCGCTGAACCTATCAGGAGATTACTATCTGCGGTTTCACATGTCCCAACGAACTGGAGGTTCCTACTACTTGGATGATGTGGTGGTGAACTGCGGTGCCGTTCCGTCAATTACGGTATCGCCCAGTTCATTGTCAGGCTTCACGTATGTCGTTGGTGCCGGTCCTTCGGCAGTTCAATCGTTCACGGTTGAAGGCGCTGACCTTGCGGGAGACATCACCATTACGCCACCGACCAACTACGAAATTTCCACTTCCAATTCGCCTTTCTCCGCCACGTCTCCCATTACATTGACTCAGGTCGGGGGAGCGGTTTCAACCACCACCATCTATGTGCGATTGATCAGCGGCTTGTCAATCGGATCGTACAACTCGGAAGACATCCTTTGTTCTTCCACTGGTGCGGCATCGCAGAATGTGACCTGCAACGGAGCAGTTACAACGGTTCAAACGATAACCACAGGGTCTGTTACAGGGTCACCTTATTGTGTTGGTAATGGAGCCACAGCGGATGTGAGTATTCCTTACACTGCCACGGGTAGTTTCAATGCCGGTAACGTCTTTACGGCACAGCTTTCAGATGCCACGGGAAGTTTTGCATTTCCAGTGGATATAGGTTCGGTCACATCAACAACATCCGGTTCCATTTCTGCTACGATTCCTGCTACAACCAGTTTAGGAACCGCCTACCGGATCAGAGTGATTTCGGATGACCCTGCAATTGTTGGAACAGATAATGGAGCTGATCTGGAGGCGCAACGTTTTCTTGCTCCCAATGGTTTTTCCATAAACTGCGGAAACACGGACGCCACGGCTTCATGGTCAAACCCAGTATGTTTCGATGAGGTCATGTTGGTAGTTACCGATGGCAGTTTTACATCGGCTTTGCCAACAGGCGATGGAAGCGCGTACACAGCCAACCTATCATTCGGTTCAGGAACCGCATTCGATGGCGGAACAGTCGTTTACAAGGGTACTTCATCGGCAAGCGGAACCATTACCGGTCTTACAAATGGCACACTCTACAGTTTCAAGGTGTTTGCACGAAAAGGAACGGTTTGGGTGGCGGGTT
>JBJOHR010000118.1:0-12982 GCA_046047575.1 Bacteroidota bacterium | reverse complement strand
CAATTCACCAAGGCGCTCACCATCCCGTTTGTGCTGGCATTGGTTGGAACCGCTGCCATTGGTTACCTGATGCATTACCAGAATGTGCTGTATTTGGCCATGCTCTTTACCACTCTGTTTCTCATTGCTGCCAACGGCTATTATTGGCTCAATGTGCTGAAAGGCAAAATGAAAATTGCCGGAGCTTCTGTGGCGCACATCGGCTTTGGAATGATCTTGTTGGGGGCGTTCCTCAGCACCTCCAAAACACAGGTCATTTCCATGAATACATCGGGTACAGATGTGGAAAGTCTTGGTAAGGAGGGCGATTTCAGCAATCGGGAGAACATTCTGATGATGAAGGGTGATACCCTGCGCATGGCCGATTATTTTGTGACCTACACCGGTAAGAAAAAGGAAGGTGTGAATGTGTTCTATCAGGTGGATTACCTGACCAAGGCGGAGAACAGGTATGATCTCGCATTCTCATTGTATCCACGGGTGCAGACCAACCCGCGCATGGGCAACATTGCCGAGCCCGATACCAAGCATTTCCTGCATAAGGACATCTACAGTTTTGTGACCTATGCCGAGGTGGAGACCGAAGAAGCGAAGACCAAACCAGAGGAATACAAGAACACCAAAACCGAGCAATTGGCCCCTGGCGATACACTGTTTGCAGGGCAGGCATTGATTGTTTTCAATGGCTTCGATCTACAGGTAGACAAGGAAAAATATCAGTTACAGGAAGGCGACATTGCCGTGGCAGCCGACCTTACGGCACTTGACATTTCTGGAAAGAAAACACAGCTAACACCCGTGTATGTGATCCGAGACCGCATGGCCATTCCAATACCCGCAGAAATGGAGGAATTGGGATTCCGATTGGTACTGAATAAGGTGCTGCCCGAAGAAGGCAAGGCCGAAATTGCGCTTTACGAAAAGCCCGATGCTTACAGGGAATTCATCGTGATGAAGGCCATGATCTTCCCATGGATCAACATCCTTTGGGCTGGCTGCGTGGTGATGATCATCGGCACGGTGATGGCGATACGGAGGAGGTTGAAATCATAGAACTCGGATGACGCGGATCAAATTGGTTCCGCGGATTTTTTTACCTGCGATCATCCGCCAAACCCGCGTTATCTGCGTTCTATCTAAATTCGCACCATGCCTCTCGAACCCAAAAATGTTGTGCTTATTGGTGCCGGTCATGTGGCCTTCCATTTGGGAAAGGCGCTGAAACGTGGTGGCAATAAATTGCTGTTGCTCATTAACCGCGATGCGAAAAAGGGCGAACGACTGGCGTTTGAGCTTGGGTGCCCTTTCAGTTCCGATTTCAAGGCCATTCCAGAAGAAACGGACATTGTGATCATTGCGGTAAAAGACGATGCCATTAGCGAAGTGGCAAGTAAGATCTTCTGTCCAGGGAAAGTGGTGGTGCATACTTCGGGTTCGGTGCCCATGTCGGCTTTGGGAGATGCATCCGACCGTTTGGGGGTTTTCTACCCGTTGCAGACCATGCACCGAGGTTCTGAAGTGAATATGAAGGAAGTGCCGTTCTGCATTGAAGGTAGTTCTAACTGGAACGAAGGCATGCTGCTCGAACTGGCGCGTTCCATCAGCGATAACGTGCAGGTATTGAACTCTGAGCAACGCAGAATTACGCACATCGCAGCGGTGTTTGCCTGCAACTTCACCAATCATTTCTACGCCTTGGCGGACGATATACTTCAGAAGAACGGCATGGACCTCGATATTCTTCGTCCGCTTATCCGAAAGACCGCCAACAACATCAATAACGGGCATCCGAAGGCCTTACAGACAGGCCCGGCAAAGCGTAATGACACCAAGGTGATGCAGGAGCATTTGGAAATGCTGGAAACGATATCTCCAGAACTTAAGAAACTTTACGAAGACGTGAGCGAGAGCATCATTCAGATGCATAGTAAGAAAGACTAAACTTTCTCTGGAACTATTCCGCTATCAGGTACCAACAAGCCGCGCAGCCGCTCATAAGTGAATAAGTGCGGATAGTTGAGCACCATCACAGCCACGAAATATTGCTGTGGGAAATCATCGAACACGCCATGGTAGGCCACATATTCCATGAACTTATTGTGGGCCTTGTCGAACTCATGGAACATGCTGTCTGTCTCACCGTCAAATTCCAGTGGTTCCACATTAAAAAGATAGCATAGCTCCTTATTGAATGCAGGTGTGCATTTCACCCATTTGCCATCAATGTAAAGTTGAGTGATGCCGTGCATGGCGAAGATGTCGCTCTTCAGGGTTTCCACGAATTTTTCGCTGCTTATGTGGTTTACAACATCGGCAAATTCCAAACGCGATGGAATACCCACGGCCCGCGCACAGGCAGCCAAGAAAATGGCCTTATCGATGCAATGGCCATCGCCCGTGCGCAGAAGATGACTTGCAGTGACATCCTCAGGCTTCATGCGTAGGTTATAGGGGTTGTAGCGGAAACCATCGCGCACCGCATAATACAAGTTCACAGCCTTCTCCTTATCTGTGGTCGCATTGCCAATGCTCTTCTTGGCAAATGCAGCAACATCGGGATTGTTGCTATCTATGTAAAAGGTGGGTTGTAAGTGTTCGGGTCCGTAGGTTTGCATCAGCACAGTTTGATCCTTCAAATGTAAACCTCAAACGTTGAAAGATGTTTTGGCTTGATAGACTGACGTATATTCATTCGTCATTCCAAGGAATAAGGAATCTCTTGCTGGAATTTGCTGAGATGCTTCCCTTCGACAAGCTCAGGGCAGGCTCTTCTTCTGCATGAAAAATGAAGAAAGTTTGAATAAACAAATGATCAAATTTGTCCATCATGATGGATGAGATAACAGCCCGATTGTCTGAACGGATGGCAGCGCCCCTGCCAGGTTTGAACGCACAGTTGAAGATGGCCAGTGGCCTGCGGGCCAAGGCTGCGGCATCGTTCAAATTGGATGCATCGAAGGCCAAGATAGGAGCTGTGCTGATCGTGTTGTTTCCGGATGAGAATGGAGTGCTGCGAACGGTTTTAATGAAACGACCTGACTATGACGGTACGCACAGTGGACAGGTCAGTTTTCCGGGTGGAAAGGTGGAAGAAAAGGATGCTGACGTGGTTGCCACGGCCCTTAGGGAAGCAAAAGAAGAGGTTAATATTTCGCCAAATGAGGTCAAAGTGCTTGGAAGGCTAACGGAACTATACATTCCACCAAGCAATTTTCTGGTGCATCCGGTACTGGGAGTGCTTTCTAAGCCACCACAGCTGATACCGGACCGACACGAGGTGGAATCCATACACATTCCGGAGTTGAGCTACCTGCTAAGGGAAGATATCATTGACGAAACAGAAATTCAGCTGAGCACGGGATACAGATTAAGGACGCCATCGTTCAAGGTAGATGGCCATATTGTGTGGGGCGCCACGGCCATGATCATTTCTGAACTGAAAGACATCGTTTCTGACATAGGCTTAAAGTAGCCGCTGTAAGCGTTGTGATTGGAATAATGTGAGTGTTACTTTTGTGCCCCCACAGTAATTGACCCATGCCAGTAATGCGTTTTGTACCAGGTCTCATCATTGCCATCCTATGGTCGATGCTGTGTGGTTATGAATTGCAGGCCGGGATTGCAGAAAAGGCTTTCGAAGCCTTGGATGCCAAGGATTACTTCAAGGCCAAAGAACTGTTTTCCAAACTGGAGAAGAAAGACCATCTGGTGGGTAATTACGGCCTATGCCGTGTGCATGTAACCAGGCAGAATCCTTTCTATGATCTGGATACCGCGTTGATCTATGCCAAGCGCACACAGAACTATTGGAGATTGAGTGACGGGAAAGAGCAGGAGAGGGCATCCGTTTATGGGGTGAATGCCAAGTCTGTAGAAGGCCTTATGGTGATGGTTTACATGTATGCCACCGATGAAACCATGGAGGAACGCACCCTGCAGGCCTGCGAATCCTTTTTGAAGCGTTTTCCTTTAGCGCCACAGAAGAAAGAGATATTGGACCTGAAGGCAACGTTGGCCTTTGAAGCAGCCAAGGGCGCCTCTACCCTTAAGGCAATAGAAAAGTTTCTGCGCGATTTTCCCAATGCGCCTGAGACCATAGAGGCCAAATCCATTTTTGAAAAGCTTCGTTTTGAAGAAGCCACCAAAGATGGAAGTGTAAGCAGTTATCGCAAGTTCATTGCGGATCACCCGGAATCGCCTTATAAGCGCAAGGCCAACGACCTGATCTTTGAGAAGTCGATGGAGAATGCCACGGTAAATTCCATCAGTGAATTCATTAAGCTCAATCCAGAGAGCCCGTACATTGGAGATGCGTGGCGAAAGTTGTTCCGACTTTTTACGCCCAACCTGAATGCACAGACCTTGGAGGAGTTCAAGCAGGAATATCCAGCCTACCCGTTCATGAAAGAGTTGGATGACGAACTGAACGTGTTGACCATGCAGTTGTATCCTGCAGAGCAGAATGGGAAATTCGGCTATGTGAACCGTGTTGGAAAGACGGTTATACCTTTTGATTTTGACAATGCCTCCGATTTCTCTGAAGGCTTGGCCGCGGTGTTCAAGGATGGGCGATGGGGCTACGTTGATAAGCGGGGCAAAACCGTTATTGAATTCAATAATGACGAGGCGGAGGCATTTCGTGATGGTTTGGCCATTGTGACACGAGGCGACCACCAAGGCATGATAGACAAGGACGGAAAGGTTCGGATACCGATCATCTATGATGAGGTGTATGAGGTGAATGACGGACTGGCAAGCGTTGTACAGGACGAGGCCTACGGCTTTGTGAATGTGGACGGTGAACAGGTGATTCCGCTTAAACTGGAGGAAGCTTGGGATTTCTCTGAAGGCCTTGCCGTGATCGGACTGCGTGGTTTCAAGGGCTATGTGGATACGAAAGGGGCCGTTGCGATCCGTTGTCAGTATGACGAGGCAGAACCCTTCAAGGACGGTTTGGCCCGCGTGACGCGTGATGGAAAAATGGGACTGATCAATCCGGCCGGAGATTCCATTACACAGGTGAAATATGACAGGATAGGAGAATTTGCAGAAGGATTGGCCTGCGTGCTGTTGAATGGGAAGATCGGTTTCGTAGACCGCTATGGAAACGAGGTTGTACCTCCTCAGTACGATGGAACGTTGGAGGAAATGGCCCGTTTTGAGTTCAAAGAAGGCTTGGTCATCGTTAGAAAGGGTAAAAAATATGGAGTGATCGATAAGACCGGAACCGAGATAAAAGCCTTTGAATTTGAACTGATCGACCCTGTGAAAGATGGTCGTTTTGCAGCCAAGAAAGGAGGGAAGTTCGGTTTTTTCAATACGTCTGGCATAGACGTGATACCCTTTTCCTTTGACGATACCCGGGGATTCTCTGATGGCATGGCCGCAGTCAAGAATGGCGATCTGTGGGGTTATATAAACGATGCTGGAGAAATGGTTGTGAAGGCTGAATATGCGGAAGCCAATGATTTTTCGAATGGACTTGCTGTGGTGAACAGGTCTGATTTCTACTGCCTTATTGACCAGAAGGGAACGCTCAAGATCCCATGTGGCATGGACGAGATCGTTTCTCTTGAAAACGACCTGCTACGGCTTGAAAAGCAAGAGAAAATGGCCTACTTCGACCTTCGGGCCAAGAAGATCATTTGGCAGCCAAGCGGGTTCTGATCGAACTGCTCCAGATTCCTCATTGCTCGAAGGTGAGCACCATTCGTGCCCTTGGAAAGGGAGGGGTAGTGCAGCGAAGCGGGGAGGGGCTTAATGCTTGAACCGAACAAACAGCCGGCCGAAATTCTTGCTGTCCTTGTCAATACGATGATACTTGGCCTTGATGTGCTTCTGTTCCAGAAAGCGGATCACCTTCTTCTTCAATTGGCCACTTCCTTTTCCTGGAATGATCTCAATGATGGGGATGCGTTTTTCCACGGCCTCGTCAATAATATCATTCAGGGCCTTATCTATTTTCCAGCCCTTGTTGAAGATCTCATGTAGGTCGAGTGTTAGTTTGGCCATATTCAGCAGTTGGGTTTAGGCTTTGGCTGTTAGCAGATAGGACTACCGATTTGTTTAAGTTTGACTGCAATAATACTTACTCCTTTCGCCTTATCACTTAAGCCTTTGCCAAAGCCGCACATCTTCTTCATTTCCGGATTGGGAGCCGACCATAGGGCCTTTGACCGTATTCAGCTCGATGGCTATGAGCAGACGCATTTACCCTGGATCATTCCTGAGTGGAAGGACACCATGCACAGCTATGCTCGAAAGTTGGCCGAACCGATCTTGAAGGCAGAGAATCCGGTGGTGATCGGGCTTTCCTTAGGCGGCATGCTGGCGTCAGAAATGACCACGTTCATCCCTCACCTACAGGTCATACTGGTTTCCAGTATCAAGCATCATCGCGAACGGTCCAATCTGCTTAGGGTCGGTCGGGTGTTTCCGATCCAAGGGTTGGTTCCGCCCAACGTAATGCACAAATTCAGCGGATTATGGAAGTTGTCGCAGAAAAAGCGTTTGAAGAACGATGCCGATCACATGGTGCAAATGTTCCATGATCAGAATGACAAGTTCATGCGCTGGGCCATTCTTCATGCACCCAAATGGCGCGGAAAAGGAGACGAAACGCGCATTGCACATATACATGGAACGGCCGATAGAATGTTCCCTTACAGAAGGATCAAGAACGCTATACCGGTAGAAGGCGGTTCGCACCTGATGGTGTATATGCAAGGCGAAGAGGTTACCAAGCTCATTTTGCAAGAACTAAAACGTATTGAAGGTGTTTAGAACACCTATGAACAGGATCATCATTGCAGCGTTGCTGGTCGTTGGCCTGGCATCTTGCAGAACAGAAACAGAACAACAAATGGGAAAAGTAAAAGCGGGCGACATGGCCCCAGATTTTGAATTGAAGGACAAGGACGGAAACATGGTGCGCCTGAGCGATTTCCGCGGTAAGCAAAGCGCGGTGGTTTATTTCTATCCGAAGGACGAAACCCCGGGATGTACTGCGCAGGCATGTTCTTTCCGCGATAGCTATGAGGATTTTAAAGAAGCTGGTGCAGAGGTTATCGGTATAAGTAGCGATGGTGCTGGCAGCCATTCAGGGTTTGCGCAGAACCACCGATTGCCATTCATACTGCTTAGCGACCCTATTGAGAAAGCACGGAAGGCCTATGGCGCCTACGATCTGTTCGGAATGATTCCCGGACGCGTTACCTATGTGATAGATAAACAAGGTAAGGTGATCCATACCTTCGATTCGCAGCTTAGCCCGACCAAGCATATACAGGAAGCACTTTCTGCCATAAAGGCGCAGTAATTTGAAATCCTAAGCACGAAACCTTAAAATTCGAAATAGAAGGTTTCGTATTTCTCATTTCGGATTTCACACCGTTGAACTTACGTTTCAAGTTTCTTTTTAGCGGTTACCTTTGCCGCCCAAATCAATTTGTGCAATGAAAAACCTATCACTCATTATCAATGCCGTATTGGCCGTTGCCGTTGCGGTGCTGTTCTACTTTGAATTTGCTGGCAGGAAACCTGAAGGCCGAAAGAACACAGTAGATGCTGCGGTGATCGACAGCGTTTCGAGCAAATTGAAGATTGCCTATGTGAACACCGATTCACTGTGGAACGCCTACAAGCTGATCAATGATATTCAGGCAGAGTTGGAAGGCGACCGCGACAAGGCAGGTAAAAAAGTGGAGCAGCGTACAGCCATTTTGGAAAAACAGCTGGAGCAGATGGCCATAGAGTTGCAGACCAAAGCAGCTGATTTTGAAAGTAAAGGCCGAACCATGAACGAGGCCTTGCGCAACATGAAGATGCAGGAACTTCAAAGCTTGCAGCAGAATGCGCAATCATTCTCCCTCGAAGCCGACCAGGAGATTTCTGAACTTCAACAAGCGCTTCAGACCGACCTCTTGGATAAGGAACTGAAAGGAACGAAATTGGTTCAGGAGAACATTAAATCATTCCTTAAGACCTACAATCAGGATTACGGGTTCACCTATGTGCTGGCCTATTCCAGCGAAGCGGGTGGCATTCTGCTCGGAGACCCTGCATTGGACATTACCAAAGATGTGGTTGCCGGACTGAACGAGATCTATGATGCCGAGCAGGCTGCCAAAGCCGAGGCAGAAGGCAAAAAGAAGTAAGCGGTTCTGATGGCCTATCTGCGATTGGTGCGTTGGCCTAATCTGCTCATCATTGGGCTCATTTTCCTGTTGGCCAAAACCCAATTGGTCGATGTCATTTCAGAAGTTTCGGGAGTAGAATCATGTTTAAGCACCTTGCAATGGTGGTTAGTGGCGTTGGCCACAGTGTTCATTGCCGCATCAGGAAACGTGGTGAACGATATTTTTGATCAGGAGATAGATCGAATCAACAAACCGAAGGGGATGGTCATCGGGAAGCACATGACCGAAGCATCTGCTTGGAATCTTTACTACGCTCTGGGTTCGGCAGGTCTGGGTTTGGGTATCTTCCTTTGTTGGCAGTTGGGGAATGTTTCCAGTTCCTTGGTGTTCATGCTTGCCGCAGGCGGATTGTATTTCTATTCCTATTCCTACAAACGGCAGTTTCTGATCGGCAACGTGGTAGTGGCTTTTCTGGCCGCGTTGGTTCCCTTTATGCCGGTTTATCTTTACATAATGTGCGGGCCAGACACTTGGATGCAGTTGCCGTGGTCGCCCATTCTGGTGGCGTTCGCATTCTTCTCATTCCTTACCACCTTTATTAGGGAGATCATTAAAGACATGGAAGACCTTAAAGGCGATGCGTTGCTTCGCTGTAGGACCATGCCCATTGTGTTGGGTTTGAAACCGACCAAACTCATTGTGATCCTGTTGATTGCCATTTTGATGGGTGTGGTGGGTAAGTTGCAGTTGGCCTGGTGGCAGGCTAACGACATGGTCATCTTCCTCTACTTTTTGCTGGCAGTTCAGATTCCGGCCATCTTACTCATTATTCAGGTATTGAGGAGTTCAGCACCTTCAGATTTCAGCAAGGCAAGTAAGCTGAGCAAGTTGATCATTGTGGCAGGAATCCTTTCGCTGGTCGTTTTCAGAACCGTAATAGAATGATCGATCTTAAGGGAAGAGAACTCGTGTTGGCTTCCGCTTCTCCAAGGCGGAAATGGTTGATGGAAGAACTCGGTGTACCATTTATAGTGCAGCCGAAGAATGTGGATGAAGTGTATCCAAGCCACTTGAAACGGGAAGAAATTCCTTTGTTTCTTTCCAAACTCAAGGCCGACTCTTTTTCAGATGACGAGTTGAAAGGCAGGATCATTCTAACGGCCGACACCATTGTTTGGCTGAAGGATAAAGAACTTCAAAAGCCAATTGATCTGGAAGATGCCAAGCGCATGATCAGGCAACTTTCTGGAACAGCGCACGAGGTTTTCACGGCTATCACCCTGCGAACTTCCGAAAAGTCGATCTCTGATTTTGATAGGACAGAAGTCCATTTTCGAGAATTGACCGAGGATGAGATCGATTATTATGTCCAGAAATACCGTCCGTTAGACAAAGCTGGCGCTTACGGTATTCAAGAATGGATCGGTTACGTGGGCATTGACCGTATTGCAGGATGCTATTTCAACGTGATGGGATTACCTTTAAGAAAGGTTTACACCGCGCTGAATCAACTTTGAATGAACCGAATTCCGCTTCATGATGTGATCACTCAGAATCGCTCGATCCAAGTAGCATTGAATGACGCTTGGAATGCGGTAAATGATTCCGGATTGTTCATCAACGGTCCACAGGTCAAACAATTTCAGCGGGACTTTTCCCAATACATTGGAACGGATCATTGCATTGGTGTTGGCAACGCCACCGATGGTTTTGAGATCACTTTTCAAGCACTTGGTCTGAATGCTGGTGATGAGGTTATCATTCCAGCAAACGCACATGTTTCTCCTGCTTTGGCAGCGTTGAAAGTTGGCCTGAAGCCTGTTTTCTGTGATGTGGATGAAGCGCGAATGTTACTCAATGCAGAAACCGTTTCTGCCCAGATCACCGACCGGACAAAAGCCGTAGTTGCAGTTCATCTTTACGGCAGGGTCTGCCCAATGAGTGAGTTGAAGAAGCTATGCGAAGAACACGATTTGCTTTTGGTTGAGGATTTCTCACAAGCACACGGAGCCAGTTTCAACCAGCAGAAAGTCGGTTCGATTGGAGATGTGAGCGTATGCAGCTTTTACCCTACAAAACCGCTCGGTGCGCTGGGCGATGGTGGTGCTATTCTGACGTCCAATTCTGAGTTGGCTGAGCGCTGTCTAACATTGGCAAACTATGGATGGAAGGAAAGAGACAACATTTCAATCGCAGGAAGAAATTCCCGTCTGGACGAGTTGCAGGCGGCAATTCTGAATGTGAAACTTCAGCACTTGGAAAAATGGAATGCCGACCGATTGGAGAAGGCCAAAGAACTACAGCGCAGAATCGGTGATTCCGTTGCGGAGTTCCAAAATGGCGATGTCTGTCACTTGTTTGTGCTTCGTTCTGCAAGAAGAGATGAATTGAAGCGATTCTTAGTTGAAATTGGGGTCGATTGCCAAGTGCATTACCCGATTCCAATTCATCGGCAAGCGCTTTTCAATTCGCATGTTCATTTGCCTGTTGCCGAGAATCTGTGCAAGCAGATTTTAAGTGTTCCAGTGGATGACCGGGTATCAGGCTTACTTGTCCGATTCTAGCTGAGCAAAAACGCCATCGTATCAATCCCATCAGCATAATCCCATAAATCTGGCGATTGTGCCTTTCCAAAGGGAACAGAATGCTCAAAACCCAGTTTGTCTGAAGCTACAATACATTGGATTTCATCCGCATGGATCTTCACCTCAGCTTTCATCTGGTCAATTGTCCCGAAGGTCTGGTAATGCAGTACGCCAACCGGGCAACCCAAACCTGCTTCTTCGCGAAGCAGTAGAAAGCCGTTATCCAAATGCGCCATTTTCTCTACCAGATAGATGGCTTTGTGGTACTCATAGTTGTTGAAATACTTGTTGTGGTTGGCAATAGGTTTCCAATCCTCCAACGTTTCTAAAAACGTTTTCGGCTCAATCCTGTCCGATAGATACACCTTTGAAACATTGCGGCAGCCCAAACCGAAATAGCGGAAAATGTCCTTGCCCAACGCACGCAGCTCGTCCACCGATTCATCGCCATTTATGATGGCAATGGAGTTTCTATTCTTGCGGATAATGTTCGGGTATTTGCCGAAATAATATTCAAAGTAACGGGCGCTATTGTCGCTTCCGGTTGCAATAACATGCGTAAACCCTTCCAGTTTGCCATCGCTCAACTCAATCCGATCGGCCAATTCAGGGCTTATCTCAGCAATAGTCTCAAACAATTTCTTTGGCAAAGCCTCATCCTGAGAAGACAACTTTATAATGGCCGAATTTCCAGATGCCAGAACACATAGGAGGTCATGAAATCCGACCAGCGGAATATTTCCTGCCATGATCAAACCAACACGCTTATCGCCCTTTTCAGGAATATCTGAATATTCCGACAGCCACTTTTCCAACTTCTCGGGCTGCAACATGAAGGCAATTCCGCGTAGCGCAGTGGCAATGTTCTCATGCGTAAACCATTTGTTCGCGGCCTCGGCCCGTTCAAAAGCCGTGGCCCAATCACTTTCCAACGGATTTTCCGCCACTTTGGCCAGCTGTTCACCCAATTGTGTAAAAGCCGCGATCCGTTGTTGATGGTTCATTATGTGTCCACTATCTTTGAGGCCGCAAAACTACAAACACAGAGCTATGGCTATCAAAATAACAGACGAGTGCATCAATTGCGGAGCATGCGAACCAGAATGCCCGAACAACGCGATATACGAAGGAGGTGCAGAGTGGAGATTTTCTGATGGAACTTCGGTAAAAGGTCAATTTAAGGGCTTCAGCGGCTTTACGGCCGATGCTGACGCTGCTCAGGAACCGAAGGAAATGGACGTTTATTATATCGTTACCGACAAATGCACCGAGTGCGTTGGTTTTCATGAGGAACCGCAATGTGCTGCAGTTTGTCCAGTAGATTGCTGCGTTGCAGATGAGGACAATCCGCATACCGTGGCCGAGAACCTTCAGAAAAAAGATTCGCTGCATTTATAAGATGATGCAGTAAGCTTGAAAGGCGAGACAACGTTCTCGCCTTTTTTATGCAATTTTCATTCGTTGCGTCCGTATTTGAAACCATGCTCCGCATAGTCGTATACCTTTTCTTGTGTTTCCCATTGCAGATCTTTGCCCAGCCAACATTGCTGGTGCGTGATTCTGTGTTGGCCGCATTTGAAACGATGCGAAGTGGAGATGATTCCGAAAAAATGATGGCCGCAGCCAAGTTGGAAAAGAACTTCGCAGATTTTTACGCATCTCCAGAGCACTTTCTTGTTGAGCTTGACTCCGTTCCGTTCTTAGGCCAGCTTTCTTCTGAAGATGGGGTGGTAAAGCTCATTTGTTGGAACATCGTTTTTGAAAATGGTGACTTTAAATATTATTGTGTTCTGCGTTACCGCTTGGCGAAGACGAAAATTGCAGTGACCGTTTTTGACGATATGGGAGAGGAATGGGATAGAATAGAACGAAAACCCATAAGGCCGAGTAATTGGTATGGTGCATTGTATTACCGCGTGCTTACCAATAAGTTCCGAGGCAGAACCATCTACACATTATTAGGATGGGATGGAAAAGACAACATTACCAATCGGAAAGTGGTTGATGCGCTCTCTATCCAAGGTTCATCGGTCACACTGGGTGCATCCATCTTCAGCACAGAGAAACAGACGCAGTCTCATCGATTGATCTACGAATATGCCAATGACGTAAGCATGGCGCTCAATTTCGATGAAAAGGAACAAATGATCATTATGGACCATCTGGCTCCGGAAGATTCTCGCTTCGAAGGACAGTATCAATTCTATGGTCCCGATTTCAGCTATGACGCCTTGCAATTCAAGAAAGGAAAGTGGCTCT
>JBJOHR010000117.1:0-11233 GCA_046047575.1 Bacteroidota bacterium | reverse complement strand
TCTACCAGGCCCAGCAGATGGCCTGTTTTTATCTTACCACCCGCGTATTCTGATGTGAGAATATTGCCC
This sequence comes from Bacteroidota bacterium, assembly GCA_046047575.1. Taxonomy (GTDB): domain Bacteria; phylum Bacteroidota; class Bacteroidia; order UBA10329; family UBA10329; genus UBA10329. The sequence goes on along the minus strand of JBJOHR010000117.1, from coordinate 11,164 downwards.
ACCTGACGGTAAACGAACGTGGTTTCTGCTGAGGTTTCTCCGTTCTCCGAATTGGAAATCGGAGAGAAGACTTTGCCATTGTAGTTGATCATATCCGTTCAGATGAGGTCTTTAATATTGTTCAGAACATAGCACTGTTCCCAATGCGTCATACCGATTTTGGGGTAGTAATTCACGGCCTTGGGTGCCGAGAGAAGGATGAGTTTGGCCTTGGGTGTTGCCTCCTTTGTCAACCGTATCAGTTCTTTGCCAATACCTGTTTTCTGATGGTTCAGGTCAACGGCCAGATCGGAGAGATAAGTGCAGTAATGGAAATCGGTCAAGGAGCGGGCAATGCCTATCAAGCGCCCATCTATGCGTGCGGTAGCTATCAGGTTGGCATGTGCCAACATGTTGGTCAAGGTCTCTTCGTCATCGATCGGTCGTCTTTCGCCCAGTGTTGAGTTCACCAGCACTTCTCTGAACTCGTCCAGTGTAACGGAATCGTCTATGCTATAATGGGTCATGGTGTTCGGTTTATAGTTCTAAAAGGTAGATCCAGTATTTCTTATCGTATCTTTTTAGGGTTCTTACTGCCGTAAAGCCAAACCCTTCGTAAATATGGCGGGCTGCGTTCATAAATTCCGAAGTGTGTAGAGCAACATATTCTTCTCCCGTATTTCTGGCAAGTTCGATACACATTTGCGTCAGTTTTTTTGCAATTCCATTTCCTTCAAATTCGGGATGAACCGCAACCATTCTGATGTAGCTCCATTGTTTTTCGAACATGTCGGTTGGATTCCCGCTCGGAACTAGAAACGCCATTCCAATAATTTCCTGATCGCATTCGCAGAGAAAGCACGTTGAAGTGCTCATCAGGTACGTGAAAGTCTCTGGATCTGACATGAAAGAATGATACTTCTTCCAGTTATCGGTTGTCATAGCAAATTGATGTTGACCATATGCCAAGATCCCCAATGCTTGTAAGGCAGCCGTATCTTCTTCGGTGCCGTTTCTGTATGCTAGCTTCATTCAGCCATGCTTAATTGTTGGGGTAAGTAAAGGTTTAAGAAGATCGGAAAGTAGTACACCGAAAAAAAAAGACCCCGCAGACCTCTAAAGGTCACGAGGTCTCCACCTACAAACCACCTGGTTTGCTTTTTCATCAATCTTTTAGAGGCAAGGCCTTTGGCTGTTTGCACTTGAAGCAGGTAAACACCTGACTCAAGCTCAGAACCATCCATGCGGTTGCTGCCGCCAGAGAAAGCACGCACGGTTTTACCTGTGATGTCGATCAATGTGATCTATTCCATGGACCTTCAGGCACTCTATGTGCAGACCATTACCCTTGGAGACCCGGATATGACCGCCCTAACTGGCATGGAGACCAAGAGCGTTGGAAGCCGCTGGCCAGTACCCGATCCGCCTGCGGGCTTTATTGCCAGACCGGGAAAGTATAATGGTTCGGTGTACATGAAGTGCAACGGCACCAAATACAAGAAGCAGTATGTGTTTCAGATGTATGTGGATGATGCTAATGGTGGCTATTGGAAGGATATCAAAACCCAAGCTCTTTCGGTCATTTTCCAAGCTATGCCGATGGCGGAGTGAAACTTGTTCATCCTCAATAAAAAATGGCATTGGCCATTACTTTTCCGCTCAACATTACACTTGGTATGCCCCTGTATCTGGGGTTGGTGGAATGCTATCCTTAGAACAGGAGCGTACTGAAAGAAGGTCTTGAACAGGCCGCGTTGCATATTCTTTAACAAAAGTTAACAGACACAATTTCGGGGCATGAGGCTCGGTTAAAGCATCAAACCAAACCCTCATCCACATGTTACGGAAAACCATTTTAATGCTGGTCCTGTCGGTTCCGATACTGACCACAGCGCAGGAAACATTAAAGCTTAAAAATCACCATGGTGGGCTGTTCTCTCTGGGTATGCGCACCACGGTAAGCACCTTTAACCACGGACATTGGCAAGACCCCAGTGTGGGTGCAGGCGGACAGTTCCGATTGCAGTTTCACGACCGCATAAACACCGAATGGTTTGCCGATTACATGACCTCCAAAGTGGGCAGCAAGGGCAACCGACAGGATGCGCACATCGGTTGGTCGGTCATGTTCTACCCGCTGAAGGATAAGACCTATACCAAATTCATGAAACCGTATCTGGTAATGGGTCATTGTTTCGACTACACCAAGGTTTCGGAGAATGCCGATCCAGATAACACGAAAGAGCGTTGGAGTTCGGCCATACAGTGTGGCGCGGGCAATCACTTCAACATTACCGAACGCTTCGACCTCACCTTTGTGGCGCAATACATGTTCCACCTGGGCCGACACGTAGAGGCGCACGAAGAAGAAGGTGTATTCACCATTCACGACCATGGCGGCCTGAGCCTAGAAGGTCACCTCCTATTCACCCTTGGTATCAACTATAAGATCGCAGACCTATGGTAACTAGAACCTCCCTCCTATTAATGCTTGTGAGTACACTCGCATTTGGACAGAAAAAGAACCGACCTGAACTGACAGGCGAAGACATTCTCCGCAAAGGCCTTGTGCGTGCTCAGGTCACCATCTCTCCGGGATGGACCCTGGCCGATGGCATGACCAACATATACCTACAGGGCGACATGGAATACTACCTGCAGGATAAGGTTTCGGTCAAAGGAGACGTTTCCTTCTTTCTAGGAACGCAAGGCAACGGATACCTCAAGCACAACCACAGTCTGTTCTTCGGGGCGCAATACCATTTCCCCTACAAGCGCTTCGACCCATACATTGGCCTACATCCCGGTGTAAGTCTGGTGCAGGTCAGTAATCCCACCATGCCAACACCAGAGATAGATGTGGCCATTGGGCAGTCGGATCTGAAGGCATCGCCAGCCATCAGTGTGGGCACTGGGTTCAATTTCTATGTATGGAGGTACATCCACTTCATGGCCAACCTCAAATACATCCATGCAAAGCATCCGGCCGAATGGGGCACCAACTATGCGCTTGATGAACTAAGGATCTCCTTCGGACTAGGCTGGAATGTGAACCTGATCAAACGGAAGAAAAGCTAAAGTCGGAGGACATGAAGTTCAGGGGAAAGGGAGCTACGTGCCGACTGTGACCCCTGAGCTTCGCCCCTTCGCGCTAGTTTTGTTTAATTGTTTTACAATTACATTAAACAATATTGAAACAAGCGCGTTTACAACACAACCAATAGACGTACTCATGAAACGATCCACCTTAATTCTTCTGACCGCACTGCTAACGGTCTGCTCCCTGGAAACAATGGCCAAGAAAGAGCAAAAGATATATGATGCAGTTATCATTCCTGGATTCCCGTTCGATCCAGATGGAAAAATGAATGCCATTTACCGAATGCGCTTGGCCTGGGCCTACGAATTGTACGAGACCGGAAGAACGCAACATATCATCCTATCGGGAGGAGCGGTTCATTCTCCGTACTATGAGGCAGAGATCTTTGCCTTGTATCTGATTGAAAAAGGCGTTCCGGCCGAGGCACTGATACTGGAACGTAATGCTGAACACAGCTTGGAAAATGTGTTCTACTCCATGGAAATAGCGGAAAAGTATGGTTTTGAAGAAGTGGCCGTGGCTACAGATATGTGGCAATCGGGCATGATCCAGTTCATTGCTAAACTGGAGGGACATGACATGAGCAAGGTTGACTTTGTTCCCGCCAAGTTCTCGGTTGTAAACCGTTACTGGAAGTCCTTCGAATTCGAAATAGACCATGAATTGGCCTTCAGCGAAGACTTCGTTCCACTCTTCGACCGGAAAGACAAAAAGGTCCGTAGACAAGGAACCCATGGTTTATTATGGAAGCCCTCAGATGAAGTTGTACTTTCCTATGCAACTGAATTGAAGTAGGATTTCAGACCGATTTTCCTTCACTTTGATGCATGATCGATATGAAATACCTGACTAGAATAGTTGCCTACCATGTGGTAGTAGGTGTTATTATTGGAATGGTCTCGTGTGGCAGCACCCGAACCGCCTTTGAGAAGGCAGAGCCGCACATGCCTTTCGATGCGGTGATCGTACCCGGTGTACCGTTCGACACAGCATGGAGCAACGTAATGCGAGCGCGTGTGCTCTGGGCTTACCATCTTTATACGAACGGTCATACCAAGAACATCATCTTTTCGGGCAGTGCTGTATACACTCCTTATATAGAGGCGCGCATCATGGCCGAATACGCCAAAAAGTTGGGTGTTCCGGCCGAACATGTGTTTACCGAAGAGCGGGCTGAACACAGCACCGAGAACGTGTTCTACTCCTACTACATGGCCAAAGACCTCGGCTTTCAGAACGTGGCCTTGGCAACTGATCCCTTTCAGAGCAAGATGGTCCGTTCGTTTGCCAAACGCAAAAAACTCGATCTGCAATACGTACCCGCAATGTTCGATGTGATCGGGGTGCAGTATGGCGGCACCAATGTAACCATAGACCCAAGCGTTGCCAAAGTGACGGACTTTGTTGCCCTGCCCGACCGCGAAGGATTCTTTAAACGCTTGGCCGGCACCATGGGAAAGAACCTTAAATATGAGCCAAAGGAAATTACCGATCTCAGCATGAAACTGCGGTGATTCTACGCTGTTCTGAACATTAAATTCTCGCGTTTTAGGGAAACGTCCCACGTGTCTGTTGTCATTTTCAATACGTTTTTCACGTAGTCATCTGGATAAATTTAATCATCAGTCGAAAGCCCCATGATGAAACGTACCGTCAGATCTGATTTTGGAGAGGTTTCAGTCCGTCATGAAGGGGTTGTTCTGGCCAAAGTGATCCATAATGTGGATATTGATCTTGACCGAGCGAAAACTTATCATGCCTTGGTCAAATATCTTTCCAGAGGAGCTGAGCATTGCACCGTGATCGATCTGTCTGGCATTTCTTCCATTTCGCCTGAAGCGCGTGCCTACCTACAGAAAACCAGTTCAGAATGGGGAAAGACCATTGCCGTGGCCTTGGTTACCAGCACCTTTACCGCCAGGATCATTGCTGGCTTTTTTCTTTCCGTAAACAAGCCCTCCTACCCTGTGAAGGTTTTTACCGATACACTGGAGGCGCAGCAATGGGCCCGTAATGAATACCTGAAGTATTTTACCCGGATCGCTTCCTGAGTAAAACTTCCCACTCACTGCTTTTTTTGTCGTCATCTGACACTTTACGTGATTCGCGTAACCATTGACATCGAATGATGGTAATAGCCACCAATTGACTGAAACTGAAGGAAGCAATGAGTTATAAGACAAGTCAGATCGATGTTGCCACAATTGAAATGCTACCTGGCAACATTTTTCATGTAATGGTAAAACCAGGTGCAGAAATAGACCTAACTGCAGCAAAACGTTTGATCCATGCCACCAACCAAATGATGGACGACAAAATCCCGTTTCGTGGTGGCATCTATGATGTTTCCAAAATTACCTACATAAACGAGGAGGCTCGCGAATACCTTACCAGCGGAGCTGATGTTAAGGGAATAGTAGTAGGCGCAGCAATAATATCCAACACCTCTTTGGGGAAAATGATCGGAAACATGTTATTGTCCCTTACCGGCACCAAGCGATTTCCCATACAGTTTTTTGAGTCGCCCATACGAGCCGAACATTGGGTAAGAACCAACATGCGCGAAGCCATGGATCGGATGGACCAAAGTGCACGGAAGGTTGCTTAGATCAATCCTCTATTGATCTTTTTGATCAAGGCAGGCCCTTCGTAGATGAAGCCTGTGTAGATCTGCACCAAGCTGGCACCCGCATTCAGTTTTTCCTGAGCGTCTGCTGCGGAATGTATCCCTCCCACTCCAATGATCGGAAACGAACCGTTACTCTTCTTATGGAGATAGGCGATCACTTCGGTACTGCGTTCGCGGACAGGCCTTCCACTCACTCCGCCAGGTTCTTTGGTCAAAGATCCGGGCGAATTCAACCCATCTCTTGAAATGGTGGTGTTCGTAGCGATCACCCCATCTATCTTCGATTCGGCCACTATCTCCACAATATCATCCAGCTGCGCATCGCTAAGATCCGGTGCAATTTTCAACAGGATCGGCCTAGGCGTTGGGATCTTGCTGTTCTCAACTTTCAAGGCATTCAGAATGCGGAGCAAAGGTTCTTTGTCCTGCAATTCGCGCAGACCGGGCGTGTTGGGAGATGACACATTGACCACGAAATAATCAACCAGATCATGCAGACCTCTGAAGCACTCCAAATAGTCATCTATGGCGTTCTCATTGGGTGTTATCTTGTTCTTTCCAATGTTGCCTCCAATAATGAAGTTGCGGTCTCTCCCCTCAAGGTTCTTGCGAGCCATTTCCAATCCGCCATTATTGAACCCCATGCGATTGATCAACCCCTGATCTTTCGGAAGTCTGAACATGCGCGGTTTCGGATTTCCATCCTGCGCTTTAGGAGTAATGGTTCCAACTTCAATGAATCCAAAGCCAAGTGAACTGAACTCCTTGTAGAAAGACGCCTGCTTGTCAAAACCTGCTGCCAGGCCAACGGGATTAGGGAATTTCAGTCCGAACAACTCCCGCTCCAAGCGTTTATCCTCCACCTTATAAAGGCGTTCGGTCAGCCATCTCACACCGGGTATTTTCATCAGATCGGTAAAAAGACCGGTTACAGCATGATGCGCTGTTTCGGGTTCAAGAAGGAAAAAGAGGGGCCGTAGAAAATGCTTGTACATAGGCCGCAAAGGTAGTACCACAAGCTTATCGGCAGACAACCGTTTTCATCTACGAACGACCATAACCAAGCGCTTTTCTAACAGTATATGTACGTGCAACTGAAACACTATATGAGACCGATTATTTTTACCCTCTACGCACTGCTTTCCCTGTCGGCCGTGGCCCAGGCTCAAACACCCGAATTGTACGTTTTCAAGGACGAAAGGAAGGAACACCTGAAAGCCGCAAAACTTGCACGACAGCAGGCCCGTGAGAAAGCAGTTCAGAATGACTTTTATATGCGTGTTCGTACTCAGACATCACTGAGCAAGGCCAAAATGGAAATTGCCATGAAGAAATCGTATGACGCAGAGATCAAGGTGACCGATATGAACGGCACCGAACTGGCAACGGTTTACAAGGGCGAGTTGAAGGAAGGACAGCATGAATTCTATTTCGAGCCGGAAGGTGACATCCGCAAGCCCTTTGTCTGTCAACTGTTACTGGACGGAAAGACTGAAGCCATGAAGATCGTAAAGTTCAATTCTTTCTGAGTTGCGAGGTACGAGTTTACAGTTGCGGGTCCAACGCTCGCGACTCGTAACTGGAAACTGGTCACTCTCTCAACATCTCCGTATGCGGGATCTCATCTTCCAGATACTCTTTTCCGGTAGATCTGAACCCGAACTTCCCATAGAAATCAAGCAGGTACGTTTGTGCTGAGATGCGCACTGGAACATTCCCATAATGTTCCGCGATTTTCTTCAACCCAACTTCCATCAGTTCAATTCCAGCGCCTCTTCCTCGTATTTTTTCAGTCGTGAGAATCCGTCCCATGGCAACTTCGCTATAGCTCACACCCGGATCAAGGATACGGGCGTAGGCCACCAGTTCTTCCCCATCAAAACCCATAAGGTGGAACGCCTTACGGTCTTTCCCATCAGCATCCAGATACAGACATTCCTGTTCCAGCACAAAAACCTGCTGCCTCACACAAAGTATGGTGTAAACCTCTTCGGCCGTCAGCTCATCAAATCGTTTCCAATCCCAGCGTAAGCTCATTTTCTTGTTTTAAATGCAATTTGAGAAACGCGCTTGTTCCGTCCGTCTATCCTCACCAGATCCATTGCCGACCCGTTTTCAAAAACCTCCTTGAGATCACGGATCACACCTGCCGGAATTCCCCTTTTCAAGAAGGATTCCATCAGGGTATCACAATCCTCATGTTTTGCTTTTTGCTGCAATAAGGTCTGCAATTCGGTCCTATTCCTCAGGCGATCTTGATTCGATACAAATCGTTGGTCATCCGACAGTTGTTCCAGCCCCAAGGCTTCGCAAAGGCCTCTGAACTGCGCATTGGAGCCTACTGCCAGCACGATCTGCTTTCCATCCTTCGAATTGAGAATCTCGCCATAGGGTGCAATATTCGGATGCAAAGAGCCAATTCGCTGCGGAATGTGGCCGTTCATAAGCCAATTGCAGGCCTGATTGCTGAGTGCCGAAACGGCCGCATCGAACAAGGAAACCTCTATCAACGAACCTTTTCCAGTTCTTTCGCGGTCTAAAAGTGCCAGAAGGATTCCTTCTTTCATCTGATGCGCTGCCAGCACATCGATAAGCGCCACGGGCATTTTGGTCGGGTCATTTTCGGGCTGACCGTTCATGAACATATAGCCGGTTTCTGCTTGCAGAACAACATCAAAGGCAGGACGGGCATCGTCAGGTCCAAAACCGGAAATGTTACCGTAGATGATCTTCTGGCTGATGCTTGATAAGTAACGATGATCCAGACCGAATCTTTCAGCCTGACCTTTCCGGAAATTGGCCACGATTATATCAGAATCCAGCGCCAGTTTCTGTACCCGTGCAAGATCATCGGGCATTGTAAGATCAAGGAAAAGATGCTCCTTTCCATAATTGACCGAGGCGAAATAAGCGCTGCTATCAGAGTCGCTATCCTCCATGCTCAGTTTCCAACTTCGGGTCACATCACCACCCGTATTCGGATTCTCGATCTTGATCACCTTGGCGCCCAATTCGGCCAAAAACGTCCCAACGGCCGGACCGGCCAACACCGATGCCAACTCCAATACTTTCAGTCCTGATAGTGGTTTGTTGCTCATTATATCTCAGTTGTCATTCCGAGCGAGGAACGGGCCGAGGAATTTGTATGTTAAAAGATGTCTCCACTCAGCAAAGCTCCGCTCGACCGGACGGCTGATCCTTTACTCATTCATGCTCCCTTCCCTTGATGCCATCTGAACCTTTCACCTTCAGTTCCAGCTCCATCATCTCCTCCTGCTCTTCAGCAGAAAGCTGTTTATCGTAGAGTTTACTCAGATCCGGTTGCCCCGCATTCACCCATGCCGTGTACCACAGACATCCAATGGCACGGATTGCCGCACGCATACGCCTTTCCACCATTCCATTCAGCCTATCATGATACGCTTCAGAATATTCCTGAGAATAGACCTTCATCAATACGGCCCCACGATTCTCCATTGTGTACTTGCGGTCAATAGGCCATTCCATGTTCAATTCCGCTTCAAACAAAAGCACACTGTCCTTGGCCGCATGACTTGCTTCTACAAAGTCCCACGCATAGTTCAGCGGGTCGTCTATGTACTGCGCACGTCCCACCAGAAAATCATACTTATCAGAGAAGAGTTCGGGCAATCTACTCTCCCAAAAACCATGTATTCCCTTCTGGTCGCTCATTCCACCATTGTAGTTCTCCGTGGTGTGCAGCGGCACGTGCGCATCGGCAATGTAATGCCCTATCTCGGCCGAATTCCGCAGAATACGGTCCAAGTTGCCTTCAGAGAAAGACTTGGTCAGACGCATCATCATTATATCAATGTGCCAAGGAACTATGCCGTAGGCCTGCAACGTATCTTCTGAGTATTTCTGAACGGCCTCATTCCAATTGCGCGGCATCTGCTTGAAAGCATCCATCCCTTCGCCATAATGGTCTATGTCGATGTAATGGCGCGGAGCCTCATCTGTTACCGCATAGCGCCTTTTGTCCGGATCCACCGCGTGTTCGGTAACGTAGTTGAGGTTGCGCTTGTAAAAGCCCACCATCTCGGGCGGAAGCGTAAAGCACGCCAAGCGATTGATGCGTTTATGCGCAAAGAACCCCCACGAGAAAAGCATGTTGCTGCTCAGCGGAACCATCAGCAGCAATACCAGCACCGTACGAAGAAGAATCCTGCTCAGCATATTGCCGCCAAAATAGGAATAAGAGTTATCTCAAGCTCTCCTTGAAACATTAAGGTTGAGTGTTCGTCTGACGAAGTAATCTAAATCAATCAGCTCAATTAAAGACATCCACTACTATTGAAATTCAGCTAATCGCATTCAATTTTTCCTACAGTTAAGAACAAAGAGCTCATTACACCTTATCATCAACTAAATACTTAATCGGTATGCTTTGCTTGCCAAAAATCTGCATGTGATTTTCAATATTTCCAAAAATCTCTTCGAATCGCTCAAATGTCGATTCGTAGCTATAGCTTCCAGTTCGTTTGTATGACTCCTTAATCTTTACAACTCCAACTTTCTCGAATTTGTCTTTAAACCCGTAAAAATCTTTGTGGACAACCAAATGATAGGACAGACCAAGAATTTTGTTTGAAGTGTCAGGCATTTTTTTCCAGAGGTCTTCTATTTCCGGTTGAAACGTTAGCACAGTCTGCACATTAGACATGGTCGATATCCATATTCCTGCAACCTCAAAATCAAGAATCCGTTGTGAGTCTGGTTTAATATTCCCCTTAAAAGTTGTACCCACCAAATCATAAGTACACTGACCTCTATTCTGAGTGATCTGAGTACAGATTACCGCTCGATAAAGCCCATCACTTAATTGAAACGTCAACAAGTCATTGGGTTGGAAATGGAAGTTTGCAATCTTGCGATACTTTTTTGGTTTTCGAATCTTTTCGTTTTTGACCCTTATCTTTTTGAGTAAACGCTCCAATACTTGCTGACGCTGTTTTCCAGTTTTCTCATCGCATTCCTCAGTCCAAACCTTTACCCCAACACCTTTGGCAATTATATCATTCACTTTGGTCAACAGCAGATCATCCATAAGGCCAATTTCCCAAAAGGCCAATGCCAGTGAAGTCAAATATATCTCGTAGTCGAAATCATCATAATAATCAACATCGTAAGGAAACTCCTGTTTGATTTTCTCTGTATCAACTTCATTGTCATACAAGTCCATAATACCCCAATAGGTGTCATGAGCAGTATCCCCATCGATGACTTTGGGTCCATCAGTAGCCATTGAGTTCTTCGGTTATCAGATTATCCTTAGGTTTTCGATAAAAGTAACTCGTGCTCTCCAAAACCCCTCTCAAAACCATAACTAACTGAAAATCAAAAATCACGATCCATCTCCAAAGACTCCCGATCTATCTCCAAAGACTCCCGATCTATCTCCAAAGACTCCCGATCTATCTCCAAAGAGTCCCGAT
>JBJOHR010000116.1:0-6512 GCA_046047575.1 Bacteroidota bacterium | reverse complement strand
GACCGTTTGGCCAGACAGAACATGGTGTCTGTCTGGATCTATGACATTACGGACAAGGTTGATGCAGAACGAAGTTTAAGACGCTCAGAAGATAATCTGCGGGCCGTGTTCAATTCCAGTTCACAGACGTTCTACCTTTTAGATAGACAACTGAACATTCTGGCCTTCAATCAGCCAGCGTTCGATATGGTGAAAGAGCAGTTCGGCATTGAACTGACTGAAGGCATGAACATTCTGCAAATTACTGCGCAAGAAAACCTAGTTCAATTCAGGGTTGAAACAGAACGTGCTTTCTCCGGCAGAAAAGTTCAGGTTGAGAAACATTTTACTATTAAAGACAAAGAATATTGGTTCGACCGGCATATCAATCCGGTAAAAAGTGCCAGCGGTGAAATTGACCGTATCACGCTCTGGTCAATCGATATTACCGAAAGAAAACTGGCAGAGAAAGCTCTAAAAGAGAATGAATCCAAGTTTCGAAAACTGGCTTCGCTGCTACCGGTCGGAATCTATCAGGTGGACGCCCACGGAAACACTACTTACATCAACGAAAGTTTGCAACTGATACTAGGTCGCAACATGTTGAACATTTTAGATGGTTCGTGGACGAAGAGCATTCACCAAGATGATGTGAAACACGTGTTGGCAACTTGGAAAGATGTTGAGAACCGAAAAGATTCGTTCTCCATGGAATACCGTTTTTCTAAAACAGATGACACGGTGGTATACGTTTTGGAGCAAGCTCAGCCGCTGTTCAACCACTTGGGTGAATATCGGGGTTATCTGGGCACGGTAATAGACATTTCTGAACAGCGAAAAACCCAACAACTTAGGCAGGAGAAGCAAGTTGCCGAACGTTCGTTGAAATTTCGGTCCAACTTCTTGGCAAGCATGAGCCACGAGATCCGAACTCCTCTGAATGGAATTATGGGGCTTAGCGAAATTCTATTGGATTCGGAACTTAATGCAGAGCAACGGTCAAAAGTTCAGAACATCCTTGGAGCCAGTCAAGACCTTCGTTCCATTGTAAACGATGTACTTAACCTTTCTGAGTTGGAAGCCGGTAAAGTAATTGTCCAGGACGAACTTTTTGATGTTGCCGAACTCACACAGACCATAGCAGAGCGATATCAACCTGAAGCAGATGCAAAAAAACTCCAGCTTACTTTTCAACTTCCCAATACGGAAATTCACTTGAGATCTGACCGGAGAAGGGTCTCTCAAGTGCTTTCAAACTTGGTTCGCAACGCGATCAAGTTCACAACCACAGGTCAGGTAATAGTCAATGTAAAAAGTCAATCCCCAAAAAGATTGCGATTTGAGATCATTGACACTGGACACGGAATTCCAAAAAAGGAGCAGCAGAAATTATTCAAGGACTTTTCTCAGCTGACACACACCGTAGCTCAGAATCTGGAAGGAACCGGACTCGGCCTTTCCATAAGTAAGAAACTGATAGAATTACTAGGAGGCGAGATCGGGGTTATAAGTCAAGAAGGAAAAGGTAGCACATTCTGGTTTGAGCTGCCCTTCGAAAATTCGACCTCTAAGGAACGTGAAGTTGCTCCACAGCCCAAGAAATTACCTGTCAAGGATGTAAAAGGGATCAAGGTTTTATTGGTTGAAGACAACCTGATAAACCAACAGGCTTTTAAGATCATGCTTCAGCGAATGGGATGTCAGGTGGATGTCATGTCGAATGGAAAGCAAGCTGTAGAGAACTTCGACCAGCGCAGGTATGACATCGTCTTCATGGACATTCAGATGCCAGAAATGGACGGATTACAGGCCACCACAGAGATCAAGAAACGCTACGAGCACGTGCCACCCGTAATTGGGCTAAGCGGTAATATTCTTCAACGAGATGAGGAAGGTAACCTGAAATCCGACATGGATGACCTGCTGCTGAAGCCTGTTGTTTCGAACGATATTGAGCGAATGATCAAGAAGTGGGTGGCCTGATCACATCAAAGTTTCCCCTTTGAGTTTGGCCGGAATTCTGATCCAACTTTCGGGAACTGTGTGTCGTGTTTCAACCCAATGCCCAAACGTTTCTTCATGGACCTTGATCTCATCTGTGATCCAAAGGTCCGGAGCTATCACTGTTTCAGGTTGTGCAAGCCATGCGCCCCACCAGGAAAACGTGCTGTTCGGGACGATGTGATGTTTGCAGAGGCTCATTAAGCGCATATGATCCATGTGGTCTTCCACTCCTTGAACAAATCGGTGTGGAACTTCGAACTTTAAATTCGATTCGATCCATTCAATTTCATCTGAGAAGATCAGAAGTTCCAATTCAGGAAGCGTTTGTTTCATCTGTTCGATGGCCCGCTGGAAATACTCGACCGAGCAGATATTGTGTAATGGATTACCTAGAAAATCTCCGCGTCTAATGCTGAAGGCAACCGTTTTGTCAGAAATCGAGCTGGCCAGTTTTTCAACCTGGCCAGAAACAGGTCTTACGAATCGAAACGCATTCCGGATTTCAGGTTCGGCATCAGAAAAAAACTGTTCGGTACTGAAATAACCTTCGATGTAACTCTTCGTGAAAGGATGCTTCAGGTCCGCATCAAATTTGGAAAGGTCTTCTTTCACTATCGCTTTCCGGTGTCGTGGCGCCCACTTGTCTCGAAGCAGATTGTAGCGGTATTCCAAAAAATTGCGGCCGTTCTTGGTTCTGATAAAATCGACCTCTTTTTGCGTAGCAATGGGCGTGTGAACATTGAATCGATCCAAGATGTATGCACGATGGCCCGAGTTCTTCTCAAACCATGAAAGGTCCAGTTTTAACTCAGTGCCAACGCGTTTAGCCGCAGCCAGTCCATATGCGTACTGAAACATCTGGTTTCCTGGACCCTGAAATATCTTGACAATGATCATTGCTGCTTGAACAATAGCGCAGCAAACTTAAGACTATACGCTCTTCGAGAACATTTGCTCGCCAGAATCCTTGTTCCAGACAAACTCGTCCAATGCCATGCAAATGGTTCGTATAAAGGCGCGGCCTTCGGGCTTTACGTTGATACCGTGTTCTTCAATTACAAGGAGATCGTCCGTAAGGTGTTCTGAAAGTCTGTGTACGATGACCTGAAACTCTTGTTCATTTCTCAGGTAGTCTAGCGTACAATGGAATGTGCACATAAGATCGAGGATGGTTCTGCGAATGGCCAGATCCCGTTCTGAATGCAAATGGCCTTTTACCAACGGAATTTCGCCCGTTTCAATTCGCTCCAAGTAGGCCTCAACAGCAATCGGATTCTGAGCTAAAGAGCTCCATGCATCGCTGATCGAGGACACACCCAATCCGATCAGCGTATCACTCTTGCTGGTAGTGTATCCCATAAAATTGCGATGGATAGTGCCCGTTTGGGCAGCAACGGTCAAGGCCTCATTCGGTTTTGCGAAATGATCCATTCCTATTTCCACATAACCGGCCAAAAGGAGCTTTTCACGCCCTGTATTGTACAGTTCGATCTTCTCCAATTCTTTAGGCAGATCATTGTCGTCATATCCGCGCTGTGATGGGCTTTTCCAAGGAACATGCGCGTAACTGTAAAATGCGATCCTATCTGGATTCAATACCAACACTTTCTCAAATGTATCGGCCAATCCTTCCAAGGTCTGTTTTGGAAGACCGTAGATCAGATCGAAATTTATGGACTTGAAACCTAATGCTCGGGCATCTTGCGTTACTTTCCGCACCTGAACGAAAGTTTGTACACGGTTGATTGTGTGCTGAACCACTGGGTCGAAATCCTGAATTCCAAGACTGATACGGGTAAATCCCTTCTTCCTCAGTATTCGCAAGTGCGCCTCACTCGTATTGTTCGGATGCGCCTCAAAGCTAAACTCCGACCGGTCGGTAGCAATTGCATTTTCCAAAATGCCATCCATCAATCGACCCAAGTTCTCGGGCGAGAAGAAGGTTGGTGTTCCTCCACCAAGGTGCAATTCTGCCAATTTTGGTTTTTCGCCTAGCACCTCCACGTACATTTTCCATTCCTTCAGAACAGCATTTATATATGGCTCTTCAACCGAATGATTGACTGTAATTCGCTTGTTACAACCACAGTATGTGCACAGACTTTCGCAATAGGGTAAATGGATGTAAAGCGAAATTCCTTCTTCCCTGTCCTTTTGAAAACTGGTCACCAACCGATTCAGGTGTTCTTCTTTGCTGAATTCCTTCGTATTCCAATGCGGCACAGTCGGGTAGCTCGTGTACCTCGGACTCGGAACGTTGTATTTCTTGATGAGAGCAGTGTTCATGGCGTGTGGCAATTTGGAACTCCGCCAACGGTTGTCACTTCCATATCTGGGCTTATGTATGGTATTCCCAAATTCATTCCACGCAGTATGAAAAGTGCTCCCATAATGGCAAACATTAAAGGCATCAATTTTCGGACTTTCGCGCGCCACTGAAGCGAAATGAGGTCACCCGCAAGTATGACAATTATCATCATTGGCACGGTTCCTAATCCGAAGGCTGCCATGAATAGTGAACTTTCCGTTGGATTTCCCAGCGCCAAGGCTCCAGCCAATCCCACGTAAACCAAACCACAAGGAAGCAAGCCGTTAACCAATCCAAGAGCCAAGGGTCCAACTGGGCTTTTACTCTTGAAAACGCCTTGAAACGTTCCTTTCAACTTCAGGAACAGCTGGGCGAATTTTGAAGTCGGATCGAGTTTTTTTGTGATGGTTTTTGGCAGCATCAGAAACGCCAGAATCAATATTCCAACCGCAATAGAAAGTCCTTGCTGAAAGTTGCCGAAGGAGAGTTGTTTACCTAGAAAACCGACAATCAGACCAAGTAAAGCGTAGGTGAAAACTCGTCCAAAATTGTAGGCTGATCCTCTGATGATTCCGGCCCAACCATGTTTGCCGCCCATCGGCACTGAAAGCGCAATTGGGCCACACATGCCTATGCAGTGGAAACTGCCCAAGGCTCCTATGGCAAAGGCAGTAAGAAACATCAGTTCACGAATAGATCATCTTCTTGGAAATAGGTTTTGCCGTTGGCTTTCCACTCCACTTTCACCAAGTATTTTCCAGCAATGAGTTGGCTGGACGGAACTGGGAGAATTGATTCCACGGTCGCTTCTTCTAGCAACACATCTTTGGTGTCGTCAGACGGACGGAAGAAGTGAACTTTTACATCCGTTGCTGCTTCTGAGAAGGCCAGATCATAGCTGTTACCGCTGTAGGTAATGGCAACTTTCTGTCCATCGTTTGAAGCATTTGTCAGCTGGTCGATACGGCCTTGGTAGGCGATCTCCTGCTCGTAATAATCGTCAGCCACAAGGTCAAAGTCCTGATTGAATGCCATTACCACCAAGACCATGATGAACACGACAAACGAGCCGTAAAAGAGTGCTATGCGTAATCCCCAATTCATTTTAGTTCGTTTTTTGTTTCACCCAGAGACGCGGAGAAAATGAGTTCGTTAATATTCTTGATTTCAACCTATCAACTGATATTCTAATCAACTACCTACTTAACCCAGGTGCTGGGCCAATAAAGTTGGTTCTCACCTTCTTCAGTAACTCGTCTCCGTTGTAAATTCCTATTGTCACCTTGGTTTTCCGTTCTGTCACTTCGTTTTTCGGAACCTCTACAAACAGCACCCCTTCAGATGTGCCTTGGGCTTCCAACTTAACGATCTCGCCTACCAACTTCACCTTTCCAGGTCCCTTTATCACGCGCAGATCCAGCTCCATGGCTTCGCCCGTTTTATTGATCACCTTGAAGTTATAAAGGTTTGTTAAGGTGTTGTTTTCACCTTCCTGATAAAGCATGCCCGGTGTGCGGAGTACAGTGGCGCCAATATCTGCCCGTGTTATAATGAGTGCAAACATGGCAATGGTAAGAATGCTGAGAACCACAGTGTATGCTTTCAACCGAACCGTGTAGGTGAATGGTTTTCCGGTTGAAATGGTTTCTTCGCTCTTGTAGCCGATCAGCGCCTTCTCAAATCCGACCTTCTCCATCACATTGTCGCATGCGTCCATACAGGCTGTGCAGTTAATGCATTCCAGTTGCGTACCATTTCGGATATCGATCCCAGTTGGGCAGACATCCACACATGCGTGGCAATCTATGCAATCTCCTTTGCCCTCTGCCGCGCGATCTTCTCCTTTGCGCCAAGAACTTCTTCCTTCTCCTCGCTTGTGATCATAAGCCACGATCATAGAATTCCTATCCAATAGAACGCCCTGTAATCTTCCGTACGGGCACACATTGGTGCAGACCTGTTCGCGCATTCTGGCAAACACACCATAGAACACCAACGTGAAAATGATGATGGCCACCAAACCAACGATGTGCTGAGACGGTGGGTCGGTAACGATATCCACTAATTCATCGCTACCGATCACGTAGGCTAAAAAGGTATTTGAAATGATGAAGGAAATTGCCAGAAACAAGGAGTGCTTGATCCCTTTCTTGCGGATCTTTTCCGCATTCCAAGGCATATTGTCCAATCGTTGCTGATGCTTCCAGTCGCCCTCGATCCA
>JBJOHR010000115.1:0-6509 GCA_046047575.1 Bacteroidota bacterium | reverse complement strand
GAGATGACCGGGCTCAGACCTGTAATGTTGTCTACATCAGGTCGTTCCAAGGTTCCGAGAAATTGCCTGGCATAAGAGGCAAAGGTCTCTATATAGCGCCTTTGGCCTTCGGCATAAATAGTGTCAAAGGCCAGAGAGGATTTTCCACTTCCGCTCAGGCCTGTTATGACCACCAGCTGATCGCGTGGAATTTTCACGTCAATGTTCTTCAGATTATGAACCCGAGCACCATTGACCTCCAGAAATGAGTCTTCTGCCAGTGTAGTATCAATCATCTCCCTCCGGAATTGCGGGGGTGTCTTGAACTGCATTGGTATCTGCCGGTAATTCTACCTCAGTAGAACGATAATCCCTGTATCCACTTTTCGGCAATTTCACTGAGTACTTTTTTCTCGATTTATTGGTCAGATAAGACTGACGCATCCACGGGTTGAAAATCTTGAGGATCTTATAGTTGACACCTTTTTCCAATGCAAATGAAGCTAGGTCTGAGATGGAAGAATCGACAACGACCGAATATGTTTCATGTGGCATATACAGGTCCTTCAACCGGTAATGAAAGCCATATTTGGTAGGGTGTTCCATGATCTCTTTTGCAGCTAAAATCCGGAACACATAGCGGCTGGTCTCATCATTCAATAAAAGGTCATAATAGTTTCTGGCCTTCTGTCTATCCAGTTGCTTCTGTACACCGTTCATGCCCATGTTATAGCTAGCTGCCGCCAATGTCCAGTTGCCATACTGTTGATACGCGCGCTTCAAGTATTTACAAGCGGCTTCGGTAGATTTCTCCACATCATAACGTTCATCTACCACATCGTTAACTTCGAGGCCTAATTCTTCCGCGGTCGGTTTAAGCAATTGCCAGAATCCGGTAGCACCAGATGGAGAAACCATATTCAATAGTCCGCTTTCAACGAGGGCCAGATACTTGAAATCATCGGGAATTCCATTTTTTTTAAGAATGGGTTCAATGACAGGAAACCATTTGCTCGCACGTTTGTGATAAAGCAGACTATTCGATTGCCAATAGGTATTTACAAGTAGTTCCCGGTCCATGCGCTCGTAAACGTCTGGTTCATTTATGGGAACGGGCTCTCCGCATAAGTTCAGATTTTCAGGAATGGTGATGCTGTAAACCCTGTAATCTTCGTTGAATTTGCTTTGATAGGTCTGGTCTTCCGATCGGTGGTCATCACTCGAAAAAATGAAAAGCTCGAATCCGAATACAGCCAACAGTGTGATCATCACTGTTCCTACATGTCTTTGTACGTTATCAGTTCTCACCGTTCCTTGTGTTTGTTGTACCGTGTAATCCCATAAAGAAACGTGAAAAGCATCAAGAAGTAAGCCAAGAACAGTGCGAAGTGAATGTAATCCCAGTCATCTGCGATCACAATGTCGATCACAATCAAGAATACCACCGATAGAAACGATAGGCCAAAGAAGGAGAGTGCCACTTGTCTGTCTGTGAGTCCTAAATACGATAGGTGATGTGTAGTGTGGTCTTTACCTCCCACGAATGGCGATTGGCCTTTCAATAGTCTGTTGATTGTCACGGTGGTTGTATCAATGATAGGAACTATGAACACCAACAACGCTACAATGAACTGCTTTGTTTGAATCCTGAAATCAATTTCAGCATGTCCATTCCATAGATAGAGGATTCCGATGGCCGCCAAGAACACGCCAAGAAACTGGCTACCGGTGTCTCCCATGTACATTTTAGAAGGATTCCAATTGTAGTAGAGAAAGCCAAGCAGGCCTGCCAATACGCCTAAAAGCGTTATGAAGTAAACACTCATTACTTCGTCTTTCGCATATAACATGTATAGCACGGCAAGAATGACGGAGATGGAAACCGTAGTGGTAATTCCATCCATGTTATCGAGCATGTTGATGGAGTTCATCAGTCCTACCACCCAAAGAATGGTAAGGGAATAATCTATGACCGTTATTCCGGAAATGTTGATGCTCGTCCCTGTCGCTATAAGTATGATGGCACTGCTGAACTGCGCAAAGAACTTCAGGAATGGCTTGGTATTGTAGGCGTCATCTGCCAATCCGACCACGAATCCTAAAGAACATGCCGCCATTACACCTAAAAAACGAACAATGTCATTGATGTAATTGGCACCTTCAAACAGGATGGAATAGCATGCAATGGAAAAAAGAAAAAGGATGTAGAACGAAATCCCACCAAACGCAGGTTTGGAAGTGGAACTCCATCTGACCATCGATTGTTCTTGATCCTTGACACCTAGCGTTCTTGAGAACTTAAGGAAGAGCCCGTTGATAAGGAAAGAGAATAGCACAGCACAAACTGTGAAAGCCAAATAAACCCAAAGTATCTGATCTGAACTTAATTCAAGCATGAATTAGGTAGATTGGTTGCGGAACTAATGTATTGCGTTAAAACTGACTTTCAAACTCTTTGAAAAATGGAGCGTTTCCATCTTTATCTGAAACGATCGGGTTTTCAATTTTCCAATCAATTCTAAGGTCTGGATCATTCCATCTAATACTGCCCTCAGCTTGCCTGTTGAATACATCTGTACAATCGTAGAAAAACAATGTATCATCTTCTAAGGTCTTGAAACCATGAGCAAAGCCGGGCGGAACCCAAAGCGCCAATTTATTGTCGTCATTCAACTCAACAGCATAATGCTTACCGAACGTGTCTGACGATTTCCTGATATCGACCACCACATCCAGGACCGAGCCCTTAAGCACCCTGATCAGCTTTCCCTGAGCATGTGGTGGGTTCTGAAAATGAAGACCCCGAACTACGTCTTTCTGAGATTTGGAAATGTTGGTCTGGGCAACATTAATGTCAATGCCAAGTGCTGACCATGCATTCGTATTGAATCCTTCAAAAAAATAGCCCCTTCCATCGTGGAATACATCTGTTTCAACAAGTAGCAGGTCTTTCAGACCCGTTTCAATCACTTTCATGAACCGTAATTAGTCGTATTTACCTCTGAAAAGACGCGTAAGGAAATTGCCATTTCCTTCGTTTTCATCCTCTTCGTAATATCCATACCCGTATCCGTACCCATAACCGTATCCATAACCATACCCATAACCGTATCCGTATCCATAACCATAGCCATATCCATAACCTGATTTCTGAGTTTCCTGACCGTTGAGGATAATTGAAAGGTTTTTAATGTTATTCTCGTGCTTCAAACGAGCAATGTTGTCAATGAACGGGCGCTTTGAGTAATTGGCCCGTGCAATATAAATGGGATAATCGGCCTTTTGCATGTTAAGGATACCGTCAGTAACGATACCACAAGGTGGGTTGTCAATGATGATGATATCGTAGGTCTTTTTCAATTCAGCAATGACCTCGTCCATTCTTGGATTGATGATAAGTTCAGAAGGGTTGGGTGGAATTGGACCAGCCGTGATAAAATCCAAATTCTCAAGTGTGCTGGATCGGAGACATTGCTCCACCTTATCCTGCCCAATGAGAAGCGTGCTCATGCCCCGATCGTTCTCAACGTTGAAACCCAAGTGAATTTTAGGTTTTCTCATGTCAAGGTCAAGGATAACCACCTTCTTGCCGGCATAAGCAATGATTCCACCAAGATTGATGGCCACAAACGTTTTCCCTTCTCCAGAGATGGTACTGGTGATCGATATCAACTTTGATCCTTCCGCTTCAGATATGTATTTCAGGTTGGTTCGAATGGCTCGGAATGCCTCTGATATCATTGACTTCGGGTTCTTGTCAACCAATAACTGTGAGTTCGGAATGTCTTTCTGGTATCTTGGAACCACCCCAAGAACAGCAACATCAATGTACTTGACGATATCTCGTATCGATGTAATCTGATTGAACAGGAGGTACTTGAACAAGATGATTCCTAAACTGATCATCAGTGCTCCTACAAAGCTGATGGTAATGACAGATCTCTTGTCTGGAAATACAGGGTTTTTTGGTATTCCACCTTCTTCAAGAATTCGATTGGCTGAAACATATCCTGCTTTTGAAATGGAGTATTCAGCTTTACGGTCCACCAACGTGTTGTAAAAACTTTCATTGACCCTGTTTATCCGCAAGAGACGGGAATATTCGATCTCATCATAAGATATCCCTTTTTGTACAACTAGGCTTTTGTACACGTCCATTTGTTTGCGTACCTCGGCCAATTCATTATCAAGATTGTTCTTAACAGAGGAAAGACTCTCAATTATCAGCTTTTTCTGAATATCTATTTGATACAGCAATGCTTTTACCTGATCGCTGTTTTCCTTTACCACATAAAGCATCTGCTCTTTCTGCATTAGAAGGTCCTGCAAGGTGGCCAGCGACCGCGAAATGGTACCTTGGTATTCCGAACCACCGAAGAGTGAAACAAGTCGGTAAACGTCAAGATTTTCATTTTCGGTCACCTCCAATTCAACTTCAGATAACAGTTTCTGCTCTACTGATAACTTGACAATCTCGTCCTCAAGTTCTTCCAATCTTCCCTCAACAGACGGTAAGTTGCTTTGACGGTTCGATTTGGTCTCATCTATATCATGGATCTTTCTGAACTGTTGGATCTTGTTTTCTGATTCATACAATCTATCATAGATCTTTGCAAGTTGCTCATCAATGAACAGTAGTATCCCGTTTGCTGACTCAGCTTTTCGTTCCTTATCGTTATTGATGAAATCGATTGCTATCTGATTCACAATGTCCTTGGTTTTAATGGCATTGTGATCCTTCATTTTTATATTGATGGTCTTGGCAAATTCATTCAATATTTCCACCTCCAGCTTTGCCATGTACTTGTTCATATTACTCTGGGTGTTGTTCAGAATGATGAAGAACTGATTCTGGTCTTCATTCTGATTCTGCAGGATCCTTTCGTAATTGTTTACAAGGAATTTGATCTTAAGGTCTTCGGTCTTCAGTGTGTCGAGCAATGATGCTTCGCGTGCTACCACTTCATCCCCCAAGGAATATTCCATGTACACCCTGTAATCGTCTAAGAATCGGATGTTTATAGGCTGATTGTATACGGCTTGGTTAATGATTTCATAACTCACAGTGAAAGGCGAAGTTTTGTAGAGTTCTGAACTCAGTACTTCTCCTTTGATCATGTAACTTACATCCAAGGGAAGTTTAGAAAGCGATTCTCCGATTGACACTGGAGAACGTAAGAATTCAATTTCCTCATGAATGGTCTGAGAAAACAAATTATTGGTCTGAAGCAGAGCATTGTTTCTAGTGTCGTGACCAAGTTGTACGGTTGCAACCGACTGGTATACTGGAGGCGTAAAACGCAGATACAGGAACGATACAAAAGCAAAGAATGTGAACAGAATAATGATCACCAACATGTTCTGCCGAGTAATGGAAAGAACGAGACCGAGGTCGATCTCGTCATTGATCATCGGTATGTGGTTCTTCTTATTGTCCAATGCTTCTTAGTTGAGTGACAATGGCTACCGTTGTTACCACAGTGGTCAATATTGAAATGTATGGAGCAAGTTCACGTAGCGTTTCTCTTACGTAGCTTTTTCTTACTTCGATATAGATAATGTCGTTTGCCTGAAGCACGAGATTCGCATTTTTCATACCGCTTAAGGTCGAAAGGTCTATTTGGTAAACCTCTGGATTTTTAAGATTGCCACGTATAAGTCGGATCTTATCCGATTTCCCATCTTCAGGAATACCCCCTGTTGACGCCAGAACTTCGAATAACGTGGTATTGTCGTTCAGAAGTGGCACTACAGACGTGTTAGAACCGGCAAAGATCATAACGCGCTTATTGCTTACCTCAAGCAGCACAAAAGGATTGTTGTAGAATTCTGCAAACTTATCTTCGATCAACATCTCAGCCTGCCGCACCGTCAATCCGGCCAAATAGATCCTGCCAAAAAGGGGCAGTTTTGCGAAACCATCAGATTCTACGTTGATTCCGAACGTTGTTCCACCGCCAACAAGTACGTTTGATCCTGATTGTACGTTTATCAATCCAGATCCATCGTTAGTGTACAGGCGAACTCCTATCTTATCATCAGGTGCGATCCGGTATTCTGTTTCTATGATATCTTCAAACTTGGAGTATTCAAAGTCAGGGCCTATTCGGAGCATTCTGTCTCTGAACAAGTAGCGGTCGCACGAACTGAACATAACCAGAAAGAGAAGGCCAAGGATACTGAATCGCATGCGCAACTTTGATTTGCCGCAAAGGTAGGATTTAATCGCGCGGCTTCGGTACCACAGCTTCATTGTAGTAAACGTCTGTACAACTCATCCATGTCGGACACCAATCGACTATAGTGAAAACGTTCGCCAACATGTCTCCAGCCATTTCCAGCCATTTCGTTGCGCAGAGCATCTGATTCTATCAGGCTCATCAGATTCTCGGCCATTTTTAACTCGTCACTTGCATTAGCCAGCAGGCCGGTGATTCCGTGTTCCACCACGTTTTCAACCCCACCTACGTTGGTCGAAACAACGGGTGTGCCGCTGGCCTGAGCTTCAATCAGACTAACGGGCGTGCCTT
>JBJOHR010000114.1:0-3046 GCA_046047575.1 Bacteroidota bacterium | reverse complement strand
ATCAGGTCTGGGAAGAATTGAAGCAGGAATGTCAGCAACAGCAAACGGATGTGCATTCCGTCCACATCGGCATCGGTAGCAATTACAATACGGTTGTAGCGCAGTCCTTCCAATCCATCCTCAATGTTCAAAGCCGCTTGCAGCAGATTGAATTCCTCGTTCTCATAAACCACCTTTCTGGTAAGCCCATAGCTGTTCAGCGGCTTACCTCGCAAACTGAATACTGCCTGCGTGTTCGGATCGCGGCTTTTGGTAATGGAACCAGAGGCAGAATCCCCTTCGGTAATGAAAATGGTGGTCTCATCTGCACGGTCCTTATTGTCGTCAAAGTGGATGCGGCAATCGCGCAGCTTCTTGTTGTGAAGGCTTGCCTTCTTAGCTCTGTCGCGCGCCAGTTTCTTGATTCCTGAAAGTTCTTTCCTCTCGCGTTCCGCCTGTTGGATCCTTCTAAGAAGCAGATCCGCCACGTCAGAATTCTTGTGTAGGAAATTGTCGAGTTCCGTCTTTAGGAAATCACCGACAAAAGCCTTCATACTTGGCCCATCTTCGGCCACATTCTGAGAACCCAACTTGGTCTTGGTCTGACTTTCAAACACGGGTTCCATCACTTTCACAGAGATGGCCGCAATTATGCCGCTACGGACATCGCTGGCATCGAATTCTTTCTTGTAATGCGTGCGTAAGGTGGTAACCAATGCCTCTCTGAACGCGCCTTGGTGCGTTCCTCCCATGGTGGTGTGCTGGCCGTTCACAAACGAATAGTATTCCTCTCTCGAAGAATTTCCGTGCGTGATGGCCACCTCAATATCATCGCCTTTCAGGTGAATGATCGGGTAGCGGATCTCGTCATCAATTTTGGCTTCCAAAAGGTCTTTCAAACCGTTCTCCGAGGTCATTTTTTCGCCATTGTAGACAATGGTCAACCCAGGATTGAGGTAGCAATAGTTCCAGAGCATCTTCTTCACATGCTCATCGCGGAATTTGAAACCTTTGAAAAGTGTTTCGTCTGGCTCGAAATAGGTCAGCGTGCCTTTACGCTGATTGCTGGGTTCAATCGGGGCATCGTTGGTAATGATGCCTTTTTGGAATTCCGCCAACTTGGTCTGCTCATCGCGATAGCACTGAATGGTGAACACCGATGACATGGCATTTACCGCCTTGGTACCGACTCCGTTCAGACCAACCGATTTCTTAAAGGCAACCGAGTCGTACTTGGCACCGGTGTTGATCCTGCTCACGCAATCCACCACTTTGGTCAGCGGAATTCCGCGACCGTAATCACGCACCCGCACCGAACGTTCTTTCACCGTCACCTCAATGGTACGGCCATTTCCCATCACAAATTCATCGATGGAATTGTCAATAACCTCTTTAATGAGAATGTAAACACCATCGTCATACTGCGAACCATCGCCCAATTTTCCGATGTACATACCTGGCCTGAGCCGAATATGCTCGTGCCACTCAAGCGACCGTATCTGTTCTGCTCCGTACTGTGTTTCCTGCGCCATATCCGACTACCGTCCTTCCTTTCTTGCGGACAATAAATATAGTAGCACACCCATGCGGGGTCGAGTTTATTGTGCTTCGGTTTTCAACAGGGATTTGAACACATGCGAATGCAGAAAACCTTACCTTGCTTAACGAATATGGATCACCTTCCCGAAATAGTAAGCAAACTACTTCTCAATTCCAAGAAGGATTTCCTGGTGGCATTCTGGATTGATGAAAATGAAGACGCCTTTTTCAGGTATGCCAACCAAAACTTCATCGATTTTCATAAACAACTGAGTATTCATATTCTGGAAGCTGACCTTCTTGACACGCAACTTTCCGATTATTTCCGCTTTTACCTTGGATTCAGCGAGGTCGATCTGAACGCTAGGCTCAGACCATTTAAAGAAGCCCTGAAAACCCGTGCTCCGATAAATTTCAATGAGGTCTCGGACCATCCGGGTATCCTTGCCCTGGTCTTAAGCAGTACTTGGATTCCCGTTGAAGTGGAAGATCAGTTATTTGTGATCTGGGAATCTTCTGTAAGGCAACTAAGTCAAAAATGATCAGCCCGTAAACAATACGCGATCAGTAAGGTTTATACCGAAAACCTTACCTGATGAAACTGATCCTGAGCTACGTACTCACAACACTTGTCTTCTTCGCCATCGACCTCACGTGGCTCGGCCTCGTGGCCAAAAAATTCTACTGGGAACAACTGGGCGACCTGCTCAAAGAAAACGTCAACTGGGCCGCTGCCATCATCTTCTACCTCATTTACATCGTGGGCATCTTCATCTTTTCCATCCTCCCAGCCGTGGAAAATGATTCTGTGAAACATGCCCTTTTCTACGGTGCGCTCTTCGGTTTCTTCGCCTACGCCACCTACGACCTTACCAATTTGGCCACATTAAAAGGCTTTCCACTCAAAGTGGTTTTCGTGGATATTCTCTGGGGAATCGTCCTCACAGGAGCCGTCAGCACCGCAGGATTCTACATTACCCGTTGGGTGCACTGACAATACTTTAGTTTCTCGCTTCGGGCAACTATCTTGTTGCCCAAATGCTACAACTCACCAAACGATTTCCGCAAAAGCGCGCGTTCATTACTGGCGCGGGCTCTGGCCTTGGCCTATGTCTTTGCCTCGAACTGGCCGCTGACGGCTGGACCATCGGCATGAGCGACATCAACCTTGTTTCACTCAAAGAGAAAAGCGAGGAGGTCGCGAAACTGGGCGCCAAAACCTTCACCTACGGACTGGATGTTTCCGACAAGGACGCCTACAAGCAGGTCGTTGACCGGTTCCTTTCTGATGTTGGCGGCATCGACCTTCTGGTGAACAACGCAGGCGTTGGCGATGGCGGCTATGTGGAAGAATACGGCCTCGACAATTGGGACTGGCTGCTGAGCATCAACCTCCACGGGGTCATTTACGGAAACGTGCTTTTCATCCCGCAGTTCAAGAAGCAGAAAAGCGGAGCCATTATCAATGTGGCAAGTGCCGCTGCGTTCATGAGCCTGCCCCGAATGGCTGCTTACAATGTGGGCAAGG
>JBJOHR010000113.1:0-7776 GCA_046047575.1 Bacteroidota bacterium | reverse complement strand
GTGACCTATGCCGTGAATTACATTGGGAAGAAGACACAGCTGACTTTGGGTGGTGGTTGGAACAATTACATTGGCGACCACTACGGAGAGGTAATTCAAACGCAGTTTACCGAGTACGAAGAAATCGCGCAGCGCTACTATTTCGATGATTCGCGAAAAACAGACATTAGTTCTTACCTACGTGGAAATTTCCAAGTGCATAAAAAGGTTAACCTGTTTGCCGACCTGCAAGTACGTTCCATTGAATACCGATTTGAAGGCCCCGAAGCCGACCTCTTCGGCAATGTTTCCATCGCGGAACAGAAATTGAATTGGTTGTTCTTCAACCCGAAACTGGGAATCAACTATGAGTTGAACGACAAGAATCGCTTCTACACTTCGCTTGCAATGGGAAATCGTGAACCCGCAAGAGTTGATATTGTAGATGCCACGCAGAACTCACGCCCCACGCACGAAACACTTTACGACTGGGAATTGGGTTACGAACGAAAAGCCCGCATCTACTCCATTGGCATCAACGCCTTTTGGATGATCTATCAGAACCAATTGGTGCTGGGTGGACGGATAAATGATGTGGGTGCATACATCCGCGAAAATGTGGATTGGAGCGACCGCTACGGAGTTGAATTGATGTGGAGTGTTAATATCCTGAAAAACCTGAATCTTTCTGGAAACTTTACGTGGAGTCAGAGCAAGATCTGGGATTTCACGGAGTACATTGACGATTATGATAATGGCGGACAGGTGGAAATTCATCACGGTTTGACCGATATTTCGTTCTCTCCGAATTACATCGCAACCGCGAACCTGACCTACAGACCAATTAAGGGTTTGGAGGCTTCATTCATCACCAAATATGTTGGCGAACAGTTTTTGGACAACACCTCCAATCGAGACAGGATGCTGGATGAGTATGTGCTTGGTCAGTTCCGCACCAACTACAGTTTCAGTTGGAAATTCTTCCGGGAAATTGGCATTGGTGTTCAGATGAATAACATCTTCAATCAACTTTACGAATCGAATGGTTACACATTCACCTATATAT
This sequence comes from Bacteroidota bacterium, assembly GCA_046047575.1. GTDB lineage: Bacteria > Bacteroidota > Bacteroidia > UBA10329 > UBA10329 > UBA10329. The sequence goes on along the minus strand of JBJOHR010000113.1, from coordinate 6,731 downwards.
ATGGTGGAGAGCGAACAACCGAAAACTACTACTATCCGCAGGCAGGTTTCAACTTCATGACGATGCTTACGCTGAAGTTCTGAAAGTGAATTCCGTTGGGTAACTTGCCATTATGCGAGTCACCCATTTTTTATCACCGATCGGAACACTCGAAATAATGGGTGATGAAGAGGGGATTTCTCAAATTCTGTTCTTGGATGAGAAACCTTCGATTCGCAATTCAAACCCAGTTTTGGATGAATGCGTGAAGCAATTGAGCGAGTATTTCTACAATAAAAGAACCGAATTCGACCTACAGGTGAATCCAGGAGGAACTGATTTTCAGAAATCGGTTTGGGAGGAATTACAGCGTATTCCGTTCGGAAAGACCATTTCCTACATGGACCTCGCGAAGAGATTGGGTGACCCGAAAGTGATCCGCGCTGCGGGAACTGCAAATGGGAAGAACCCGATCGCCATAATCATTCCATGTCACAGGGTTGTCGGTAGTGACGGTAGTTTGACAGGCTACGCTGGCGGATTGAAAAGGAAACAGTGGTTATTGGAGCACGAAAGTGCCCAAACCTATTTGTTCTAGGTAATAACTTACCCGATTTTCTTCTTCAGATAGTACGTGTTGAGTTTTACACCTTCGTCAACAACTTCGGTGGCTGTTTGAATCGTATATCCGTTAGACAGGAAATCAGTTAGGGTGCGTTTCAAGAGTAGATTGCCATCAGCCAATTCGCTATCATTCATTTCAACCTGATCGATCTTGCCTTTTCCCTTGGAAACGTACATGACCGGCTTAACCTTAAACAATTCGTTTACGGGCTGAATAACCCTAACAATGGCCAAACTGTCTGACTTGCTATCTGGAGCCGGTCCGCCTGTCCAAGAAGATAACGCCAAACACAATCCGACTAACACTGCTGAGGACAATACTTTAGGTATCTGTTGGGTCATGATGAAAGATTTTCGATGAAGGTAAAGAAACCAGCGCACAACAACAACCACCGTCAGTTACCGCAGTTGCAGTGCTGATCCATATGTACCTTGGCGTTTGGGAGTAACAACTTTATCCTTTCCTGTTCTGCTTCTGTCATTACAATAACTCGCAGATCAACCTCTTCCAAAGCATACATTTCTTCCATTGTTGAAGGTAAATTGGTGATGTTATTGCTCCACATGTCAATGTAACGCAGCTTCTTCAGCTTTCCTATTTCATCAGGCAAGCTCTCCAACTCGTTCTGGTTGATGACCAGTTCTCTCAGGTCTTCCATCTGTCCTATTTCAGCTGGCAAAGACTCTAACTTGTTCTTGTAAAGAATGAGTTTTTTAAGGTTTTTTAACAGTCCGATCTCGGCCGGAAGCGCCTTGATCCGATTTTTGCTCACGTCCAAAAGTTGCAGATTAGGGAATTGGGTGAATACCTCCAACGGTATTTCCTTCAACCTGTCTTTTAGTTTAAGACTGTAAACGCTGTCTCGAGGAGCAGCCAATGCTTCTTCCAAACTAGTGTATTGATAGATCTCAGTTTCCAATGCCTCTACCGTGAAACTTTGCCCACAAACCTGATGAGAAAGAAAAAAACAGACCGAAATGACCAGAATAGATCTCATAATAGTTGCAACGCCAATTTCTTATCTACAGAAAGCCGATCTCTTAGTTCATTGAAGTTAGCGAACTTCTTTTCATCCCGAATTCTATCCATGAGAACCAAGGTTATCTGCTTTCCGTAAAGTTCCTCATCCAAATCAAAAATATTCACCTCACTCCGTTGTTCTTCACCCTTAACGGTAGGGCGGGTTCCAATATTGAGCATTCCCTTGAGTTTTTGAACCCCATGTAAGACGTAGCAGGCATACACTCCGTTGGCTGGGACAACCTTGTTTGGATCATTGATCTGAATATTCGCGGTAGGAAAACCCATTTCACGACCCAATTTATCGCCATGAACCACCGTACCCGTGATCTGAAACGGATGGGCCAAGAATTTATTGGCTGTTTTCAGGTCGCCCAACTGCAATGCCTTTCTGATCTTGGTAGAACTGACCGCCACATCGTCCACATCTTGAACGGAGATCTCTTCTACAGAAAAACCATAGAGTGGCCCTGATTCTCTCAGATGTTCAAAGCTACCTTCTCTGTTGCGCCCGAAATGATGGTCATAACCGATGACCAACACCGAAGTTCCGATCTTTTCCACAAGCACGTCTCGGATAAAATCAAGGGAAGACAGCCGTGAAAACTCCCTATTGAACGGATGGATGATCAGGTTGTCAATGCCCGTTTCTTCAAGCAAGGCAATTTTCTCGTCAATGGTAGTTATGAGTTCAAGTCCGTGGTCGTCCGGAAAAAGAACCATTCTCGGATGAGGGTCGAAAGTGAGCAATACACTTTCTCCGCCTACCTTTTCCGCAATCTGATTCAGCCGGCCAATGATCTTCCGGTGACCTATGTGCACCCCATCGAACGTGCCCGTAGTGACAACTGCTCGCTTCACCTTGGTGAATTCTTCTATGGATCGGAAAACCTTCAAACCAGATCAAACAAAATGATTTGGCCGCAAAAGTATCCAAATACGAACGGTAATCGAGTGATTATGAGCCTGTCCTTTCTATGATTCACAGACCTTGTCAACATTTTTTAAACAGGTGTTGTAATGCACAAGCAAATGGCCTACTTTCGCAGCCGAATTTTTTGAGCACATTTCAACAGAAAAAGCACACACAAAATGGCCGTTCTTAAAGGTAAAGTAGCACAGATCATCGGTCCCGTACTTGACATCAGCTTTGATGGTGGCAACGGGGAACTTCCAAAAATCCTAGATGCCCTTGAGGTGACCCGTCCAGACGGACAGGTTGTAACACTTGAATGTCAGCAGCACGTTGGAGAGAACACCGTTCGCGCCATTGCGATGGATTCTACTGACGGACTTAGCCGTGGTACCGAAGTGCGTGCGTTGGGTGCCCCTATTACCATGCCTATTGGCGACCAGATCTTCGGTCGTCTTTTTAACGTAGTCGGTGACCCTATTGATGGAATGGCTGATTGCGATAAGAAAGGCGGATATGCCATTCACAAAGCTCCTCCTGCGTTTGAGGAACTTTCAACTGCAACAGAAGTTCTTTTCACGGGTATCAAGGTAATTGACCTGATTGAGCCTTATGCAAAAGGTGGTAAGATCGGGTTGTTCGGAGGTGCCGGTGTTGGTAAAACGGTATTGATCCAGGAGTTGATCAACAACATCGCCAAAGGACACGGTGGTCTTTCTGTATTTGCCGGTGTTGGTGAAAGAACACGTGAGGGAAATGACCTTCTCCGTGAGATGATCGAGGCGGGAATTATCGATTACGGTGATGCTTTCCGTCACTCAATGGAAGAAGGTGGTTGGGACCTTTCTAAGGTTGACCATGATAAACTGAAGAAGTCAAAGGCGACTTTCGTATTCGGTCAGATGAACGAGCCTCCAGGGGCACGTGCACGAGTTGCACTTTCAGGATTGACAATTGCGGAGTACTTCCGAGATGGAGATGAGAAATCAGGAGGTCGTGACATCCTTTTCTTCATCGACAACATCTTCCGATTCACACAGGCAGGTTCTGAGGTATCGGCCCTTCTTGGTCGTATGCCATCTGCAGTGGGTTACCAGCCAACTTTGGCAACAGAAATGGGATTGATGCAGGAGCGAATTACTTCTACGAAACGAGGTTCCATCACATCTGTACAGGCGGTTTACGTACCTGCGGATGACTTGACCGACCCAGCGCCTGCAACTACCTTCTCGCACTTGGATGCTACCACGGTACTTTCACGTAAGATCGCTGAGTTGGGTATCTACCCTGCGGTTGACCCATTGGATTCAACTTCTCGAATCCTAACTCCGGCCATTGTTGGTCAAGAACACTACAGCACTGCTCAACGTGTTATTGAAACGCTTCAGCGTTACAAGGAACTTCAGGATATCATTGCGATTCTTGGTATGGACGAACTTTCTGAAGAAGACAAGTTGATCGTTCACAGAGCAAGACGTGTTCAACGTTTCCTTTCTCAGCCTTTCCATGTTGCTGAGCAGTTCACCGGCCTGAAAGGTGTCTTTGTTGATATTGCCGACACCATCAAAGGTTTCAACATGATCATGGACGGAAAGGTTGATGAGTATCCTGAAGCTGCATTCAACTTGGTAGGTACCATTGAGGAAGCAATTGAGAAGGGTAAGAAATTGATGGCAGAAGCCTAATTAGTTACCAGTTGCGGGTCGCAAGTTTCCAGTAAGATTGCTGGAGCTTCGAAACTCGAAACTCGAAACTCGAAACTATGATCCTAGAAATCGTAACACCAGACGAAAAGATTTTTGAGGGAGAGGCCAAACATGTGCAACTCCCAGGAAAAGAAGGTCTATTCGGAATTCTTGACAATCACGCTCCTATCGTTGCAACTCTTGCCAAAGGGAAAGTGAAGGTAGAAGCCATTGATGGCGACATCAAATACTTCGAGATAGGTGGTGGTGTTGTTGAAATGAACAACAACAAGGTTATTGTTCTGGCAGAAAAATAGGCCAGCGAAAAAAATAAGATCAATTGAAAAACCCCGCTCATGATCTGAACGGGGTTTTTTGTTGAAACATCTGTCGAAAAAACGGAATGCCTTTTGTTACAACCCGCCAACTCATATTAATTTGCACCATGATTAAGCAAGTTGGTTTATTGCTCATTGCAGGTTTGGTCCTGAATATCTCTATTGCTGACGCCCAAACAGCCCGAAGAGTAAAGTTTCCTTCAAAAGATGGAGTAACCATTACGGCCGATATGTACGAGGTGAACCCCGATTACCCGTGGGTTGTACTTTTTCATATGGCCGAATCGAGCCGGGGTGAATACCAAAGAATCGCTCCAAAACTCAATAAATTGGAGGTTAATTGCATTGCAGTTGACCTACGGTCTGGCAAAGAGGAGAACTTTATTGTGAATGAAACCTATGTGCTTGCAAAGGAAACTGGTTTAGGCACCGGCTATATGGATGCGGAGATCGACATGAGAGCCGCCATAGAGAAAGCTTACCTCATTGCCCGGAAACCGGTTATCATTTTCGGAAGTTCGTATTCTGCTTCGTTAGCATTAAAGCTAGCAGCAGAAATGCCACAGGTCAAAGCGGTCATAGCATTCAGTCCTGGTGAGTATTTCGGGAAGGCGTTAGATGTTGCTGCTGCAGCTAAAAATTTGAGCAAACCGACCTTCATTGCCTGCGGTTCTGATGAAAAGAAATACACAGATGCCATTGCCAATGCCATTCGGTCGCAGAAGAAGATCTACTTCGCACCACCAAAAGGAGGTGCGCATGGTTCTAAATCACTTGATAAGGGAACCGATGGAGAAACCGAATACTGGATTCAGATGATCAACTTCATCCAAACGGTTAAAAAGGAATACTGAACTACTTGAGTTTCGGGTTATTCTTATGACGGTCCGCATCGCGGGTCGTTTTCTTTTCCAGATTCTTTTTCAGCGCTTCCGTCAGATCAACACCAGTTTGATTGGCCAAACAGATAAGCACGAACAGCACATCGGCCAATTCATCGCCAAGGACTTTATCCTTGTCGCTTTCCTTTTCGGATTGTTCGCCATATCTGCGAGCAATAATGCGAGCCACTTCACCTACTTCTTCCGTGAGCATGGCCATGTTGGTCAACTCATTGAAATAACGAACACCTGTACTGTTTATCCACTCGTCAACGATTCTTTGAGCTTGTTCGATGGTCATGTTCAACTGCTTGTGTTAACAAAGAAATGAAACTACAGGACAACAACACTCCAAACGAAGCCGTATTTTGTACTCCAAATGCGGAACAATCACTGTCCACTTATTCTGATGTTAGCCTTACTTCTGGCTGGCTGTTCTAAGGATCCCGACTTGATTCCCGATAATGATGCTCCGTACTATTCAGAAGTATCTGACCTTCTTATTGAGAATTATGTCAATAGGGTTTACATCGATCAAATAGGAAGAGAGCCGTTTGATGCGGAAATGAGTTCGGAAGTCCAAACGCTCAAAGCGGCAGACCTCAGTTTTGAATCTCGTGAAGCGATGATCCTTAAGCTCCAGACAAGCACCGATTTCATTCCTGGAGACCTTTCCTATAAACACGCATACTACAATCGCATCTACGAACAAGGCAAAGCACGTTTCCTTGAGGCGGCATCAAACGCGGAGATAAATGAAGTGATGGGACCAATTGCCAGTGGAATTCTGGGCGATTCATTGAACGGAAACTGGGAAGGTGTTGCCGAACGTCATTCTTTGATAGATAAGTTGCGTGCTGTTCTCAACTCCGAAGAGAAATACATGAATGGCGAAATGGAGATAAGTGACGTTTGTGCAGCCATGATAAACAATGCGGTTTATGATGAGATCAACATGAACACGTTCAACTTCGTTAACGCCAGCTTCGATAATCTGTTTTTCCGATTCCCAACACAAGCAGAGTTTTACGCTGGATTCAACATGATTGAGTACAACCAACCGCAAAGTCTTTTGGGGCTTTCGGGTCAGAATAAGGATGAATACGTGCAAATTCTGGCCAATTCACGCGAGTTCTACGAAGGGCTGATCGTTTGGTCATATCAGGTTCTTTTGGCGCGTGAGCCTTCAACTACTGAGACGAATGAATTGATGACAGATCTTTGGGTAGACCACGACCTACAAAAAGTTCAGCGTGCAATTATGATAACGGACGAATACGCACACTTTCA